>NZ_JALQCK010000005.1:0-307934 GCF_030464835.1 Paraburkholderia sp. WS6
CCACTTCGCTTGCGCGCAGTCCGGCACCGTAGGCGACCGACAGCGCGGTCTGGTGTTTGAGGTTGCCGGCCGCCTCGATGAGACGGCGCACTTCATCGGGGCTGAGCACGACGGGCAGTGTGCGGGGCACGCGCACCGGGTGCATCCTGACCATCAGGTCGGGCCGGTCGAGCGTAACCTCGAAGAAGAACTTCAGGCCGGTAATGGCGTGGTTCAAGGACACGGGCGAGGTGCCGTGATCGACCAGATGCAGCTGGTAGCGCCGCAGGTCCTCGACGGTGGCCGTGTCCGGTGAGCGCCCGAGAAACCGGGCAAATTCGCGCACGATGCGCAGATAGGTGTCCTGCGTCTTCGGCGAAAGCTGGCGCATGCGCATGTCGTCGGTCATGCGCTGGCGCAGTGGACTGGCGTTTGCCTGTGAGGAGGTCATGATTCGGCTCCTGCTGGAGAGCGAGGCGGATTGCCTCATTCGCCAACATACGGAACCGCGCGGCGGACCTCCCATGAACCACACACGCTGGCCGGAGCCCCCTACCGCGCGAGCGGTTTCGTTCTTCGGCCAACTGCGGACGCTCGTTAGCGAACTCTCAGGGACGTCCGAACGTCGGCTGCCCCGCCGACATCGGGCGTTCGCGAGCGCCAATGGCTGGAGGTCAGCGCGTGCGGACGTTCGTGTTGTATTCGAATCAACTTTCTGCGAATTATTGTCTTCCGCTAGTTTTGCTTTTCCATGCCGAAGTGAGCCTATTCATTTCAGCCTCATAAGTCGCGCAAAGTTTAACGATTCGCTCGAGGCAACCGCCGACGCGCAACATGCATTCGTCTCATTCGGGATGCGTGAGAACAACGTCGAAGCTTGGTGTGCGTGTCCCTCATGCTCCGTGCCGTTCCGGATCGCCCTGACCCGGATGTGCTGCCATTCCACTCCGGAATGATAGCTATTGCCTCGCGGCCTCTACTGCACATGGACGCTTGCGGCCAAGATAGCGACACCCAACACTCTTCGAGGATGACGTCATGAGCAAGCTCTTCAGTCGTACGAAAGTCGGACATTTCGATCTGCAACACCGTGTAGTTCTCGCGCCGCTTACGAGAATGCGTACCGAGCCGAGCAATGTCCCGGGTGATCTCATGGTGGAGTACTACGCACAGCGTGCGACGGACGGTGGCCTGCTCATTACCGACGCGACGGCCGTGTCCCAGCTCGGCATCGCTTACGTCGATGCGCCCGGGATCTACACCGAGGAACAAGTCAAGGGCTGGAAGCGCGTGATCGATGCCGTTCATGCCAAGGGAGCACGCATCTTTCTGCAGATGTGGCACGCGGGCCGTCAGGCGCATCCTGCCAACACTGGCGGGGTCACACCCGTCGCCCCGTCGCCGTTGCGTTCGCTCGAGCATGCTGCGATTCGCGACGAGAGCGGCCAGGTCAGCGAGGCGGAACTGATCGTGCCTCGCCCCCTCGAGACCGCGGAAATCCCCGTTATCGTCGAGCAATTCCGTCGCAGCGCTGAACTCGCAAAGCAGGCCGGCTTCGACGGCGTTGAGCTCCACGGTGCCAACGGCTACCTGTTCGAGCAGTTCCTGCTCGACGGCACGAACCATCGCAGTGACGAGTACGGCGGCTCGATCGAGAACCGCGCTCGTTTCCTATTCGATACGCTCGATGCAGTCGTTTCCGTGTGGGGTCCCGCTCGCGTGGCCGTCCGTCTTTCGCCGAGCGGCGTTTACGGCACCATGTCCGATAGCAATCCGCATGCGACGTTCGGCTATGTGGCGGGCCGGCTCAATGAGTATGACCTCGCATACGTCCACGTGATCGAACCGCGCATTCGCGGCATTGTGGAGAAGGAGACGACCGACGCGGACGTCTCTTCGAAGGACATTCGCCGAATCTACAAGGGCACGATCATTGCCGCCGGCGGTTTCACCGGTGAGAGCGCTGAGCAGATCGTTGTCGATGGCCATGCGGATCTCGTTGCCTTCGGCCGGATGTTCATTTCGAACCCCGATCTTCCGGAGCGACTGCGTACTGGCGCGCCGCTCAATCGATACGATCGCTCGACGTTCTACGGTGGCGACGCGCGGGGCTACACCGACTACAAATCGCTGCCTGAAGAAGTCGCGGCCTGAATGTGTTTGCAGGCCAAGGGCGGCGCAGTGGCCGTTGACCCCGTCGCCCTTGAGTTCGGGCGCGCTGTTCTGCGGGTAAAACGCAGTACCAACCCGATTCCGTCGATGAATCGACGCCATCCACTCGCATTTCGGCGGGTCAACCGCAAGTTGTTTCCGACCGCAATCGGCCTGGCGCATCACAAGGAAATTGGCAGCACGTTGTAGCGGGTGAGGAGTGTTTCGCTTCACGCGATGACATCGGCAACGCATCGGCATGCCGGAGCCGAGTACCGCGTTTTCATCGTCGAAGGTGGCGAGTGAGGCGCCAGCGCCGTTGAGGTGGAAGCCCGGCCCGGTAGAGCGGCATTGCCTGCTGGAATGAATCTTATGCCGCGCCCGGCACTACCTCGCTGACCTGCTCCTCGCTAGCATGTTCTGCGTCGGCTCAGGGCTGCATTCAAACGGCAGAGGCCTGGAACGGCTAGCACAATCGGAGGAACGATGAAGTTCAGGGCAATGAATATGGGCTTTGGCGCGCACGTCGATGAGGTCGATCTGACCTCGTTGACGCAAGACGATGTGGATCGGTTACATACGGCGCTTCTCGAGCACGGCTTGCTGGTCATCCGGAATCAGAAGCTTTCGCCTGCAGGGCAGGTCAGGATCTCGGAGGTCTTTGGCACGCTCGAGACGTTTCCGTCGGGCGAAGGGCAGTTGGCCGAATATCCGCAAATCTTTCGTGTGGCCAGCCACCCCGCTAAAGGCCATACGAACGTCGGTCGCTACTGGCATTCCGACGGCTCGTTCCGTGCAGAAGCCACGCCTATCTCGATCTGGTATCTGGTCGCGCAACCGGCCACTGGCGGCGAGACGCTTTTTGCCGATCTGCGGGAGGCGTACAGGGCCTTGCCCGATGAGAGGAAGCCCGCGATCGATGGTCTCATCACGCTGCATCGAAACGGGATAAGACATCCGCTCGTCATGCGGCATCCTGTGACACGCGAGCCGTCGATCTATTTCAATGTCGGCCTTACCGGCGGCGTCGTGGGCTATACGCCTGAACAGTTCATGGCATTGCGGACCGATCTGAACGATCACCTTTCCCGCGCAGGTGCCGCTTACGTCCATTACTGGCGCGAAGGCGACGTCATCATTGCCGACAACTTCCGGGTTGCCCACCGGGCTACGCCGATCTCGGTGGATCAGCATCGCATTCTCGATCGAACGACGATACGGGCTGATGGCGTGTACTGGGGCAAGGCGCAGAAGTGAAGGGCCGCAGCCCGTGGGCGTGCCGGCCCGCGCGAAATACTCCATTTGCCGACGACGCGCCGCGCGCTCTGCGCAATGCGGCGCGCCGTCGTCGTCGGGTCACACGCCCTACGCCAGGATCAGCGTGTCGTGGGAAGCAAACGCGGAGCCACGTGGAAGAGGCGCGATGCCGCGCTTCAGGATCGGCGTGCCAACGCCGTCGAGGCCGGGAGGAAACGCGGCAACGTCGTCGCTGAACCCGCAGAGCGGCGCGCCATCGCCCGAGAAGGCCAGAGACTGGCCATATCCGTTTCCGTTTGGTCCGGATGCGCTCGCCACCACTACCTTCATGTCGCCGTTCCTGTCGCCGATTGATCGCCCCGGGATCGCCTTCATCATCGCGGCAAGCGGCGGCCCACAGCATGCCGTCACGGGCATAACCGGCTTTCCTCGCTGGCATGGATTGCCGGATGCCGATCTCTTTTGCGACACGCGGCGCCTCGGGCAAAGCCTGCATCGTTGCGGCGCAGCCCGCTACGAGGACCGCTACCGGGCAGACGCGCGGCCTCGCACCTTGCGTAGCGCTCGAACGAGGTCGTTATTCATTGCGCGGGCTTTCCGGCAAACAGAAATCGGCTGAGTGCGAGCAGCGGGAACAGCATGCCGACGACCCCGACCCAAGTCCAGCCGCCGTGCCTGTACAGCGTGCTCGCGATTGCGGAGCCGGCGGCGCCGCCGACGAAGACGCTCGTCATGTAGATCGAGTTCAGACGGTTGCGGCTCTTCGGATCGAGCAGGTAAATTTCGCGCTGTCCCAGGACCAGGTTCATCTGCACCGCAAAGTCGAGCAGCACGCCGGTGCCGACGAGCCCGAACACGCCGAGGCCCGGTAGCGTCAGTGCCAGCAGCACCGTGACGAGCGTCATCACGACTGCGCCGAAGCCGAATACCGCGCGCCACCCGAACTGCGCGGCGATGAAGCTCGAGATCGGACGCGAGAGCAGAATGCCGAGCACCAGCCCGCTCATGATCGTGCCGACCACGCGGCCACGCGTCTCGGCCGCCGCGAAATCTGCGCTGCGAGCCTCGTCGGTTGCCGAGTCGATGGCTGCGAGAATCGCCTTGGCGCGCTCGTAGAAGCGTCCACCGGGTTCGGTGACAGAGAGGTGTCGCGTCGTGCGATGCAGCACGACGGTCTGCAACTGCTGCTCCAGCGCCGTGACTGCGCGCGAAACCTGCGCAGCCGTCACGTTGTTTTCTTTCACGACGGCGGTGAAGGATCCGGTTTCGACCACGCGGACGAATATCCGCATACTGCTGACGATATCTGCCATTCTGTTCCCGGACGGTGAGACCACCCATTTTTCTCCGGAGCGCTGGCTTGGAGCCAACCTTTCTCAATGTGCTACCGCGTCCTGGCGCAGTCTGACATCAGGCGTGGCGGGGGCGTTAGACGTCGTATGCCTGCCTGGAATGGATGTTATGCGTATCGAGGGTCTTCTACCAGCGTGACGCCGCGCGCATCATCTGCTCACCACGAATTTCCCGTTTGGAGAAGATCATGAGCACGTTCCCGTCATACACCATTGAGACCGCACCGGCCGCTTCGAAACCCGCCCTGGAAGACGCGAAAAAGACCTTTGGCTTTGTGCCGAATCTCCAGTCTCACATGGCCGAATCGCCTGAGCTCCTTGCCGGCTACTCCGCCCTCTGGGACCTCTTTGCCAGGAGTACGCTTACCTCGCATGAGCAGCAGGTCGTCTACCTGACCTCGAACTTCGAAAACAATTGCCATTACTGTATGGCCGGCCATTCGGCACTTGCCCGGATGATCAAGATGGATCCCGCTGTCATCGCCGCGCTGCGCGATGGAGAGCCGCTGCCTGATCCGAAGCTTGAAGCCCTGCATCGCTTCACGACGATTGTCGTACGCGAACGCGGCTTTGCTTCTGATGCGGATGTCGAGGCATTTCTCGCCGCCGGCTTCACGCGCCAGAATGTGCTTGAAGTGATACTCGGCGTTGCCACGAAGGTCATGAGCAACTATACGAACCACATCGTACATACGCAGTACGACCCGTTCATGAAGGGCAACGAGTGGACGAAGCCGGTAAAGTCCGCCGCCTGACCCGTGCGCTCGATGCGTCGATATCTTCTGGAGGTCTCGTAACATGACCAACACAACTGCAAGAAAGCCTGATGAGCGTGCTATCCCTTATCAGCTGCCTCAACCGCCTGACATGTCACCCGACATCGTGCACTTGGGCATACTCGATAAATGGCTGGAGGACGATAACCTTTGGGTGCCGATGACGCCGACTGTTTCGTTCAAGCCGCTGCTTCTCAGCGCCAGCCAGGGCTACTACGTCAATCTACTTAGAGTGCGCCAGTCCGGCGTGCTCTCGCGTCACCGTCATACCGGGCCTGTCCACGCGATCGTTCTGCGAGGCAGATGGTATTACCTCGAGCACGACTGGGTTGCGGAGCAGGGTGGCTACGCACACGAGCCGGCAGGCGAGACGCACACCCTGTACGTGCCCGAGGACGTAACTGAGATGATCACGTGGTTCCATGTTACGGGCGGGTACACCTACGTCGATCCCCAAGGCACAGCAGTGGGATACGAAGATGTGTTCACGAAAATCGAAGCGGCTCGCAGGCATTACGAAGAGATCGGCCTCGGCGCCGACTACGTAAAGCAGTTCATTCGTTAAGCGTATTCGTTATCTGCGGGCTTCGGATGCCGCGAAAGCACGAACGAAGATGTGCCCCATGCGCGGCGGAGGCCGCGCACCTCGATCGCCCGGCACAACGGGCTGCAACGGAGGATTTTCACCATGGAACGAAAAACTGTTGACGTGAATGGCGTACCGGTCAGCTACCTGAGCGCCGGTGACCCGGCAGGATCCGTCTTGTTGTTGCTGCACGGCACCTATTGGAGCCGCGTATGGCAGCCGGTACTCGGCGATCTGGCCGCTGCCGGATTACGCCCCATCGCGGTAGATTTCCCTGGTTCCGGCCGCTCGGGTGGCGAGCTGACCATTGCGGATGCCTCGATTCCCGCTTTGGCGGGTTGGCTGCCGCGCTTCCTGGATGCGCTCGGTATCGTGGGACCGGTGGGGGTCGCAGGGCACGACATTGGCGGGGGCATTGCGCAGCAGGTGCTGGTCGATGGAACGATAGAGGTCAGCAAGCTGGCGCTCGTCAATGCAGTGATGTTCGATTCGTGGCCAGTGCCCGGCGTTGCCCGGTTCCGCGATCCGGCGGTGGCCGCTGCGACGACGACGGAGGATATCCTTGCTGCCCGTCGCAAGTCAGTCCTCACGGCACTGGCCAGGCCAACAACGGAAAGCGAAGTGGCCGAGTATCTCGAACCTTGGACGGACCCGCGCGTCGCACGGTCGTGGATCGCCTTGGCCGGTGCGGCGGACAATCGTTACACGATGGAGCTGTTGCCGCGCCTTCGCGCGTCGCAGACGCCAAAGCTGCTCGTCTGGGGCGAAGACGACAGCTTCCAGCTCGTCGAGCACGCGGAGCGCTTCGCCAAAGAGATCCCGAACACGCAGCTTGTCCGGATTCCCAAGGCGGGCCACATCCCCATGGAAAATGACGCTGTCGCAGTGGCTCGCGCGTTGGCTGGGTTCTTCATCTGACGCAGAGCAGCAGGCGGGAGTGGTTGTCGCTCGCCGGTCCTTTCCCAGCTCGCGGATGGGACTCATGCAAGGTTCGGCAAGGTACTTGCCGGCCAGGCGTCCGGTCAATTGTGTGTGTGTTTCGAAAGCGAGGCGGCGAACTCTCGCGTTACTCCAGGGGGCTTGGTGAGAAGCCCTTCCACAGTATCTAGTGAAGTCGGCCCGCTGCAGACTGGCAGGGCTAATTCAGTCAGTTCGGACATAGGAGAACATCATGCAAACGAATCTGGAAAACTATTTCACTGCCTACCGCAACCTGAAGTTGATGCGGGATGAGGACGGCGTGCTGGTTGTGCAATTCCATAGCAATGGCGGCCCGCTCACTTTCACGGCAGAGGCCCACACGGAGGTTGTTGATGCGTTCTACCGGATTTCGCAGGACCGGGCGAACAAGATCGTCATCCTCACGGGTGCAGGCGGGGACTTCATGACCGGGGTTGACTGGGCATCTTTCAAGGACGTCTCCGATCCCGACGTTTGGAGCCAGATCCATGACGAAGGCGTTCAGGTCCTGGAAAACATCGCCAATATACGCGTGCCAGTCATCGCGGCCATCGAGGGGCGTGCCCATATCCACTCGGAGTATGTTCTGCTGGCCAACGTCATCGTGGCAGCAGAAGACGCATCCTTTCACGACATGGGCCACTATGCTGCGGGTGTCGTGCCTGGCGACGGTATCTTTACCACCTGGAGCTATCGCGCGGGAGCGGGACGGGCAGAAGCTTTCCTGCTCAACGCGCAGCCGATTACGGCGGCGGTCGCACGCGAGTGGGGGGTGGTTGCTGAGGTCGTGCCAGACGGCCAGGCGCTTGGCCGCGCACAGGAATTGGCGAGGCAGTATTTGAAAGCGCCGGAAGTGGCACGCCGCAACACGCGCGTACACTTTATTTGGCCCTTGAAGCAACGCATCGTGCAGGAAGTTGGCTATGGGTTGTCGCTCGAAGGCGCCTCCGCAGCCGCCCTTGTGAAAACAATGCAGGCGAAGAGCTGACCGCTACGAGCGGCACCTCTCGATTTGCGGAAATCTGGGAAGGCGAGTGCGTTGTCGGGTACCGTTGTGGCGCACTTGCTCAGGCCCGAGATCGATCCCTACCGCGGCCTCGCACCGCGATTGATCCGGAGCTCATGATCCGCATGTTGAAGAGTAGAAAAGTTTGTGCTGTTCGCCGCCCATCATGACGAATCACTCCCGTCGATCGATGTCTTCCAGGATACCGAACAATCCGTACGTCGGCAGACTTTTTCAACACAATCCGTTACTGAGCTGACGATGGGGGACTAGTCGGGGCGAACGGCAGCTTTGACTGTCGCCGAGGCCGACAGTGCGAGAGGCGCGCCTCGTTCGTATTCTACGTTCGGTAGCCGGGGTCGGCGTGGCGCACCTGGCCAATACTCGCAAGCAGTGGACGGCAGCGATCTGCCGGACTGGCAACGGACATTCGACACGAGAGCCACATGAAAGCGATTGAATTGCGTCAACTGCGCTACTTCTCGATTCTTGCGCGGGAACTCCATTTCGGCCGGGCGGCCGACCTCGCGTCGATAACGCAATCTGCGCTTAGCCAGCAGATTGCGAAACTGGAAGAACTGGTGGGCGCGCAATTACTGAACCGCGACCGGCGCGGCGTGACGCTGACCGCTTCGGGCGAGGCTCTGCGGAACAGCGCCGACGCCATCTTCGCTCAGGTTGAGCGCGCGTTGCGTGAAGCGCAAGATGCCGCAGGCAGTCGAGAATCCAGGCTCTCTATCGGTCTGGTCGAGTACGCGAATCTGCCGTTTATTCCGCCTGCGCTCATTCGTCTGCAGGCACTATATCCGGACATAACGATAGAGCGCCACGAGATGAACACGGCGCAGCAGATCACCGCGCTGACCAAGAAACATATCGACATCGGCTTCGGCGTATTGGTCGACACTGCACCAGACAACGACGACGTACTGGTTCAGCCGCTGTTCGAAGCAGACTGGGTCTTGTTGATGCGCAGCGATCACCGGCTGGCAAACGTCGACTGTCTGAACCTTTGCGATCTTGCGCAGGAGCGACTGATCGGCTCGGCACGTGCGGTCAATGCGCCGCTTTATGACTCGATGGTTGCTCAGTTCCAGCAAGCTGGCTTCACGCCAAACTTCATCTATGAAACGACGCAGGTACAAGTTGGCGTCACGCTCATCGAACAAGGGCTCGGCGCAATGATCGGCACCACATACCTATTCTCGTCGCTTCCAAAAACTTTGCGCTACCGGCAGATCAACGGCCTCGAGCCCGTAACGGTCCAGATGCTGTCGCGCACAAACGAACGCAATTCACTGATACTTGACTTTCTCGATCTGGCGGCTGAAGAAGCGCGTTGCGCGCAAACCCGCGCTACTGCGCCTCGCGCCTCCGGTCGATAGGCAGCATTTAGGTGCGCCTACTCAACCGTGATCGGCGTGGAGTAACGTTGACTCTGCCAAGCGAGCACTACGCGACAGCGTCGATGCCATCATCCGGCAGGTAGAGCAGGTGCTACGGATTATTCGGGAAGCGGCGGGCTATCAGAGTTTCAAGATCTCGGTTGACCACATTGGAGATGCCAATCTGCCGTTCATCCCGCTCGTGTTGATTCGGTTTCGGGCGCTATATCTAGCCATCACGGTTGAGCGCCACGAGATGAACACGGCGCAGCAAATCGCCGCGCTAAAAAAAGCTGCATCGATTGGGGTTATCTTTGCCAGCAGGCAGCGTGCTCAACGATGCGGAGATTCTAACGGAGCCTCTGCTCGAATCGAACTGTGCGCTGCTGATGCGCAGCCACCACCGACTCGCGAACGTCGACTGCCTCAAACTTGTCGACCTTGTGCTGAGCGTCTGATCACCTCGGCGCGCGGGCAAATGCTCCTCTCTACCAATCGACCGTAGCGCATTTCTAAAGCACCGGCCTCAGGGCAAATTTCGTCTACGAAAACTTGCAGGCGCAAGCCGGAACTACGCTGATCGAACAGAGACCTGGAGTAGTGACCGGTGCGATCAACCCGTTCACGTCATTGCCGCAGACAATCAACTATCGGCTCATCAATGACATGGAGCCGATGTCGGTTCAAATGGTTCTCGCGTTTGAAAGAGCGCGATTCGCTGATTTTCGATTTCGTTGAAGTGATTACCGAAGAAGCGTATCGCTTGCGTGCATTGAACCTCCAGCCGGGCGCACCTCGCGATAAGTACGGGGTTCGCTTCACGTGTCGGATCGATTAGCGCTAGTAATCGGCCTTGCAAGTATTTCGAATTGGCTAATACCGGTGATGTCATCCAAACTTCTCCTCAACGCACGAGCGGCTTGATGAATAGGTGGACCGCCGTCGAGATCATCCGCCGGCTTGCGTTCGTGTACCGTCTGTTCGTGCGTATCGTGAGAATTCTGAAATGGATGTGACATCACGAGAACGCATGCGAGAGATTGCAACAAACCGCGCAATCGAAGTATTTCGCGCATTCCCAATCGACTGGAGTATTGAAGATGACCCAAGCACAAGCGAAGCCCGGAAAGACTCTTTTGTCCCCTAACGATCACACACTGATAATGATCGACCATCAGTCGCAGATGGCATTCGCGACGAAGTCGATCGATGCGGTTCTTCTGCGCAACAATGTCGCATTGGTCGCGAAGGCGGCCCGCGAGTTTAGCGTGTCGACGATTCTGACTACTGTCGCAGAAAAGGTCTTCTCCGGTCCGATTTTCGAAGAAATCAGCTCGACATTTCCTGGTCAGACGGCGATCGATCGGACTAACATGAATATGTGGGAGGACCCGCGCATCACAGCTCGCGTAAATGAAATCGGAAAATCACGCATCGTGATGGCGGGTCTCTGGACCAGCGTCTGTATCGTCGGGCCGGCGCTTTCAGCGCTTGATCAGGGGTTTGAGGTGTACGTGATCACTGATGCGTGCGGCGATGTTTCGGACGAAGCGCATCAACGTGCGCTAGATCGTCTCGTCCAACAGGGCGCACGCCCGATGACGTCGCTGCAGTATTTGCTCGAGTTGCAACGCGATTGGGCTCGGACCGAAACCTACAATGAAACAGTTAAAACCTCGGTAGCGCATGGCGGCGGTTACGGACTGGGTCTGATCTATGCGAAGACAATGTTCGGCGGTTCCGAGGGACACTGAACAAGATTTGTCATACCCGCTCGGCCTTGGTCATTTATCGTCGGGGTGGAGCCGGTGGCGATAATCGAAGTGCGGGTTTGCCGGTGACAGCGATCAGCAACACGGTGATTGTTTTATAGTTAGCATAACGATATGTATCACATTATTAACGCCGCGAAATTAAATCAGTTATCCGATTTTTTCTGTGAAAAATCGTAGGTTGACGTGATCTTCAATTGGGGATGCGGCCAGTCGATCTCGCTCCTTTGCGTAATTAACTCGAGCGACGGGCGCGCTTCAATCCGATATTTCAACGTCAGGGCAGGACCAATGAAACTCTATCTGTTATCGCTGGGCGCCAGGCATCCTGGTCGGCATTATCTATAGCCTGATCAATGTACGTTCGCCAGCACCTCCGCTTATCGCACTGCTGGGTCTGCTGGGCATGCTGATCGGCGAGCAGGCGATTCCTTCCGCGAGGCAGTTGTTGGGTTATTCGACGCCACCGGCGCTATCGCATCAGGCGAGCGGAACCGATCGTCTTTCCAGCACCCGGTCGGGTCATGCCGTGTTGCAGGCAGACCGGGGGCTTGATGGCAACGAGGAGGAACACTCATGAGCATTACCATTACTCAACCGGACCTGATCCTCTACAACGGCCGGGTGACGACGCTGGATCGTTCGAACCCCACGGCAACGGCTGTTGCGATCAAGGATGGCAAGTTTGCTGCGGTGGGCAGCGACGTCGAGGTTCTGCCGCTCGCAGGGTCATCAACCCGGGTGATCGACCTGACGGGGCGCAGAGTACTGCCCGGACTGATCGACAACCACATTCACATCATTCGCGGCGGACTGAACTTCAACATGGAGCTGCGTTGGGATGGCGTGCGCTCCCTTGCCACCGCGATGGACATGCTGCGCGAGCAGGTTGCCGTCACTCCGGCGCCGCAATGGGTGCGCGTGGTGGGTGGATTCACCGAGCATCAATTCGACGAGAAACGCTTGCCCACGATCGAAGAGCTGAATGCGGTTGCGCCCGATACACCCGTGTTCATTCTGCATTTGTACGATCGCGCGCTACTGAATGCGGCGGCTCTGCGCGTGGCGGGCTACACGAAGGACACGCCGGAGCCCCCGGGAGGACAGATCGTGCGAGACAGCGCCGGCAATCCGACCGGCCTGCTGCTCGCGCAGCCGAATGCATCGATCCTGTACGCGACGCTGGCAAAGGGTCCGAAGCTGCCGTTCGACTATCAGGTGAATTCGACACGCCACTTCATGCGCGAACTTAACCGGTTGGGCGTGACCGGTGCGATCGACGCGGGCGGCGGCTCCCAGAACTATCCGGACGATTACGAGGTGATCCAGAAACTGTCCGACGAGGGCCAACTGACGATCCGTCTCGCATACAACCTGTTCACGCAGAAGCCGAAGGCGGAGAAGGAAGACTTCCTGAACTGGACGAAGACGTCGAAGTACAAGCAGGGTAACGATTACTTCCGCCACAACGGCGCAGGCGAGAATCTGGTGTTCTCGGCGGCGGACTTCGAGGACTTCCGTGTCGCACGTCCGGATATGCCCCCGCAGATGGAGGGAGAGCTGGAAGAAGTCGTGCGCGTACTGGCGGAGAACCGTTGGCCGTGGCGTATGCATGCGACCTATGACGAAACGATAAGCCGCGCGCTCGACGTGTTCGAGAAGGTCAACAGGGACGTGCCGCTTGCCGGTATCAACTGGTTCTTCGATCACGCCGAGACGATTTCCGAGAAATCGATGGACCGAGTCGCTGCGCTGGGTGGTGGCGTCGCGGTGCAGCACCGGATGGCGTACCAGGGAGAGTACTTTGTAGAGCGCTACGGTGCGAAGGCCGCCGAGGCCACGCCGCCGGTTGCGAAGATGCTGGAGAAGGGAATCCGGACTTCGTCCGGTACGGACGCAACACGGGTCGCGTCGTACAACCCTTGGGTATCGCTGTCGTGGCTGGTGACGGGCAAGACGGTGGGTGGTCTGCGGATGTATCCGCAGCGGAACTGCCTTGATCGCGAAACAGCCCTGCGCATGTGGACCGAAAATGTGACCTGGTTCTCGAACGAGGAGGGCAAGAAAGGCCGGATCGAGGCAGGTCAGTTTGCAGACCTGATCGTCCCGGACCGCGACTTCTTTGCGTGCGCTGAGGGCGAGATTGCCGATACCACGTCGCTGCTGACCGTGGTGGGTGGCAAGGTGGTATACGGCACAGGCGAATTCGCGTCGTTCGACGACAGCGCACCGCCGCCCGCGATGCCGGACTGGTCACCGGTGCGTCGCTTTGGTGGTTTCGCCGGGTGGAAGAACGCGAGCGGCAACGGCGAAGCGGCGCTGCAGCAGGTCGCAGCGGCGTCGTGTGGTTGTGCGACGGCATGCGGTGTGCACGGTCACGCGCATGCCCGCGCGTGGACGGCCAATGCGCCGACCTCGGACCTGCATGGCTTCTGGGGCGCGCTCGGCTGCTCCTGCTGGGCGGTCTGACGTGAGGACAGGCGCGCTACAGGGAAATCCGTCGTGGGTGGCCGCGTTGCTGGCACGGTCGTGGGTGCTGCCGCTGGCGCGGCTCGCCCTCGTGTCTGCGTATCTGATCGGGGGTATCGACAAGCTCGCGCATTTCCATGACGCCATTCTGGAGCAGGAGCATTTCAGCCTGCATCCAGGGGCGCTGTGGGCGACGCTGGCGATTGTCGTCGAACTGGGCGGCTCCTTCTGCGTGGTTTTCAACCGGCTTGTCTGGCTGGGCGCAGGCGGGCTGTCCGCACTGACCGCCGTTGCCATGCTGGTCGCCAACAATTTCTGGAGTCTCTCTGGCAATGCACGTTTCATCGCATTGAACGGGTTTTTTGAGCATCTCGGGCTGATTGCCGCCTTTATTGCCGTGACGTATCTGGCCAGCGGCGCACACCGGTCCCGTGGCAAGACATAGCTGAACCCAAAGAGGAACTTTCACCATCATGCATAACAGAGGAACTTTCAACATCATGCGTAAATTCCGTTCCCTCGCTGTAACCGCGCTGGTCGCGGGCACGCTCGCCGTGGCCTCGTCGCTGACACTAGCCAGCCCCCCGGTGCTAGCCAGGCCCACGGCGACGCCGTCGTTGGCCGTAGGGCCGCAGTACGACACGACACACGTCTACGTCGCGCCCGAGGACTTCGACAGGTTTACCGACAGCTTCGTCGCGACGTTTGGCGGCCATAAGTCGCAGCGGGGCGTCTTCCAGGTGACGCCGACGCCGAGCCGGACGATGTCGCAGCTCGTGTTCACGCCGGTCGGCACGTTGTCAGTATTTGGCTTCAAGACGCCGGTTCCGTACCCGTTCGGCAGTGAGCGCACCGGCTATCTCGTGACCGACATGGATGCGGCGGTGAAGTCGGCGATGGCGCATGGCGCGGATGTATATGTGGACACGTTCCCGGATCCGATCGGGCGTGATGCGCTGATCTCGTGGCCGGGTGGTGTGCACATGCAGCTGTACTGGCACAAGCAGGCGCCGTACTACGATCCGCTGGAGACGGTGCCGGAAAATCGCGTGTATGTGTCGCCGGAGCGCGCGAAAGCGCTCATCCACGATTTCGTCGTGTTCTCGCACGGCAAGGTCGTGTCCGATGACCGCAACGCACCGGGCATCGAGATTGGCCGGCCGGCCGACACGTATCGTCGGGTCCGGATCGAATCAGGCTTCGGCAAGATCACCGTCCTCGTGACAGACGGCCATCTGCCTTACCCGTTCGGGCACGAGTTGACCGGTTACGAGGTGAAGGATCTCGCCAACACGCTGAAGAAAGCGCAGGCGGCCGGCGCGACCGTACTCGTGCAGCCGTTCACCTCGGGTGGCCGCGACGCCGCGCTCGTGCAGTTCCCGGGCGGTTACATCGCCGAGATTCACGCGGTCGCGCACTGAGCCAGGTCGGATGTACCGGCGGTCCCAGCCCGGGAAGAAGGCGGGGACGGGCTGGTTTCGTTTGATTGCCGGCCACGTCGCCGCCGGGAGGTCCCCGGGTCAGATGATTCCGGTGGCTGAGGCGCCGGAAACGGATTGCAGGCGACGGGTCCGATAGCGAGGCGACCATGCCCGGATTTTCCGCACAGGGTCTGCTGAAATCCGAAGATACTGTTCAGTTGGTTGCATCGATCACCAAGGCCGACCGATGCAGGTGTCGCTGCAACGTATTTGGCCGTCGCTTTAACGCATGCCCGCGTTAACTGATATATGCACAATGGCAGCCACGATCAAGTGTCCCGCATGGACGACTTGAACGCGTACCGCCGTCGTGAGAGGGCGATACGTTCAACCTGAATCGAGGACCCCGGCATGCATGAGTCAATTCCTGCGCAGGTGGCGTTTGAAAGCCTGTCATCGACGATTCCAGACATCGACTTCACGGATTGCACCGCCACGGCGCTAGTCGTGGTCGACGTTCAGTACAGCGACGCTGCAGCCGGCCGTGGTTGGGTCAAGGCATGCGAAGCGATAGAACCCGGTTCGATGCATTACTACCTCGAAAGGCTCGAGCGCACGACCATTCCTGCAATTCGCACGTTGCTCGATGCCTTTCGTCGAATGGGAAGACCTGTCATTCACCTTGCAATTGGGTCGGCGTATCGAGATATGCGTGATTGCCCGATACGGTTTCGCGAATGGTCGGGCATGCTGGAAAGGGCCAGTGGAATCGAGAACTTATGGTGGACGGGAAATCCGGACTATGCGTTCCGCGAGGAGGTCGCCCCTCTGGATGGAGAGACTGTGATTCGCAAGACCACGCAAGGTGCGTTTAATGGTAGTGAAATTCAGAACGTCCTGGATCGTATGGGGATCAAAAATCTGGTATTCGCTGGGGTGGTGACGAGTTGCTGCGTCGAGACGACAGCACGGGATGCTGCTGACCGGGGTTTCGGCTGCGCGCTGGTTTCGGACGCGTGCGCCGATTGCGATCCGGTCATGCATGATGCTGCGCTGTCTAACTTCGGGCTTTACTTCGGCAAGATTGTGCCCACTGCGGATGACCTCGTCAGGACGTTGACCGAGAAGGGACGCATGTAGCTGATAACCGTGTCCGCAAATGCGGCGCCCAGGGCGAACAACTTGGCCACCATTTTTCTTCACCGCCGCTGTCGCAAGCAAAATTTCAGTAGACTGCGGGCATACCTGCCGGGCGGTGTTTGAAGCGCCTGTGGACCCAGTAGTACTGGTCGGGAAGGCGCAGGATTTGCCTTTCAAGAAACGCGTTCATCGTGCATGCGTCAAGCGCTTCGCTGTCCGTGGGAAAGTTTTCGAGCGAATCGAAGATCGTCAGCTTATAGCCGCGAAATGCGGGCAATACCTCGGTCACAAAGGGCACGACGCGTGCACCGCCCAACCTGGCGAGGCGTGACACGGAAGTGAGCGTGCAGGCCGGCACACCGAAGAGCGGCGCGAACACCGAACCCGTTGTTCCGTGGTCCATGTCCGCCGCCAGCATCACGGGAACGCCTGAGCGCAGCAGCCGGACAACTTGTTTCGCACTTGCGCTGCGCTCAATCATATCTGCTCCGAACCGTCCCCGTTGACGCCGTGCGAGCTCGCAGACACGCGTGTTCGACATGCGCGTGTAGAGCGCGGCGCCAAGCGCATTGCCGGCTCGTGCAACTAGCGCGTACGGCAGAACCGACAGTAGCCGCAGCAAACCGAGCAGCAGCCAATAACCGAGACTTTTCATGCTTACACCTGTTGTCAGTGGATACATTGATGACCACGCAGTTCGAGGTGCAACTGGACCAGCCACGCAAATGGGCAGTCATCGGCAATCGATGCTACAAGATCGTGCTTCCCGATCAGTTGAACCTTATGCGCGAGCCTCGCTGCGTCGAACGCTTGCCGCGCACGCCAGCGCAGCGCCAGCATGATCACGGCGCCGAGCAGAAAAATGCTGCCCTGGTAAGGCAATGTAGGCGCGCCGTCGTCGAGCAGGCCGAGCAGCGATGCGAGACTGACGCACGGGACGATCGCGATAACTGTCGAAACCGAAAAGAGCACGAGGTTGGCGCGCAGTGCGGTCGCAGTACTGGCTTTCATGGACACGCTCCCACAGTCGGATGAACTCGGCCTTCATACTGGACGCGCATGGCTTACCAGACACTTAACGGTGAGCTGCGCAGACTGTCGTCATGCGTCGGCCATGCCGCTATTGACGTGAGGGATCTGGGTAGTCCGGCAACTTGTCGGAGTCGGCGGATCTCGTCGAGAGCATGTGGCGCCTCTGCAGGTAGAGGTCGCGAGTGAACGAATAGGGATCGATCGCGGCCTGTGAAAGCAGGTCCGAGGCGCTTAGAAGATCGGCGCGTTTGCTGACAATACGAGTGCCGGTCACCGACACCTGAACGGCAACTGGTGCGGCCGCGAACGGGTTGAGCAGAACGCCTGCCGCGACGTCGCTGACATCCCGCACGCTGCTCGGGCCGAACAACGGCATCACCAGATATGGGCCAATCGGTACGCCATAGTGCGCAAGCGTCAGGCCGAAATCCTGATGGTGCTTGGGCAAGCCCGCAGGCGTCGCCCAGTCGATCAGGCCGCCAATCCCCAAGGTGGAGTTGAACGCAAAGCGCACTACATCCTCGCTCGCGTCTGTCGCTTTCAGTTGCAGCAGGTCATTGGCAAAGTTGCCGATATCGCCGAGATTGGAAAAGAAATTCCGGACTGCCGTCTGTACTGGCGTCGGCGTCACCTTCTGGTAGGCGGTTGCTACTGGTTTGACCGCGTATCTGTCGACCTTGTCGTTGAACGAGTAGATGGTTCGGTTCATCGGTTCAAGCGGGTCGCCTGCGGTGCGCCCGGGCCCCGTAGCGCATCCCGATGAAAGAAGCACCGTGGTGGCGAGCGCCAGAGTATTCAGATCGCGCCTTTTCATCGGGAGACTCCCGGTACAAAAATGACAAAAGAGGTACTAGCCATGCAGCGCTGCGGCCGTGGCGAAGGACAGTCGATGCGATGGTGCGACCGGAACACTTACCGGCCACTTACTGGCCGCCTGGCGATTACATTGCGGTCCCTTACCGCTAGCACCGCACGAATCGTTCCGATCGAAGCAGACGGCTTCCGGATCAGTGAGTCTTGAGGCCGCGCGCACGCACTGTGCACGCGACACTACTCGGTCGGTCTGTACAACAGGATTTCACATCCGGGTGTCGTGTCCTTGAAACGGATCGACATGCCGTGCATGCCCGCCACCGCCAGCACAAGGCTCAGGCCGAGCCCGCTGCCGGGCGTGTGACGGCTCGCTTCACCGCGATAAAAGCGCCGTAGCACCGCTTGCTGTTCGGCGGGCGCGATACCTGGCCCGTCGTCCGAAACGGTGATGCCTGCGCCGGTTTTGTCGCGGAACACCGTGATCCGCACATGGCCGCCGTGCGGTGCGAACTTGATGGCGTTTTCCACCAGATTCGCCAGTGCCTCGAATAGCAGGTTCGGATCGCCCTGGATCTCAAGCGGCCCCGATACCGTTCGCTGCAATTCGAAGGCGATTTGCTTGTCTTCGGCAGTCGGATCGTAGAATTCGAAGACGTCGTCGGCGACGGCAGCCAGATCGACCGTTGCGAAACCTGCACGGCGCACGCCGCTTTCGATTTCCGAAATGCGCAGCAGCGCGTTGAAGGTGCGCAGCAGCCCGCTGGTCTCGATGATGGTTTCATCGATCGCCGCGCGATACTCCGCATCGGTTTTGGCGCGCCGCTGCGCACGTTCGAGTCCGCCGAGCATCCGGGTGAGCGGTGTGCGCAGATCGTGCGCGATCGCATCGCACACACCCTTGACTTCGTTCATGAGCCGTTCGATTTCGTCGAGCATGCCGTTCACGACGCCTACCAACCGATCCACGTCGTCCCGTTTCGAAGACATCGGCAAACGCCTGCTGAGATTGCCGGCGACGATTTCTTCGATCGAGGCAGTCACCGCGTCGAGCCGCCGCATGGCCGAAATGCCGATCAGACCCGCTCCGACCAGGCCGATCACGAGTGTGATCATGGCGGTGGAAAGCAGCGCGTGCAGCAGTTCTTCGTCGAAGTGGTCGAGTTCGCGCGTGTTCTGGCATTGCAATGCGATGCGGCTATCCGGTACGCGCGCGGCAATGCATCGGCCGGGCGGGTGGCCGGGCAGCTTCGCGAGCCGCATGGAAAACGGTTGGTCGAACACGGGGATAGCCGGTTGATCGCCCGCGTAACCGCCGGCAAGATGTTTTCCTGCAGCGTCGAACAGACCGAACGGGCGCTGGTGGCGCGGATCGAACTGATTCTGATGTTCGAATCGCGCCACCAGTTCGTCCGGCTCTTCGCGTGTCAACTGTGCGTGCTCGCGCATCAGCCAGTCGTCGATGCGTTCCTGTTCGAAGCCGGTGATTTCGCGGTACAGGTAGCCGAACAACAGTATCGCGATCACGCCGAACAGCATCAGGAACAGCGTGGCGAGGCGAAAGCCGGTGGTGCGGTGCAGGTCAGTCAGGCGCATGGAGCATGTACCCCGAACCGCGCACAGTATCGATCATCGGAGCCGTCCCGTCCGGGTCGAGCTTCTTTCTCAGGCGGCTGATATGCACGTCGATCACATTGGTCCGCTCGTCGAGCCGGTAATCCCACACCGCCTCGAACAGCATGGTGCGGCTCACCACCTGGCCCTCATGCTGCATCAGGTATTCGAGCAGCCGGTATTCGCGCGGCAAGAGCGACACCGGACGGCCGGCGCAGCTCACTTCGCGCTTGAGCGGGTCGAGACGCAATGGGCCGACCTGATATTCCTGCACACCGGGTGCCGCTTCGCGCCGGCGCATCAGCGCGTCGAGCCGTGCGGTCAGCTCGATGAATTCGAACGGCTTGGTCAGATAGTCGTCGCCGCCGGCGCGCAAGCCGCGCACGCGTTCGTCGACCGCGGACAGGGCGCTCAGAATCAATACCGGCGTGACCACGCCGGCGCTGCGCAACGCCGCCAGCATGCCGAGCCCTTCGAGGCCACCCGGCAACATGCGATCGAGCACGATGGCGTCATAACTGTTGGCGACCGCGAGCATCAAACCGTCGCGGCCCGTGCTCGCGGCCTGCACCTTGCAGCCGTGATCGGTGAGCGCTTCAACGATCTCCGCGAGGGTTTGCTCGTCGTCCTCGACGACCAATACATTCGACATGCCTTTTTCCAGAAGTGAGCGCGTGTCGAGCCTGCGCGAACCGCGCCGTTTACACTACGCTCGTACCTGCGATGTCCGCAGTATGCCGCGTGAAGCCGCACAGGCGTTTCGCGCCAACATGAAAAAATTTTAATGTAAGTCCTCATTGCCGTGATTAGCGCATGCGAGTCCTTCTGATCGAAGACGATACGCGCGCCAGCCATTTTCTGGCGCGCGGGTTGAGCGAGAGCGGTCTCATTGTCGACGCGGTGGCCGACGGTGCGACCGGGCTCGCGTACGCGCGCGAGGGCATCTACGACGTGATTGTGACTGATCGGCTTTTGCCGGCGCTCGATGGCATCGCCCTCGTGCAGCAATTGCGCGCAGGCGGCGATACCACGCCGGTGCTGATGCTGTCAGCGGTCGGCGGGCTGAACGAGCGCGTGGAGGGCATCCGCGCCGGTTGCGACGACTATCTTGTGAAGCCGTATGCCTTCGTCGAAGTGCTGGCGAGAATCGAGGCGCTTGCACGGCGCGCGGATCGCAGCAGGATGAGCGAGAGGCTCGAATGCGCGGATCTGATGCTCGACACGCGGGCGCGAACCGCGACGCGCAGCGGCCGCGATCTACGCCTGCAGCACCGCGAATTCCTGTTGCTCGAATGTCTGGCGCGACGCGAAGGGCAGGTCGTCACGCGCAGCATGCTGCTCGAGGCAGCGTGGAATTACGATTTCGAACCGCGCGGCAATATCATCGATATGCACATGCATCGCTTGCGGGCGAAGGTGGATCGCGATTTTCCGGTGGCGCTGATTCATACCGTGGTGGGTGCGGGTTATGTGCTGAACCCGGCACCTTAGCAGGTGCTTTGCGGCGACATGGATACGCGCTCCGACGGCGTGTTGCGGCGCATTAAATTTTTTTCATTATTGGGCGAAAGCGCCGACAGGACACGCTGACTACTCTGGCGACATTCCCATGTTGCCGGAGTGTTCTCCAATGTCAGGGCTGTCCCGTCCGGCGCCGTTTTCGCGCGTCGTCAGTCCTCGTGCGCCTCATCGGGCCCTGCGTGCTGCCGCATGTGCCGCATGCGCACTCGGCGTCGCGGTTCTGGCCGGGTGCTCGCTCGTGCCGGCCTATCAGCGGCCGGGTGCGCCGCTCGCGCAGCGCTTCGACGGCGCGGCGAATGCTTCGCTCGCCGATACCGTTCCCGTCAGGAGCGGCTGGTGGCGCGAATATCACGACCCCGCGCTCGATGCGCTGGTCGATCGCAGTCTGCGCAACAACTTCACGCTGGCGTCCGCGATTGCGAGCGTCGAACAGGCGCGCGGCAACGCCGAGAAAGCCGGCGCGCCGCAGTATCCGTCGCTCTCGCTCGGCGCCACCTTCGACCGCGCTCACCAGGGGCGTGGCTCGACCACCAAAACCCAAAGCCTGTTCGCCGAAGCCAGTTACGAGGTCGACTTCTGGGGCTTTAACGCCGCTAACGCCAGCGCAGCGGACCTGCTCGCGCGCGCATCCGAGTTCGATCGCGATACAGTGGCGTTGACGCTGACCGCATCGGTGGCGGACACGTATTTCCAGGTGCAGAGCCTGCGCCGCCGTCTGGCGATCGCACGGTCCATTTCCGACGATGCCGCGCACATTCTGCAACTGTTGCTCGCGCAACAGGAGGCGGGCGTCGCAACCGAGCTGCAGGTCCAGCAGCAGCGCAATGCGCTCGCCACCTTCCAGGCGGCGGTCCCGGCGCTGCAACAGCAACTGGACACCAACATCCATGCGCTCGCCGTGCTGGTGGGCACCGCGCCTGAGCAGTTCACGGTCAACGACACCGCGCTCGCCGGAATCGCCATTCCCCAGCCGCGTCCGAATCTGCCGGCCAGCCTGCTGGAAACGCGCCCCGATATCCGCTCGAAGGAAGCGCAGTTGCAGTCGGCTAATGAGAGCGTCGGCGCGGCACGCGCGGCCTTTCTGCCGAACATCGTGCTGACCGCCGACGGCGGGCTCAGCAGCAAGTCCCTTTCGCATTTTCTGTCGAGTCCGTTTGCGAGCCTCGCCACGTCGCTGGCCGCGCCGCTCTTCGACGGCGGCGCGCTGCACGGTCAGTTGCACGCAAGCCAGGCCACCGAAGCCAAGGGCGTCGCCGATTACCGGCAGGCCGTGGTGACTGCGCTGCAGGACGTCGAGGATTCGCTCTCGGCGGCGCAACAGCAGCAGCTCGCGGAAACCGCCGACCAGACCGCCGCTGACGCTGCCCGCAAAGCCGCCACGCTCGCGCAAGCCCAATACAAGCTCGGCACCGTCGACTTTCTGACCGTACTCGACGCCCAACGCACGCTCTATCAAGCCGAAGACACACTGGTGCAGGCGCGGCTCGCGCGCCTCCAAGCGTCGGTGAGCCTGTTTCGCGCGTTCGGCGGTGGCTTCGGTGTCACCGATAGCGGCACCGCTTCCACTCCTACGCCTTCCCGCTCATGAACCCTGCTGATATTCCGAATCACGAGGCGCCCCGGGCGCGCCGTCGCGCGCCGCTCGTGGTGGCGTGCGTTGTCCTTGCCTTGATTCTTGTCGCGTGGTTATGGCCGAAGCATCCGGCCGTGAAGCCCGTGGCTGCGGTGCCGGTCAACGCGGGTCATCCGGTGATCAGCGATTTTCCGATTCGCGTGGCCGCAGTGGGTACGGTCCTCGCACTCAATACTGTGGACGTCAAAGTGCGTGTGGACGGCCAGTTGCAGCGCGTGGCTTTCACTGAAGGGCAGGATGTGAAGGCAGGGCAGTTGCTCGCGCAACTCGACCAGGGACCGCTCACTGCGCAATTGCATCAGGCGGAAGCGGCGCAACGCAAGGACCAGGCCTCGCTTGATAATGCGAGGCTCGATCTCGCGCGTTACTCGAAGCTCGTCGGCATTGGCGCGGCGACCACCCAGGCCGTGGACACCGCGAAGGCGCAAGTCGAAGCGCTCGCCGCCACGGTCGCAGCAGATGCAGCGCTGGTGCAGAGCGATCGCCTGCAACTGAGCTTCACCACGCTCTTCGCGCCGTTCACAGGCCGCGTCGGCGCGCGCGAAGCCGACATCGGCGCGATCGTGCATCCCACCGACACGACCGGTATCGTCACCGTCACGCAAATGGAGCCGATTACCGTGCTGTTCTCCGTGCCGCAAGACGTGCTCCCCGACCTGCTAGCGAATCAGGCGGCCGCGCCGTTGGCGGTGAACGTGACCACGCGTTCCGGCAGCACCGCGCTCGCCGACGGCACGCTCGTGTTCATCGATAGTACGGTCGACCCCACCACCGGTCAGATCAAACTCAAGGCCTCCTTCACCAACAGGGATCGCAAGCTGTGGCCGGGCGAGCTGGTGAATGCGCGCGTGCTGTTGCGTACCGATACGCAGCGGGTCGCCGTGCCGAGCCGCGCGGTGGTGAACACGCAGAACGGCACGCAGTTATACGTGATCAACGCGAATGGCACGGCGCAGATGCGTCCGGTGAAAATCGGCGTGACGGTCGACGGAATGACGGAAATTCGCAGCGGTGTCGCGCCCGCGGATCTCGTTGTATTCGATGGACAAAGCCGCTTGAACCCAGGCGTGCGTGTGGCGGCCACCACGGTGCCGACAGTAGCCCAGGCACCGGCCAACGCAAACTCCGCGGGCAGTCAGGCTAACCAGGACAATCCGTCATGAGCCTGATGGAACTGTTCATCAAACGGCGTATTGCGACCAGTTTTCTTGCCATCGCGGTGCTGCTGGCGGGTGCGGTGGCGTACTTCATGCTGCCGGTCGCGCCCTTGCCACAAGTCGATTTCCCGACCATCCAGGTCGTGGCGAAGTTGCCGGGTGCGAGCGCCGAGACCATGGCGACTTCGGTAGCGACGCCACTCGAACGACAACTCTCGCTGATCGCGGGCATCACGCAGATGACGTCGTCGAGCTCGCTGGGCACGACCAACATCGCGGTGCAATTCGACTTGTCGCGCGATATCAACGGCGCGGCGCAGGACGTGCAGACGGCGATCAACGCGGCCGGCGGCACCTTGCCGAAGAATCTGCCGAATCCGCCGACCTACGAAAAGGTCAACCCGGCCGACTTCACCTTGCTGTCACTCGCGCTGACGTCGCCTTCGCTCACGCTCACGCAACTCGACAGCTACGCCGAAGACTATCTGGCGCAGCAGATCTCGCAGTTGCCCGGCGTGGGTCTCGTCGATTTTCACGGCGAGCAGCGGCCTGCCGTGCGTATTCAGCTCGATCCCGACAAGCTCACCGCACGCGGCCTCACGCTGGAAGACGTGCGCTCGATCGTCGGCTTGCAGACCGTGAATGCGCCGAAGGGCAGCCTGAACGGCCCGGATCGCTCGGTGATTTTCAACGCCACTGACCAGATCACGACCGCCTCGGCGTATCGCGATCTGGTGGTCGCATACAAGAACGGCGCGCCGATTCGCGTATCCGATCTCGGCACCGTTCTGAACGCCGCAGAAGACAACCAACAGGCCGCGTGGCTTCAGCACGAACGCGCGATCATCCTCGATATTCACAAGCAGCCTGGCTACAACGTCGTGCAGACGATTGCCAACATCAAGGCGAAGCTGCCTGCGCTGGAAGCGACGCTGCCCGCCGCCGCGCATCTGCATGTCGTGGGCGATCGCACGCAAACCATCAATGCGTCGGTGCACGACGTGCAGTTCACGCTGATGCTGACGGTCGCGCTCGTCGTGATGGTCATCTTCTCGTTTCTGCGCAACGTGTGGGCGACGATCATTCCGAGCCTGACGATTCCTTTGTCGCTGGTCGCTACGTTCGGCGTGATGTATCTGCTCGGCTATAGCCTCGACAATCTGTCGCTGATGGGGTTGACCATCGCGGTGGGTTTCGTGGTGGACGATGCGATCGTCGTGATCGAAAACGTAATGCGGCATGTCGAGGAAGGCGTGCCGCGCATGAAAGCCGCGCTGCTCGGCGTGATGGAAGTGCGCTTCACCATTATCTCGATGACGATCTCGCTGATCGCGGTGTTCATTCCGATCCTGTTGATGGGCGGCATTGTCGGACGCCTGTTCCGCGAATTCGCGGTTACAGTGAGCGCGGCGATCCTGATGTCGGCGCTGGTCTCGCTGACCGTCACGCCGATGCTATGCGGCTGGCTGATCCGCTCGCCTGAGCCGGATGACACAGGGCGGATGCGCAAGCTTGAAGCCTGGCTCGAACGAGGCTTTGTCGCGGTGGAGCGGCGTTACGAGCGAGGTCTCGATTGGGTGTTGAATTGGCCGAAACTGATGCTTGGCGTGACGATCGCGACGATCGTCGCGACTATCGCGCTGTTCGTCGTGATCCCGAAGGGCTTCTTCCCGCAGGAAGACAGTGGTTTGATCATGGGTGTCGCGCAGGCTGCACCGGATATTTCCCCGCGCGCGATGTCTTTGAAAATGCAGCAACTGGGCAATATCATCGAAGCCGATCCAGCCGTCGATAACGTCTACTACTGGATGGGTGCGAATCCCACCGTGAGCCAGGGCCGCGTGATGATCAACCTGAAAGCGTTCGGTCAGCGCAAGGACAGCGCCGCGCAGGTGCTCAATCGCCTGAAACCGCAACTGGCGAAGGTGATGGGCATTTCCTTGTCGATGCAGGTCCGCCAGGATATTCAGGTGGGCGGCCGTATCAGCGCCGCGCAGTATCAGTACACGCTTCAGGACCCCGATATCAATGAACTTAATCATTGGGCGGGCGTACTAACCGATAAGCTGTCGAAGCTCCCGCAACTCGCCGACGTCACTTCGGATCAGCAAGCGGCAGCCACCAGCGCCACGCTCGTGATCGACCGCAGCACGGCTTCGCGTTTCGGCATTACTGCTCAAGCCATCGACGACACGCTATACGACGCGTTCGGTCAACGGCAGATCGCGACGCTGTTCACACAGTTGAACCAGTACCACGTTGTCGAAGAAGTCGATCCGGGCTTCCAGTTGACCACCGATGCGCTCGCGCACCTCTATGTTCGTTCGCCGCTGACGAACGAACTGGTGCCGCTCAACACGCTGGCGAAAATCGAAAACAACGTGTCGCCGATTTCGGTGAATCACCAGGGGCTGTTCCCGGCTGTGACGATCTCGTTCAATCTGGCGTCGGGGCAATCGCTCGGTAACGCAGTGACGGCAATTCACCAGGCCGAAGTCGCCGCAGGCAAACCCGACAGTTTGACGGGTTCGTTCCAGGGCACGGCGCAGGCGTTTCAGGCGTCGCTCGCGAGCGAACCGTATCTGATCGCCGCGGCGCTGGTGGTGGTGTATCTGATCCTCGGCATCCTGTACGAAAGCGCGATTCATCCGCTCACCATTATTTCGACGCTGCCCTCGGCGGGTGTGGGCGCGTTGCTGGCGCTGATGCTGTGCGGCCAGGATCTCTCGATCATGGGGATGAT
This sequence comes from Paraburkholderia sp. WS6, assembly GCF_030464835.1. Taxonomy (NCBI): domain Bacteria; kingdom Pseudomonadati; phylum Pseudomonadota; class Betaproteobacteria; order Burkholderiales; family Burkholderiaceae; genus Paraburkholderia; species Paraburkholderia sp. WS6. Next base: position 26,765 of record NZ_JALQCK010000005.1, read on the forward strand.
CGGCATCATTCTGCTGATCGGTATTGTGAAGAAAAACGCCATCATGATGATCGATTTCGCGCTTGTGGCCGAGCGTGAGCAAGGCTTATCGCCGCGCGAGGCGATCCGTCAGGCGTGCGTACTGCGCTTCCGGCCGATCATGATGACGACGCTCGCCGCGCTGTTTGGCGCCCTGCCGCTCGCGCTCGGCCACGGCGCGGGGGCGGAATTGCGTGTCCCGCTGGGTATCGCGATTGTCGGCGGCCTGATCGTTTCGCAGATGCTGACGCTTTTCACGACGCCGGTGGTGCATCTGTGGTTCGATCGTCTGTCCCATTGGCTGGCGAAACGGCGCGCGAAAGGCGGCATGCTCGAGCGTGAACCGGTAGGTTGAGCGCCGACTGCGCGCAACGCGGTGCATAGCGGCCGGTGCTTGACTGCCGGCGCGCTCACCCTGCTCAGCGTGTCGTCTCGGCACGCATTCCAATTCTGCGGGACCGCCGCCGATCCGGCGCGGCGGTCCTTACCCTCCGGCTGAACTTCCTGAGTGCGTTAGTGCACTTTGGCTGCGGCCTCCTTGGCGAGCAGGCGTTGCGCCTGTTGATCGCCCTTTCCTGCTTCCTGCGCGGTTTGAACCGACGTCTCGCTTGCTTCGGCCAACAAAGCACGTGCGGCGCTGCTGATGTTGACCGTATACGACGACGCTGACGAAGCGGACGACGCGGGCGTGCTGGTGCTCGACCCCGTAGCCGAAGAGGCGCTCGTGCCCGATGCCGGGGCGCTCGACGCTGAACTCGAGGTAGACGCGGCGGATGAAGCCGCTGCTTGTACGGCGCTTTGACCGATTGCCTGAATGGACATCCCAATCTCCCGATAGAGAAAATACGTGTGTACTGCGTTCTGTCTATCGGCCTCGATTCGGAGTGCTTGAGCAGTATATTTTTTCAAACTTTCCATCTTCTTAAGGATCTCTTAAGGAGAGGTAAAAATGCCAAACGGTTCTCGCCCGCATTCGGCACAGACTGGCAGCAAGAACACTAATAGCGACGAACTTTGCAGACGCCTGGAGGCATACCAGTCGGCGTAGTTTTACGCGCCGTCACCGTTCAGTCATGCGCGCATGTTTCCATATATTTCGTTTCATTACCGGGTGCCTGGCATATGCCGGTGCCTCTGCCTTTCCCGATCGCATACCTGTTTTCGGAGACGAACATGCCCAGCATTCGATCTGCTTACGCAGTAAGCCGCATTTTTAGTTGCACCGCACTAGCGTTCACCGCCTTCAGTTTCGCGGCTGGCGGCGCCAACGCGCAAACAGCGGCGAAGCCGTTAGTCACTCCCGGTTTTAGCATAACCGTGTTCGCGGCGGGTTCCGGCGGGTTGATGACCGCACCGGATTCACTGGCCGTGCTCGATGGTCACGTTTGGGTCGGCTATGCAAATAACGGCGCACCAGATGGCTCGAACGGCGCGATGAGCGTGATTGTTGAATACGCGCAAGACGACAGTGTCGTGAAGACTTATCAAGTCGCGGGACACAACGATGGCCTGAAGATCAATCCGTATACTCGCGAGATCTGGGCGATGCAGAATGAGGATGCGAATCCAAACCTCGTCATCATTAATCCCTCGACCGGCCAGGCATCCAAACCGTATTCCTTTGGCAAGACGCTGCACGGCGGCGGTTACGATGACATCGTGTTCAAGGACGGCCAGGCCTACTTCAGCGCGTCCAATCCCACCCTTAACAGTAGCGGCAAGAATATGGGGCCCGCGATTGTCCGCGTTGTGCACCTCGATGCGAGCACCTACACAATCGACGTCACTCCGGTAATGCGCGGCACATTGGACGCCAGCAACATTCCGTTTGGCACGGTGGCGAACCTGACCCTGACCGATCCGGATTCAATGACGCTGACGCCGTCGGGTGATGTACTGCTCGATGATCAGGGAGATGGTCAGCTTGTCTTGTTGCGCTCGTCGGGCGACGAACCGCGAGTGCAATATCTGCCGCTTCTCGGCAACGTGCAGGTGGACGACACGGTATTCGCCACTGCGCGACGGGGCTACCTGCTGGTGTCCGATACGAAGGCGAACGTGGTGTACAAGATTAGTGCCAATGTCTGGCAGCGCGACGCGGCGTTCTCCGCATCAACGGGCGTGGCCGCTACGAGTAGCACGCCGGCGGTGCCGGCTTATGTCGGCCAACTTGATCTGCGTAGCGGAGCACTCCTTCCTCTGGTGACCAATTTGGTAAGTCCGCACGGCATGGCCTTTGTATCGACAGACGACCAGCAGTAACGGCCGCGCGTTGATTGCAGGTTGACGTGGTCGCCGTAAGCAATTCTGCGGCGATTGCGTTGGCCGAACGCGCGATTGTCCCCTGGAGGGGACGCGGTCATGGAGGTAGCGCCATCCGCTTGCCGACCGTATCTCTTCCTCAAGCGATTCCCAGTGCCTGCAATATGGGTAGATGTATTTCAGCAAAGCGATTCGCTTTCGCAATCAGATCGTCGCGGGTGTTCAGCGGGCTAACGGAAACTCCTTCCGTGGCGTGAGCCCGCGTGGGGTTCCTGTGCAAAGCAGCTTCGGCGAATTCGGCCCACTGTGTGGGTTCCCTTAAATGACGTCGCCTTGCCAACAGGAAGAGCTGTGGCACACGGGGAATCAAAACACCCGATCCGGACACGGGACTGACCAGAAATTGTACGTCCCCATGCTGGAGCGCCTGCTCGCAAATGGCGGCGTTCAGCCTGTCCGACGACGGACGAGCCAGATTAATGTGCGCCTCGTCCTGTACATTCAGCAACACGCCGGCCCCCACTAACAATGTCACGGCCTTGACGATGAGGGGGAGTGTAATCCCACGTCCGCGGACGCTGTTTTCGATATCGGAGAGACGTGCGGGGTGATGGCTGGTAAGCGCGTCGAGAATCGGACCATATGAGCTTTCCGGTAGCGTCGCTTCTCCCAGCGCTCCGCGCACCTTCAGCAAGACCGCAGCCCTCGGCAGCGCCAGCATGACGCGATGCGCGCGCAGCGCCGTCTGCTGCACCTCCTCACCGAGCGTCCGGCTCCCTTTGACCCAGTAATCTCGCCGCATCGACCGGTTGATACAAAAGTCTCGTACGGTCTCCCGTAAAGCGGTATCTCGAATGCCCACCAACAAGGCGCGTTGAGCTGGGTTGAGATTGATCTCGTCGACGTGATCGCGATAGTCCGCAGAACAGCCATAGGTCAAACCGCTCGCGGCAAGCGATGATGTGACCTGCGAGAAAGTCATGGGCTGCCAGTCACGATTGAAATATTCATGCGCGAGGTAGTGCGTGTTCTCGTTGCACAATGCGTCGACACGTTCAGCCAGCTGCGGGTTGACCACTGCGTAGCCGGGTTGCGTCGCAACCACGGTCTTTACGAAGTCTAACGCCGCTGCAATGTGCGTCTGGACTTGCGTTTCGGCGGGCACGCCGCCGTGGGCATTCAACCTCGCGCTCGCCTGGAAATGACAGTTCATCAATTCGCGCACGGGCAACATCGTGGCCCACCCGGGCTGGGTGTTATAGCTCATATACACGACGCCGCCGTCATTGAGTTTGCGTCGTATGAAATCGGCAATGAGCGCACGGTTTTCGTCGGAAATCCAGCTCCAGATACCGTGCATGCCAATGAAATCAAATTTCGGCAATTCGTCTCGCCTACAAAATTCTGCGAAGCTTTCAGCGAACAAGCTTGCCTGCGATCCGGCGCATTGTGTCAATTGCCGTGCAAAGCTCGCATGAGACGGGTTGAAGTCAGTACCGAACCATCTTGTAGCTGACCCGGCTGCGTGGATATTCACGCTGACGCCGTGGCCGAATCCCAGTTCGCAGGCGGTACGCAGGGCCGGAGGGGCGAATCCCGACTGTAGCAACGGAAGTCTAAGGCGCAGCGGATCCAGTTCGTCGCAATAGCCGTACGTGTACGCAATACCATCAATGCTGCCTGCTTCCCACTCACTCACGTTCTAGCTCTCGTTTTCTTGAAGGATCGCCGTGCTGGAACGGCGACTTCCCAACCCACTTTCAGCGGAGGCCGGGTGATACGGTCAACGTCACCGGGCGCGGATCGCCTCGCCGTCGGGTCGACGTGATGCGAAGCCTCTCATAGCGCGGACCTCTTTGTCTATCCACAGTCCGACGCCAGACATTCCTGCGTGGTTTCCCGCTCTGATAGCAAGTCCCTCAGGTTCTCATAAGGTAACGTCCCTTACATTCATTCGCCGACGGCGATGCCGCCCAACTGCTGGTCGGCTGATCCGGGATGAGGTTCGAGTCTTTGGTCATTCGACACACCTCGTTATCCAATCGACATTCGTCCTTCGACATGAATAGCTCCGACTCCCAGCCCCAATCCGATGTGTGGTCCGATTGGCTGTTACATATCCGGCACGGAGATGATCCAGGGCACGAACGAGCCCTCCATGTCGAACTCAAACACCATGTGGACCGCGTTCTGGCCGGCGCGAGGCTTACCCCTGGCATGACGCTCGCCGACATCGGTACCGGCGATGGGCTGATCGGTTTAAGCGCGATCGACCGCATAGGCCCATCGCTGCGCGTGCTTATGACGGATATTTCGGCACCTCTGCTTCGTCACACTGAAGCACTCGCAGTTCAGCGGAACATCCAGGATCAGTGCGTCTTCATCCAATGCTCCGCCGAATCGCTCGATGGCATTGAGGCTGGCACTGTCGATGCAGTCACGACACGGGCCGTTCTCGCGTATGTCCCGGACAAGATGGCCGCCCTGCGGGAATTTCATCGGATTCTCAGGCCCGGTGGCCGGCTGTCGATCGCCGAACCGATTATGCGCGACGATGCAATCGAGGCAAGCTCGCTGCGGAAAATCGTTGAAGGTCTGCCCGAGAAAGCAGGGGACAACTTCTTCCACCTGCTGCATCGCTGGAAATCCGCTCAGTTTCCCGATACTGACGAAAAAATTTCTGCGAATCCGATTGCCAACTACGGCGAACGCGATCTGGTCCGCTTCGCTTTAGATGCGGGGTTCGCGGATATTCATATGGAGTTTCACATTGATGTACGTCCCGCCGCGGTCACCTCCTGGGACGTGCTGCTTGGCAGCTCGCCGCACCCTTGGGCTCCGCGGCTCGGCGACATTCTCGCGACGCAGTTCACAGTGGACGAACGACTATTCTTCGAACAGATCCTCCGCCCGCAAGTTGAAGGTCGCCGGTTGGTCACGGCCGAGCGCACCGCTTACCTTACCGCGCTAAAGTCTCTTCGGTGACGCACATAGCCGCTTCGATCACATGCGGTCCCCGTACCAAGTTGTATTCCGCTCGATTTCCGGAAATTCTGTAAACCCTTGAGTCGACGATGTTAAGCGGCGACGTGACCTTCGCGCGTGTCATCTCTCTGTTCCATCTCCATCACCACGATTCACAGACCATTGCTGAACTGGCCGAGGCAACTGGCCTGAGTCATGCTGCGGCCAGTCGTATGGTCGACGGACTGTATCGGGAAGGCCTGGTGGATCGTCGGGAGGCGGCCGAGGATCGCAGGCAGAAGTGTGTTGAATTGACACCTGCTGGCTTGAAAAAAATCGAGGCCATGCGCCAGGTAACAACCGAGGCCTATGCCGAGATGATGGCGCAAGTGCCAAAGGAACTACGTATCAGGCTCGACGAGATCCTGATGGAGCTCGAGCCGTACGTGATCCCTTCTGAACCAGAGCGGGGAGGCCGTCCGCGTAAACCCCGGTCGCGTCGCCAAAGCTGAGAAGGACGCGGCAACAATCGAATCGGCGGCAACGCTGGCCCGTTAGACCGCAGACACATAACGATTCACGAAGCGGCAGGGACCAGCCGCTTCAAGGCTTTTCGAATAGGCGCGCTGCCATTACCATCCAGCGTGCGGGCGAGCCACCGCGTCTCGCGCACTTTACTGCGACCGAAATTCAGGTACACAATCAGCACGGATATTGCAGTTCGCAGTCTCCAGTCCTTTTGATTATTCGTGCCCTCAAGGTGCTCACCCGGGTCACAATCCGTGCCCACTCATTTGGAATCTCTCCATGAGCGATAAATCGTCGGGCGGAGTTGGAGAATTGGTGTCAGGCGGCAGCCGCCACCACCAGATTTTTCCAACGCTGAATGAAAGACAGTTTGCACTATTGGAGAGGTACGGTGAGCGACGCAGGCTGAACACGGGCGATGTGCTGTTCTCCGAAGGCGACCGGCACATTCCCATGTTCGCCATCGTCTCAGGGACTATCGAGGCGACGAGAGGCTCAGGAGACGGTCTCCATGTGCTGGGCAGGCACGGTCCAGGCAGCTTCACAGGTGAGGTCGGAACGCTTGCCGGCCGCGCCGCGGTGGCCACGGCGCGCGCCACTAGTGATTGCGAAGTGATCGTTATCGACGAGGAATCGCTGCGCGCGCTCGTCATCGCGGAAGCTGAATTAAGCGAAACGATCATGCGCGCGTTCATCCTGCGCCGGGTCGCTTTTATTCAGGACCAGAGCGGGGGTATTCTGGTCATTGGCAGTTCGGCGTCCGCGGCCACGTTCCGTCTTCGGCATTTTCTGAGCCGCAACGGTCAGCCATCGGCCTACTTCGATATCGTCGAGCATCAGGAAGCGCAGGCGCTTCTCGAACGCAATGGCGCGACAGAAGCTGATATACCAGTGGTCATCACGCTACAAGGTCACGTTCTGAAGTGCCCGACCCACCGCGCCGTGGCCGATGCAATCGGTCTCAGTCCCGACAAGCTGAATGGCGAGCGGTTCGATGTGGTCGTGGTGGGCGCCGGACCGGCAGGTCTTGCGGCCGCGGTATACGCGGCCTCCGAAGGCTTGAAGGTCGCGGTCCTCGACACCAAGGCGCCGGGTGGCCAGGCGGGCACCAGTTCAAAGATAGAAAATTACTTCGGGTTCCCAACGGGCATCTCGGGTCAAGCGCTTGCCGGCCGCGGCCTGTCGCAATGCCGCAAGTTCGGTGCCGAGGTCGGCGTACCCATTGAAGCGCTCGGCATCGATTGCCAGGACGCACCGCCTTTTCACATTCGGCTCAATTACGACGAGCACGTATATGCCAGCGCCGTCGTCATTGCTACTGGCGCGCGTTATCGGAAACCGCCGCTGGACCGCCTGGAGAATTTCGAGGGGCGCGGCGTTTACTACAGCGCAACGTTCATGGAAGCCGCGTTTTGTGCCAACGAAGAATTGATTATCGTTGGTGGCGGAAATTCAGCCGGCCAGGCAGCGGTTTTTCTCGCGGGATTTGCGCGGCATGTTCACATCGTGATTCGCGGTGACGGACTCAATGCGAGCATGTCGAATTATCTGATCCGACGGATCGATGCGGCGTCCAACATTACCGTTCATCAGCGGACCCAAGTCGTGGAGCTGTACGGCGAGGAGCGGCTTGAATCGGTCAAATGGGACCGGCAAGGGGAGATCGAACAGAAACCGATCCGGCACGTCTTCCTGTTTCTCGGTGCGCAGCCCAGTACCGGCTGGCTCGGCGATTGTGTTGCGCTGGACAAGAACGGCTTCGTGCTCACCGGCACCGATGCACTTAAGGCGTGTCCGCCGGATCGTCCGCCTCGATTTCTGGAGACGAGCCGGCAAGGCATCTTTGCAGTTGGTGACGTTCGCAGTGGTTCGGTGAAGAGGGTCGCGGCTGCTGTCGGAGAGGGCGCCGCTGTCCTTCAGTCGCTGCATGAATATTTGGCTCTGTATGAGTGAAGTCTGACTGCGAGTGTCAACAAAATAGCGGCGTTGGGACGCATGCCGTGCTTGCCAGCGAGATCCGTGTCGTCAGGTATGACATGCTACGATTCCTCGAAGATCACGATGGAGGTAGCTATGTGGGACAAGATCGAACACAGCGGATATGAAGTCTGGGTCCTTCCGATCCTTGCATACGGTCCACCGGCCCCAACCACCTTGTGGCACTACTCGGCGTACATCTGTCGCCACGGTTCCGATGCCCACCTCGCCGGACAGAGCATTCGCTTCCAGGAACTTGTCGCCACGTTCGGCAGCGAAGAAGCGGCCCGCGAGGCTGGGTATGTAGAAGGAAAGCGGCGTGTCGACCTGATGGTCGAAGGCGGCTCGGTTGTCAGCAACGGCTGATCACTGCTCTAGTTGTTCAAAATGCAACTCTGGATTCAACCATGCGCACGATGCGCTGATCTCTACGGGCAGTCGGCTACTGCGGCTCCGCATGACGACCTGACGCCTAACGGCGTCGGCACCGTGAAGGATACGCGAGCAGAAGAGCACTACACGTGCGTGCGGTGCGGCGCCGTGTTTGCACGCATTCTCGCAGGTGCGCACACGCGACAGATCTGGCTGCTCCTGAACGCGGGGCAGCACTGATTATCTTGCGCCAGAGGATCGGCTTGCGGATAGTATCCTTCATACGAGGATTCCTCGAAGATACCGACGGAGGCCGCTATGTGGACCTGTCGAAACTGCAATGTCTCGTTCGACTTCGATCGCGTCGAGCCGGAACTGGATGAACAAGGATTCTTTTTCCTCTGTCCCGCCTGTGACTACCGCAACAAGCTGGTGGATACAGGTCCAGACGCGACCGGGCGCCCGAAGCTTGTCCAGAGCGACGACGGGGTCTCGCGTCAAGATCAGTCTGACTGAAGACAACGCTGCCGAGCACCTTCCGCGGGGAAATGCGCTCGAGGCGCGCCGCGTCGCCGTCGCAGACGATCCGGCGAGGAAATTGGCTGGTGAACCAGAAAAAGAAGCAGCGCATAATAGTGAAATTCCTTTGGCAGAATGATGGAGGCAGATATGGCCACGTTTGCTATAGACGCCATTCGCATCAATCCGACGAACGACAGGATTACCCATGTGCGTTGGGCTCCCGTCGACCCGGCGACGCGTGATTGGTTGTCCCCCACGTCGATTGTCGAGGTGGCCGAAGTCGTGGCCACGATCCGTCGGGGGAATGCTGTTTGGTCCCTTTTTACGCTCGGCGGCATACGGTTTCTGGGGCCAAAAATCGTGTCTGTCGCTCACACCGACGGCCATGACGGGATTGACACTGATGTCCCCGGCGAGCACGTCGAAAAATGTATTGACGACCTGCCGCACGTTTGACCGCGCACACTCGGTCAGGCGGACCTTGGCGTAGCGGTGCTGTCGCTGCGCACGGTCACGGTGTCCTCGAAAATCATTCGCAAAGACCGTAAATTGACGTGCAAGGCGGCGCGCCTTCCTGCTTGCCCTCGTGGCGAAACATATCGAACTGGCGGCCGCCGCGGCCCGGATAATTGCGCCGTTGCGAAGAACGTTGCCATGTTTAATGTAAATTGGTCGTTCTTGAGAGCGCCTTTCAGCGAGACACCATGAAAAACGGAAAACCAAAACTAACGCGTCGTGATGCAGACGGTCTTTTCCCCGACCTGCAGCAAAGCGGCGCCCGTCTCGTTAGCCGGCCTGATAACCCGTTTGGAGAAGAAGTATCCAGAACAACCGATCGACGTGATCGTGGCGAGGCAAAGCTTTGGAAAGATAACCTCGTTACCTTGCCTGCAGCGATCGAGTTGCCTCCGGGGTATGAGTCGGTGTCGCACGTGCGCGATGCGATGGAGCGGGCCTGGCGTATGAAATGGGTCCGGGAAAGTGGCAATGAGGTCGTCGCGGAATTTCCTGAAGGCTGGGCGGCCATTCGGCCGGCCAGCGGCGCAGTGGAGTTAAAGGACGCAACCGGCGTGGTCCGGGCCGTGTACGGCTGGGCAGGGGATGCTGAAGTGAGACTCCTGCCACGGTATCGGGTCGAAACGCAGGAGAACAGTTCGAGCGGTCTTGGCAGTTTGCTTGTCCGTGATCGCGAGAACGGACAGATTCTCGAGAGGTCGTCGACATGGTCTGCAAAGACCGGGACCAACCACCCCGATTGGACCCGACTGTCGGCGTGGCTCGACAAGCAGTATCCGCTTCACCGGGATCCGCTGCGGTTGTGGACGGACTGCGAAGACAATCGCGGTTGAATTCGGCTCAACGAAAATCCGCGTCCCGCTGTCTCCGCCGCGAGGCATGCAACTCCCGTGCCGTCGCCATTCGCAAAGAACACCATCATGCAACACCTGAAATACCTGACAGGCTACCCAGCCGGGCTACAGGAAAAAGTCAAAAAACTGATAGCCGACGAACAACTAGGCCCTTACCTCGCGAAGCGGTACCCCGACACGCACAAAGTGCAAACAGACCGGGCCCTGTATGAGTACTGCGCGGAGCTCAAACGCGAACACCTTCGCAACGGCGCGCAAATCGACAAAGTCACTTACGATAGCAAGCTCGACGTTGTGCGCCACGCACTCGGCCTGCATACGAGCATCTCGCGTGTGCAGGGCGGCAAACTGAAGGCAAAAAAAGAAATCCGCATCGCCTCACTATTCAGGGACGCCGCGCCGGAATTCCTGAAAATGATCGTCGTGCACGAACTCGCTCACTTGAAAGAAAGCGACCACAACAAGGCGTTCTACCGCCTCTGCGAGTTCATGCAACCGGGCTACCACCAGATTGAATTCGATCTGCGCTTGTATCTTACGCACCGCGATCTGAAGAAGGCTCAGACCTGAGCCTTAAGCCTCGAGCTTCGGGATTCACTGATGATCAGAATCCCGCGAAACTCGCAAACGATGGCAACGGTCAGCGGTCAAGCGGCAACCGCTTCGGCTGCTTCAACCGTCTCAACCGCCGACGCCGTCAACAACACCGGAATCGACTTCGAAGTCGGCGTCCCCGCGCCATCGGCAACCGAAGAGAGCGGCACCAGCGGATTCGTCTCCGGATAGTAAGCGCCAAGACACCCACGCGGAATGTCGTATTCCACCAGCAGGAACCCGGCCGCGTGACGCTCGATCCCATCGGCCCACACGCTCTTGATATCCACACGCTGGCCCGCAACGAAACCCAGCATCGCGAGATCGTCCTTGTTGGCGAACAGCACGCGCCGCTGCCCATATACGCCGCGATAACGGTCGTCGAGGCCGTAAATCGTCGTGTTGTACTGGTCGTGTGAACGCGTCGTCATCAGGGTCATCAGACGCTCGCCATGCTCGGCGCGCGCCTGGTGAATCGGCGTGTCGACGTCAATCGCATGCACGAGGAACTGCGCCTTGCCGCTTGGCGTCTTCCAGATCCGCTCGCGCGACGCCACACCCAGGTGAAAACCGCCCGGGTTCTTGAGGCGCTCGTTGTAGTTCTGGAAGCCGTCGATCACCTGCGCAATGCCGTCGCGAATCAACGCGTAGTCTGCTGCCTGCGCGAGCCAATCGATCTTGCTGCTGCCGAGCGTGGCGTGCGCCATGCGCGCGACGATTGCAATCTCCGACAACAGATTCTCCGAGGCCGGCTTGTTCATGCCGTACGAGATGTGCACCATGCTCATCGAATCCTCGACGCTCACGCCTTGCGCCACACCATTCTGCAGATCGATTTCGGTGCGTCCGAGCGTCGGCAGAATCAGCGCGTCGCGGCCATGTATGAGGTGGCTGCGGTTCAGTTTGGTCGTGATGTGGACGGTCAGTTCGCACGAGCGCATCGCTTCCCATGTGCGCGGCGTGTCCGGCGTCGCGATCGAGAAGTTGCCACCGAGGCCGATAAACACCTTCACCTTGCCGTCGAGCATCGCCTGGATCGTGTTGACGACGTCGAGACCATGCTCACGCGGCGGTTCGAAATCGTAGACTTCGCCGAGCCGATCGAGAAACGCCTGAGTCGGCCGTTCTTCGATGCCGACCGTGCGGTCGCCCTGCACATTCGAGTGTCCGCGCACCGGGCACAAGCCCGCGCCGCGGCGGCCGATATTGCCGCGCATCATCATCAGGTTCGAGAGGATCTGCACCGTCGGCACGGAGTTCTTGTGCTGCGTGAGGCCCATGCCCCACGTCGAAATCACCGCGCGGCCCTTCACGTAGATGTCGGCGAGCTTCAGCACGTCTTCGAACGGCACGCCGGATTCGGCGACGATCGTGTCCCAGCTTTCGGCACGCAAATCGTCGGCGAACGCATCGAAGCCGACCGTGTGTTCGGCGATGAACGCGACGTCGAGCACGCGTTCGAGACCTGAGGCCAACGCTTCGTCGTCGAGTTCGATCACGCGTTTGGCAACGCCCTTGATCAAGGCGAAATCGCCGCCCACCTTCGGCCGGATGAACACGGAGCTGATCTTCGTGCTGCCCATCGTGATCATTTCCACCGGATGCTGCGGGCTCGCAAAGCGCTCGAGGCCTCGTTCCTTCAGCGGATTGATCGACACGATGGTCGCGCCGCGCTTCGCGCATTCACGCAGTTCGCCGAGCATGCGCGGATGGTTGGTCGCCGGATTCTGGCCGAAGATCAGCAGCGTATCGGCGTGTTCGAAGTCGTCGAGCGTGACTGTGCCTTTGCCGATGCCGACCGTGTGCGGCAAGCCGCGGCTGGTGGCTTCGTGGCACATGTTCGAGCAATCGGGGAAATTGTTGGTGCCGTACATGCGCACGAACAACTGGTACAGGAAGGCGGCTTCGTTGCTGGCGCGCCCCGACGTGTAGAAGGCGGCGCTGTCCGGATCGTCGAGGCGTTTCAGGTGGTCGGCAATGAGGTCGAATGCTTCGTCCCAGCCGATCGGCACGTAACGGTCGCGCACGGCGTCATAGACGAGCGGGTCGGTCAGACGTCCGTGCTGTTCCAACTCGAAATCCGACTGCGCCATCAGTTCTTCAACCGTATGTTCCTCGAAGAACGCCGGCGTCACGCGCTTGCTGGTCGCCTCGGCCGCCACAGCCTTGACGCCGTTTTCGCAGAACTCGAAGGTCGACGCATGCTCGCGGTCCGGCCACGCGCAACCCGGGCAGTCGAAGCCGTCCGGCTGATTCTGCTTGAGCAGCATGCGGTAGTCGCCGCCCGTCACCTTTTCCTTGAGGAGGTTGATGGCGACGTATTTGAGCGCGCCCCAGCCAGCGGCGGGGTGGGTATACGGTTCGATGCGAGCTTCAGGTTTCTTCATGATCTTGCCGCCGGAGGTGGCTTGGACGAGGCTTTATGCCGATGCATGAAAGCCTACTGTGTTCCAAAAACGGCGCAGCATACAGAAAATCGGAAAGGAGAGGGGTACAGTTGCGGGAAATTTGTCATAGACTGGCGTTCCCGCCCAAGTTTTTGTTCGAGCCCGGTCCTTGAAACTGTACGAAAAACTCGCCGACGAAATGACCGAAGCCGTACGCCGCGGCGTCTTCGCGGCGGGCGAGCGGATTCCGTCGGTGCGGCAGGCGAGCCAGCAGCACGGCGTCAGCATCAAGACCGTGTTGCACGCATACGCGTTGCTGGAAAGCCGGGGGATTGTCGAAACCAGGCCGCAGTCGGGCTATTTCGTGCGCGATGCGGTGGCGACGGCGGCTGCGCTCGACGAGCCGCGTCTGAACCGTCAGCCGGCAACCCAGGCGCTGCCGGTGGCCGCTGAGGTCGACGTAAGCCGCCTCGTGCTGTCGACCCTGCGCAGCATCCGCGCGCATGATGCCGTTCCGCTCGGCTCACCGTATCCCGATCCGTCGCTGTTTCCGTGGCGGCGCATCAACCAGTACGCAAATGCGATCGCCCGGCGTCACGCGAGCTGGAATCTGATCGACGACCTGCCGCCCGGCAATCCCGAGCTGATCCGGCAGATCGCACGGCGCTACGCCGAGAATGGCGTGCCCGTCGATCCCGACGAAATCATCATCACGCTCGGCGCGACGGAGGCGATCAACCTCAGCTTGCAGGCGGTCGCCAAGCCGGGCGACACGGTCGCCGTCGAGTCGCCGACTTACTACGCGATGCTGCACGCCATCGAGCGTCTCGGCATGCGCGCCATCGAAGTGGCGACGCATCCGGTCCACGGCATCGACATCGAGGCATTGGCCCAGGTCATCGCGCGGCAGAAGATCGCCGCGTGCATGGTGATGCCGAACTTCCAGAATCCGCTCGGTTTCCAGATGCCGGACGCGCGCAAGCAGCAACTGGTCGAACTGCTCGCCGCGCACGAGATTCCTGCCATCGAGAACGATGTCTATCAGGAGTTGTACTTCGGCGAGGCGCGTCCATCGACTTTGAAGAACTACGACACCAAGGGGCTGGTGCTGCATTGCGCGTCGTTTTCGAAGAGCCTCACCGCGTCGTACCGGATCGGCTGGGCGATGCCGGGGCGCTACCGCGCGCAGGTCGAGAAGCTGAAGTTTCTCAACACGCTGACTACGCCTTCGGTGCCGCAAGTCGCCGTCGCCGATTACCTGAGGCAGGACGGCTACGACCGGCATCTGCGGCACGTACGCAAGGTCTACCGGCAGCAGGCGAGCATCATGATGGCGATGGTGCAGCGTTTTTTTCCGGCGGGCACGCGCATGTCGACGCCGCAAGGCGGGTACGTGCTGTGGGTGGAATTGCCAGAACGGGTCGATTCGATGCGGCTCTATCAGGCGGCGCTCGCGCGCAGCATCACGATCGGGCCAGGCATGATGTTTTCGATGCGCGACGATTTTCGCCACTTCATCCGGCTCAATTACAGCTATCCGTGGACGGCGCAGACCGAGGCGGCATTGAAGACGCTGGGTGAACTGGTGGCGCAGATGGCCTGATCGGCCTTGAGAAAAGCGAGGAGACATTCACGATGGAAGACGATGAACTCGATCCGGTACTGATGGCCGTGCTGGCGCAGTTGTGGCGCGCGCATCAGGAAACGCCTGGCGGCGCGTGGTCGCTCGCCAAGCTTTCAAAGCAGGCGGATGTGCCGATGAGCGGCTTGCGACGGCAACTGACGGCGCTGGTCGACGGCGGCCTCGTGGACACCACGTTTAACGAGGAAGGCACGGGAACGGCGCGCCTGAGCGAGCTCGGCCAGGGCTTATGCGCGGATTTGTTCGGTGAGGGCGATTCGCCTGACGATGAGCCGGCGGACCCGCCGCCGCGCGTTCACTGAGGTTTTTGCCACCAAAATACAGATTTCGTTATGGGCGAGATAACGAGAAATAATTTTTCCGCGGAAATTGACCTTCGAATATGACCCCCTATGCTGGAGCCTTGCCCGGGACAGTCCCGGGCACTTTGGCAGGCACCTGGAAATCATCTTCGGAGAATTCATGAAAGCAAAGCTGGCGCGAGTGCTGCATCACTCATTGCGCATCAAAACCGCCCGGACCGTTCGCACTGTTCTTGCCGCAGCGTTCGGCGCGTCCCTCGCGCTCGGTGCCGGAGCGGCAGCTGCCGCGACTGCGCAGCCGCTCGGCATCGCCTTCGTCTACCTCGGTAATCCGGGCGACGCCGGCTGGACCTACGCGCACGAGCAGGGCGTGAAAGAGGTCGAGGCGAAATTCGGCGACAAGATCAAAGTGACGCGCGTCGAGAACGTGCCGGAGTCGGCGGATTCGGAGCGCGTGTTTCGCGATCTGGCGTCCAAGGGCAACAAGATCGTGGTCGGCTCGAGCTTCGGCTTCCAGGATTTCGAACTGAAGGTCGCCAAGGACTTCCCGGACGCCGTGTTCGAACATGCGACCGGCTACAAGAAGGCCGCCAACTTCGCCACCTATGACGTGCGGACCTACCAGAGCGCCTACCTGGCCGGACTGGTCGCCGGCTATACGACGAAGTCCAACACGCTCGGCTTTGTCGGCTCGGTGCCGGTGCCGGAGGTGGTGCGCAACATCAACGCATTTACGATGGGTGCGCGCTCGGTCAATCCGAATGCACGCGTGAAGGTCGTGTGGATCAATAGCTGGTTCGACCCGGGCCTCGAAAAGCAGGCCGCCGAGACGCTGATCGGCCAGGGCGCCGACGTGCTGATCCAGAACACCGATTCGACGGCGACGATGCAGACAGCCGAGCAGAGGAAAGTGCATGCATTCGGCTGGGACTCCGATATGAAGAAGTTCGGGCCGAACGCGCAGTTGGGCGCGTGCGTGAGCAACTGGGGCGTGTACTACACGCATCTGGTGCAGCAGGTGATGGCGGGTTCGTGGAATAACTCGCCCGTGTGGTGGGGGCTGAAAGAGAAGGCGATCGATCTGGCCAACATCAACACGGATGCGGTGTCGCCGACGGCGCAAAAGGCGTTGAGCCAGAAGCGTGATGACATCATCTCCGGCAAGTTCAATCCGTTTGCCGGACCGATCGCGGATCAGTCCGGTGTGGTGAAGGTCGCCGCGGGCAAGTCGTTGAGCGATGCGGAGCTGCTGCGTTTGAACTGGTTCGTGCAAGGCGTCGACGGTTCGCTGCCGAAGTAAGGCATTGATTGGCTTGCCTAACTATTATTAAAAACTAAAGGAGATCGCCCGTGAGTCTTACCGTCCTGACCGATGCCGGCGCCGCTGGAGTGGCGCCGGCCTATCCGCCGCAGGGTTTAACGCCGACGCACGAGCAGGTCGTACGGCATCTGCGGCATTCGAGCCGGGTAGCCGAGCGGGCGACGCTGCTGGGACACCATCCGTTCGGCGCGGTGCTGGTCGGCCCGGATCAGGAGACCGTGTTGATGGAGCAGGGCAATGTCGACACGGTGAATCACGCCGAGTCGGTGCTGGCTCGCGTGGCGGCGTTGAACTTCACGCCCGAGTACTTGTGGAGTTGTACGCTGTACACGTCGGTCGAGCCTTGCTGCATGTGTGCCGGCACGATGTACTGGGCCAATATCGGTCGCGTCGTGTTTGGCATGACCGAGAAGCGCCTGCTGGAGGCGACCGGCGATCATTCCGAGAATCCGACCATGAGCGTGGATTGCCGGTATGTGTTCGATCACTGCCAGAAGCCCGTCGAGGTGATCGGTCCGGTGGCCGAGGTGGAGGCTGAGGTGATGGATGTCCAGCGGAGGTTCTGGAGCGGCAGGTAGTGCTATCGCACTTCCGCCGGCGCGAGCATCGCCAGTCCGCAGAACCAGTCGCCGCCGTGCGGCTGATATTTCCACTTACGGTTGTTCTCCCTGATTACGGTGGAACACTGGTCGTTCACGACGATCCCGGGATCCGCCGCGGTGCATCGAAGCATCGCGGCTTCGGTTTGCTGTAGCGCGGGCATCACCGCTTTACGTTGAGTGTCGGGTTCGGCCGGACCATCCTGGGTTTCCGTTCGGATACTTTCGATCAGCCGCTGCAGTTCCTCGATCCGCGTCGCATACCACGTCCCCAGACACGCCGCATCGCGGCAATTCGCTTCCCGCCACGCCCACTTGCTGTCACTGTCAGTGAGGAAGGCGCGACGGTTGATGACCCGTCGCCGCGCTTTCCAGTACAGTTGGCCAAGCGTGTCATCGAGCTTCGAGAGCGCAGGGTCGTTGCAGATCATCCGTTCGGTGAGCGAGCGTCCCCTGGTGCAGTCGAAGCTGGTGGCGTGAGCGGGCAGATGCGTGAGCATCAGTGCGGCGACAAGGATTGGTCGGAACATTTTCATGGTGCTCCCGGCGGTGCATGGGTTTTTCATGCAATGGATGATCGGCCGAGTCGCCGGAATGCAGATGCCCGAAAACAGCGTGAGTTCGGGTGGGTGATTACCAAATCTTGCTTTGCGCGGGGCGCACTGGAACGGCTTGGGCAAGTTCGTAAGCATTTGCCGGGTGGTTTCAGGCATGTGCATTGCGGGTGCGGATGAGTAGGCGCTGTGGCCGCTACACCGCTTGAAGCGACGACCAGGCCCGACGCATTCACACGTGCGTGCAGGCAGGTACACATGCAAGCCGTAGCGGCACGCACGCAAACGCGGGACGTAAAAAACGGGAGATAAAATGAAACAACACCTCGTTCGATGCATGTATGTGGCGGCCAGCTTGCTGGCGCTGCCAGCAGTGGCGTCCGCACAGTCGCAGGCCTATACGAACAGCACGGTCAACGTGCGCGCCGGGCCGGCTTCGGATTATCCCGTTGTAACGCAGTTGCCGGGCGGTGTCCCGGTTAGCGTGATGGGTTGCATCAGCAACTACCAATGGTGTGACGTCGCCGCACCGAACTTGCGCGGTTGGGTCTATGCGGCGCGACTCAGCTATCCCTATCAGGGCAGCAATGTGCCGGTGATGAGCTACGGCACGGTGATCGGCTTGGCTTGCCGATCGTGACGTTCTCGATCGGTACTTACTGGGGCAATTATTATCAGGGCCGGCCGTGGTACGGGCAGCAATCCCGCTGGGCGCATCATCCGCCTCCGCCACCGCCGAGACCCGGTGCCGGACGGCCACCCGGGAATGCGGGTGGTCGGCCGCCAAGCAGTCGGCCACCGGATAATGGAGGCGGACGTCCACCGGGCGGGCAACAGCCGGGCAATGGAGGCGGACGTCCACCAGGCGGGCAACAGTCGGGCAATGGAGGCGGTCGGCCACCGGGTGGTCAACAGCCTGGCAACGCGGGCGGTCGTCCACCGGGTGGGCAGCAACCGGACAATGCGGGTGGCCGTCCACCAGGCGGGCAGCAACCGGACAATGCGGGTGGCCGTCCACCAGGTGGGCAGCAACCGGGCAATGCGGGTGGCCGTCCACCGGGTGGGCAGCAACCGGGCAATGCGGGTGGCCGTCCACCAGGTGGGCAGCAACCGGACAATGCGGGCGGCCGTCCACCAGGCGGGCAGCAACCGGGCAATGCAGGCGGCCGTCCGCAGGGTGGCCAGCAAGGCGGTGAGAATAACCGCCCTCAAGGTGGGTCTCCACAGGGCGGCGGTAGACCGCCAGGAAGTGGAAACAACTGAGGCAGGGTGGAACGGTCGATCCGGTCCACCCATTCCCTTCAATAGGCCGCGCCGGTGGCCCCAGCTCAACCAGCTCAACCCATGCAGCGAGCGCCGCTCGATATCCGCGTGGCGCTGGCCGCGCATCTGGCAGGCCTGGCGCTGCCGATGGCCGAGCTCGTCGGATTCACCGTGTTAATGGGGCAATCGCTTCATTGGCTGACCGGCTAGCCGGTCACACGCTTTGCGCGCCATGCTTCGCGATTAAAGTGCGCCGGCCTCGCGTAAACCCCGGTGCGCCGCGTACACTAACCTGCCGATGTGGGGTTAGGGGGCGCACAAATGACACGCGAAGCGACATCAGATTGCACGATGGGAGCAACGCCTGAGGGCACCCGCTACGGGCCGGACCGGGCCGAAGGAGTGCTGGCGTCGGAGCGTACGGTGTTGCGGCTGATTACCCGCAACACCCCGCTGCCGGAATTGCTCGCTGAAGTATGCCGCCGCGCGGAAGCGCTGCTGGGCGATGGTGCGACCTGTTCGATCCTGCTACTGGACGCGGACGGCGTACGCGCACGCGTGGGCGGAGCGCCTTCGTTGCCGGCGCACTTTAGCGCCGCGATCGACGGCGTCCCGATCGGCCCGCGCGCCGGTTCCTGCGGCACCGCGATGTACGAGCGGCGCATGGTCGCCGTCGAAGATATCGAAACCGATCCGCTGTGGGCCGATTTCCGGCACCTCGCGTTGCCGCTCGGTTTGCGCGCGTGCTGGTCGGTGCCGTTTGAAAACGATGCCGGCGCGGTGCTGGGCGCGTTCGCGGTCTATCACCGCACCTCGCGCCGGCCAAGCGCCGAAGAAGCGGCGATGCTCTACGACATCGGCCACAGTGTCGGTCTCGCCGTCCATCAGGACGCCATGGCGCAGCGCCTCGCGCACAGCGAGGAGCATCACCGGCTGGTTGTGAACCATCTGAACGAAGGCATCATCGTGCAGTCGCGCGACGGCGTGGTGCTGGCCTGCAATCCGAGTGCGCAGCGCATTCTGCGCGCGAGCGCCGAGCTGGTCGGTCACGACATTCTGACGGTGATGGTGCGTGCGTATCACGAGGACGGTTCCATCGTCACCGAGGTCGATCGTCCGACCAGTCAGGTGCTGGCGACCGGCAAACCCAAGCTCGGCGTGACGATCGGTCTGGAACTCACGGACGGCGATGTCATCTGGATTACTGAGAATGTCGTGCCGATCATCAAACCGGGCGACAGCGAACCCAGCTCGGTGCTGATCTCGTTCACCGACATCGGGCCGGTGCGCGAGGCGCAACGGCAGCTCAAGTTTCTGGCCACCCGCGATCCACTCACTGGCCTTTACAACCGCGCCTACCTGGCCGAGCGAATGCGCGATCTGTTCACGCCGGGTGAGGTGGCGGGGATGGGCGAGCTGGCGCGGGTCGCCGTGCTGTTCGTCGATCTGGACGGTTTCAAGAAGGTCAACGACACCGCCGGTCACGAGGCCGGCGATGCGCTTCTGTGCAGCGTGGCGGAGCGGCTGTCGGCGTGTGTCGCGCGCGACGATACGCTCGCGCGCGTGGGCGGTGACGAATTCGTGATCGTGGTCAGCGCTTACGAAAACACGGCCCGGCTGATCGCGCTCGCCCAGCGCATTCTCGACACGATCGCGGTACCGTTCGCAGTGGCGGACAACGAGTACTACATGGGTGCGTCGATCGGCATCAGTCTGTTTCCCGAAGACGGGCAGGACGTGCCCACGTTGATGCGCAACGCCGACTCGGCGATGTACCACGCGAAACAATGCGGCCGCAACAATTTTCAGTTCTTCACCGCCGAGCTGAATCAGCATCTGCAACGCCGTTTCATGATCGAGCAGGCGTTGCGGCGCGCGCTCGCCACCGATGAACTCAGTCTCGTGTATCAGCCGATCGTCGACAGCCAGTGCGGCCGCACGATCGGCGCCGAGGCGCTGCTGCGCTGGTACAACAGCGAGCTGGGCAACGTTTCGCCGGTGGAATTCATTCCGGTGGCCGAAGACGCCGGCCTGATCGTCGAGATCGGATCCTGGGTGCTGGCGCGGGCCTGCGAGCAGGTCGCGCAGTGGCGGCGCACGCTGGCGCCGGATTTGATCGTCGCGGTGAATCTGTCGCCGCGCCAGTTCAAAGGCGGGCTGGTGGAGCGCATCGAGCGCTGTCTCGAGCAGTCCGGGCTCGAGCCGGCGGCGCTGGAGCTGGAGATTACCGAGCGGCTGTTGATGAGCGACAGCGACGCCGTCCTGCCGATGCTCACCGCGTTGAGCGCGATGGGCGTGCGAATTTCCGTCGACGATTTCGGCACCGGTTATTCGTCGCTGTCGTATCTGAAGCGGTTTCCGCTGCATAACCTGAAGATCGACCGTTCTTTCGTCGCGGGGTTGCCGGATCATCGCGATTCGATCGCGATCACGCAGGCGGTGGTGGCGATGGCCCATTCGCTCGGCATGAATGTCACGGCGGAAGGGGTGGAAACCGCCGAGCAGGCGGCGTTTTTGCGCGGGATCGCGTGCGACAAGCAGCAGGGGTATTTTTATAGCCGGCCTGTGGGGGCGAGCGCTTATGCACGTAGCTTGCATGACGCGCAGGTGGGGCTGGCCAGCGCTTCATAGCTGTCCTGACGTCTCCAGCCACGGCTGCAGGCGCGGCAATCCCACTTCGCCTGAGGGGCTAATACAGCAATTGAACCTCACTGCCGCAGGGATCCAGATTCGATTGTTCAGATTCGCAAACAAGTGCCTTCGCGTTCCCGGTATTTATCCGCGGCCCCGGTCTCTCTAAAATTCTCCCATCGAATGTAAATTCCGCGCCGAGCCGAAGCGGCCCAGCGCGACGGGAGCCGTTATGCCAGCCTTGATTCAAAACCAGCTCTATCGACCAGCGGTGATCCTGCCGATGGTCGCCCTCATGCAGGTGATGGTGTCGCAGGATTTCAACCTCGGCCAGGTCGGCTGGGTCGTGGCCGCTCGCGGCGCGCAGGCCGCGCTGCAACGTTCGCGCGAGTTGATCTGCGCTGTGCATTGCCACGCCTGAACACAACCGGGCGCAATTTCCATCAATCCGCGGCGCTGGCCCATCGGCGGCGCGAAAACAGATCGGCAGCCGGCGCGCGAACGTCACCGCGCGCAACAAAAGCAACGAGAAGGGGCGGTAACGGCAACGCGAGGCGCTAAGGGTAAGATGCTACGACCTGCACCCCAGCCTCGGGAGATCTGCCATGCCACAGCACTTCGACGCAGTCGTGATCGGTACGGGACAAGGCGGGACGCCGCTCGCTGTCCGTCTCGGTCAAAGCGGCCGTAAAACCGCGGTCATCGAACGCGGGGCCTTCGGCGGGACTTGCGTGAATGTCGGCTGCACACCCACCAAATCGTATGTAGCCAGCGCCCGTGGGGCCCACGTGGCACGCCATGGCGCGGACTTGGGCGTGCAGGTGAGCGGTGCGGTCAGCGTCGATCTGGCAGCGGTCAAGGCGCGCAAGGACAGGATCATCGGCCAATCGCGCGACGGTGTCGAGAAATGGCTGCGCGGCACGGCTAACGTCACCGTCTTCACAGGCCACGCGCGCTTCACCGGCGCGCATACGCTCGCCATCAGCGGCCCGGACGGCTCGGTGCGCGACGAACTCAGCGCCGACGAAATCTTCATCAATACCGGTACGCGCGCCGTCGTGCCGCCGCTCAATGGGCTTGAGCGCGTTCGCTACTACACCAACTCCAACCTGCTCGAACTGACGGAATTGCCGGACCATCTGGCGATTGTCGGCGGCAGCTATATCGCGCTCGAATTCGCGCAGATTTTTCGCCGCTTCGGCAGCCGGGTGACGGTGCTGGTGCGCGGCGAACGCGTGCTGACGCGTGAGGATGCCGACTTCGCCGGCTCGGTCCAGAAGGTACTGGCGCGCGAAGGGATCGAGTTTGTGTTCGGCGTGCAACCTTCGCGGGTCGAACCGCATCCGCATCACGAGAACGAGGTGTGCATCGGCTTTGAGCAGAACATTCCCGCGCTCGAAGCGTCGCACCTGCTGTTCGCCACCGGCCGTGAACCGAATACCGACGACCTCGGCCTCGATGTGGCCGGCATCGCGACGGACAAGCACGGCATGATTCCCGTCGACGGCCAGTTGCGCACCAACGTGCCGGGCGTCTGGGCGATCGGCGACATCAACGGACGCGGCGCCTTTACCCACACTTCCTACGATGATTTTCAGATCGTCGCCGCCAATCTGCTCGACGGCGGCGCGCGCTGCGTCGATACGCGGATCATGACGTATGCGGTGTTCGTCGACCCGCCGCTCGCGCGTGTCGGGCTTTCGGAGACCGACGTGCGCAAAGCCGGACGCGAGGCGCTGATCGCCACCATGCCGATGACGCGGGTGGGCCGCGCCCGTGAACGCGGCGAGACCGACGGTTTCATGAAGGTGCTGGTCGACCCGCAAAGCAAGCAGATTCTTGGCGCGGCGATCCACGGCATCGAAGGCGACGAAGCGCTGCACACGTTCATCGACATCATGACGGCCGGCGCGCCGTATCCGAGCTTGCAGTACGCCATGCACATTCATCCGACCATCAGCGAACTGGTGCCGACCTTGCTCGATGGCCTCAAGCCGATGAAATGAGCGGCGCACCCGGTGGCAAACCGGGGGCGAGCGCCCTCGACGAAAACGTGCAACGAACTCAGGTAGCGAGCATAGCCGGAGCACAAGCGATGAAACGCACGATCAGCAGCGGCAACCTCTTCGATCCCGGTGCGCCAGCGGGCCCTGACGAGCAAGTCGACGCGCTCGTGGAAGAGGCCGGTGTGAGCATCGAACGGATCGTCTCGCGGGGGCACGCAAGTCCGCCGGACTTCTGGTACGACAGCCCGCGCGCCGAGTGGGTCGTGCTGCTGAGCGGCGCGGCGACGCTCGAATTCGAAGGCGAGCCTGAGCTGCATCCGATGAAACCCGGCGACCACGTGCTGATCGACGCGCATTGCCGGCATCGGGTGGCATGGACGAGCGACACGGAGCCGAGCGTGTGGCTGGCGGTGTACTACCCTGGCGTTTGCCAGTGACCGATAGCTGAGATCACGTCGCCGTGACGGGACTGAACTCGGGGATTAAACTCGAACTGGCACGTATCCTGGAGCGAGATCATGAATGATGCTGACCCTAAAAGCACTTTTCGCGGTCTACCGTTGACCCCGGAACAGGACGCGGAAGTCAGACACTACATAAAAAAGCAGAAGCAACAGGGCGCGGAGTGGGACACGCCGGAACTGGCGTCCATGCTTCGCGACATGCTGGAACCGCCGGGCGATGACGACGGAGAATTCGATCCCGACTTCGACGAAACGAAAGCCGCCGCGGAACGTGCGGCGGCCTCGATCGACGAGGCGATGGACCCGATCGAGGCGAGCGAAGAGCGGAACGCCGCGATGGAAATCGAGGCCATGAAGGGCTTGAGACGCTGAGCCTGCATTGCAGAACCACTGACGAGCGGCGTTGATCGACCCGACGGGAGAAGGTCGCGCTTCCACCACGGATCAGGAAAAAACATGAGCATCAGCATCGTCCAGCTTGGGTCTCCGAGAGCGGCCGACGAAGGGCTGCGTATCGGTACCGTTCGGCGACCGCCGCGCGGCGTACCCCGGGCCGAATTCGCCACCCGCGACTATTACGATGTGTGGCTCCCCAATTTGTCGCCTGACGCGGAGTTGGTCAAAGAAGCCAAGGCGGTTACGAGCGATCGCGATTGGGCCGCGTTCGCGAAAAAATTTCGCGCGGAGATGAATGGCGGCGATGCCAGCAAGGTGTTGGACCTGCTGGCCGCCTTGTCGAAAACGACCAACTTTTCCGTCGGTTGCTACTGCGAGGACGAAAGCCGGTGCCATCGCAGCATTCTGCGTCAGTTGTTGGACGAGCGGGGCGCGCTGATAAGGTGAGGCGTGCATACGCCGCCGGCCGGCATTCGACAAGTCCCGTTGTCATCGCCGATAATCGGCGGCGTGCGGACCTGCCCGGGCAGTCCCGCATACTGCGGCTCCGGCGGGCAATTGCGATGTGCCATGCCCGCAAGCACAGGTCTTCACAATCGCGACTACACAATCAGGAAACCGACCGATGGGCAAGGGACGCGTCGAAGCCTTCAGCGATGGCGTGATCGCCATCATCATCACGATCATGGTGCTCGAATTGAAGGTGCCGGACGGCTTCGATCTCGCCGCGCTGCGCCCCGTGATTCCCGTGTTCTGCGCCTACGTGTTGAGTTTCATCTACGTCGGCATCTACTGGAACAATCATCACCACCTGTTCCATACCGTGCAGAAGGTCAACGGCGCGGTGCTCTGGGCCAATCTCCATCTGTTGTTCTGGCTGTCGCTGCTGCCGGCCGTCACGCATTGGGTCGGCGAAAACCATCTCGCCGCCTGGCCGACTGCGATGTACGGCGCCGTGCTGTTCATGTCGGCGATTGCGTATTTCATTCTGACCCGCGTGCTGATCCGCGAGCACGGCACCGACTCGACGATCGCGAAGGCGGTCGGCAACGACTTCAAGGGCAAGGTCTCGGTCGTCATCTATCTGGCGGGCATGGGGCTGGCATTTGTTCAGCCGTGGCTCTCGGCTGCGCTCTACACGTTGGCCGCGGCGTGGTGGTTGATACCTGACCGGCGCATCGAACACCTGATGGAAGCGTAAGCATGTTGCTTGCGCTCAAGCTCGCGCTGGTGCCCGCGTTTCTCGCCGCGCTGACCGTGGCGGGGCGTGTGTGGGGGCCGTCGGTGGCGGGATGGCTAGCAGGGCTGCCGGTGGTGTCCGGCCCGATCGTGTTGCTGCTCGCGCTGGAGCGTGGGCCGGCGTTCGCGGCGCAGGCGTCGGCGGCGTCGATTGCGGCGATCGCCGCTTCCGAGGCGTTCAATTTTGCGTATGCGTGGACGTGCCGGCGTTCAGCATGGCCGCTTGCGCTCACGGTTGGGATGCTCGGGTGGGTTGGCGTGGCGATGTTGCTCACGCATTTGCCGGGTGGACTGATGTGGGCGGTGGCCGCGGGTTGTGTGGCCGTCGTCGTTTCGCAAAGCGGCTTGCCGCGCGTCACGGGCCATGTGCCGGCGACGCGTCTCGGGCTCGGCGATCTTGCGCTGCGCATGCTCGCCGGCGCGCTGCTGACTGTTGCGGTGACGACACTGTCGGCGTCGATGGGTGCGACGTGGAGCGGGCTGCTGTCGGTGTTTCCTTTGCTCGGCATCGTCCTCGCGGTGTCGGCCCAGCGCGCGCATGGCTCGGACTTCGTCGCGTTGTTGATGCGTGGCATGGTGATCGGCCGCGGCTCGTTCGCGGCGTTCTTCGCCGTGGCCGCGACGATGTTGCCGCATTACGGCGTGTGGTTGAGCTTTGCGTGCGCGGCGGTGGTGTCGATGGTGGTGCAGGGGGCAACCAGGCGGTTGCTTCGCGCGAAGCGGCCGGCGCAGGTATTGACGCGTGAGCTTGCTGAACAGCAGTCGGCGGATTGAGGCCGTTTGGCCGATACTGACATCATGACTTCGCGCACCCAAAGCTCCCCCGTCACCCGGATCGGCCTGATCTCCGACACGCATAACCTCGTGCGTCCTGAAGCCCTGCAGTACCTCGCAGGGTGCGATGCGATCATCCATGCGGGCGATATCTGCAATCAGGCGGTGCTCGATGCGCTCGCACGGATCGCGCCGGTCACCGCCGTGCGCGGCAACAACGACATCGGCGACCCAGTCGCCTCGTTGCCGACGCATGTCAAGCTGACCGTGCAACAGGTGACGATCCTAGTCGTGCATGACATCGCCGACGTGGGCGACGATCCGCGCAGCGCGGGCATCGACGTGGTCGTGACGGGGCACTCGCACAAGCCCGCGATCAGCGAGCGCGACGGGGTGCTGTTCGTCAATCCAGGCAGCGCAGGGCCAAGGCGTTTCAAGTTGCCGATTTCCGCCGGCATGCTGATCGTTGAAGGTGCGCACGCCAGCGCAACGTTCGATTCTCTGGTGACATAAAAAACGGGCCGGCAAACATCTGCCGGCCCGTTTTCGGACATGCTCACGCTTATTGCTGTGGTTGCCTGTCGCCGCCCGTCATAGCGATTGCGGGCGATACGCGTACCACTTCAGCGATTAGCTACCGCGCAAGTCAGGATCAGGCACGCGCCGTAGCCGCGGCAGCGTAGCCTTCATCCATCTCCGCTGCCTCACGCTCGCCGCGCAGCACCGCATGCGCTTCGGCACGCGTTGCGACACACGGACCGGAGCCGAGCAACGGCTTGCGGGCCGTTTCACGCAGCGCGAACACCGACACGATACCGATCAACGACGCGCCCATCAGGTAGTACGCCGGCATCATCAGATTGCCGGTGCTGTCGACCAGCCACGCCGTCACGAGCGGCGTCGTCCCGCCGAACAGCGACACCGAAATGTTGAAGCCGATCGCGAGCGCACCGTAGCGGATCTTGGTCGGGAACAGCGCCGGCAGCGCCGACGGCATCACGCCGGTAAAGCACGACAGCAGCACGCCGAGAATCATCAGGCCGCCGAACACCGGCAGCACCGTGCCCATGCGGATCAGCAGCAGCGCGGGAATCGACAGCACGAACAGACCCACGCAACCGAACAGCATCACCGGCTTGCGGCCGATCGTGTCGGACAGGTGGCCGGCTGCCAGCGTCATCGGCATCATCAGCACCATCACTAGCAGCACGAGGAAGAGACCGTGCGTTTCGTTGAAGTGCAGCGTGGCCGACAGATAGCTCGGCAGATACGAGAGCGCCATGTAGTCGGTGACGTTGAAGATCAGGACGAGGCCGACGCACAGCAGAAGCGGCTTCCATTGCTGGATGAGCAGCTCGCGGAACGATTGCTTCGGGAGCGCCTTGTCTTCGGCTTCGCGTTGTTCGGCCTGCTTCTTGAACGCGGGCGTTTCTTCGAGCTTCATCCGGATGTAGAGACCCACCAGACCCAGCGGGCCCGCGATCAGGAACGGCACACGCCAGCCCCACGAGAGCAGCGCCTCGTTCGACAGCGTTGCCGTCAGAACCGCGACCGTACCCGCGCCGAGTACATAGCCGATCAGCGTGCCGAACTCGAGGAAGCTGCCCATGAAGCCGCGGCGCTTGTCCGTCGAGAATTCGGCGATGAAGGTAGCGGCGCCGCCGTATTCACCACCCGTCGAGAAGCCTTGCACGAGGCGCGCGACCAGCAACAACGCCGGCGCGAAAATGCCGATCGTCGCGTAGCTCGGAATCAGGCCGATCGCGAAGGTGCCGAGCGCCATCATGATCATGGTCATGGCCAGCACGCGCTGACGGCCGATGCGGTCGCCCAGCGGCCCGAACACCATGCCGCCGACAGGCCGCACGAGGAACGCCGCGGCAAACGTGCCGAAGGTGGCGATCAACTGGGCGGACGGGCTCGACGACGGGAAGAACACTTTGCCGAGCGTGACAGCGATATAGCTGTACACGCCGAAATCGAACCATTCCATCGCGTTGCCGAGCGCCATGGCGCCGACGGCCCGCTTGAGGAGAGATTTGTCGACGACGGTGATGTCGTCGAGTGAGAGGCGTTGTTCTTCTTTGTGATGTCGCCAGAAGCCGTTGCTGGAAGCGGTCAAGGTGAAAACTCCAATGACTGCGACGAAACTCATGAAAACGCGCATGAACGTTCCGCCACGGGTGCTGGGGAAGTGCAGTTTCGCGAGCAGAGCGATGGCGTCTCTCTCGCCCGAAGGCGATCGAAGGGGGCGTGAAAAAGAAAACAGAACGCCCGTGCCTCGCGATTCATTCGCGAAAAAACACTCGTCTAGATTGTGCTGACTGTTGCATCTGCGTGGCCGTGGAAGGGGGGCAGATGCATGAGGACGCTGGGGTGGCTGAAAGCTGGCCCATGCGCCGCTGGAAGGCTCGAAACGAAAAAGGCCGGTGCTGGATCGCCGCTCATAGTGCGAACTCAAGCGGGGAAACGACCGACAAGCCTTCTTGTATAAAAACTGTTCAATCCGGCCCTTGGTACGCACAGCATGCCAAGTTTGAACTGAACGTGACGCGAGGTGAAATGCTGATGAATTGCTGTTGGAACGATGCACATGATAGCACGATGACGGATGATCGTGCAAACTAGGGGCCCGGCCGGCAGCCCGGGGAGGGCACTCAATCCCTTGCGTGGCGGGGGATTCGGCGGATTGCGGCGGTATGGAAAAGAGGCTTAAAAATGGCCGGAAATGGTCCGGTTAGTGAATTTTGCCACGGCCCGAAAGCGGCGAAATGCGCGATGAAATGCGTGGCCAAACAGGCGAAAAAAATCCGCGCTCGCGGCGCGGATTTTTCGTCAGGGTGATCGCCAATCCTGGCTTGTAGCGCAAGAAGGCGCTTACTCGGCTGCCGGCGGCACGTAGCCCTGTGCCGTATCCGCGCCTTCGCCGAAGAAGAACTTTTCGGTCTGCTTCATCAGATATTGGCGTGCGCGCGGATCGGCCATGTTCAGGCGGTTTTCGTTGATCAGCATGGTTTGCTGCTTCAACCAGGCCTGCCAGGCTTCCTTCGAAATGCTTTCGTAGATCCGCTTGCCAAGGTCGCCCGGCAGCGGCGGGAAATCGAGGCCTTCGGCTTCCTTGCCGAGCTTCGCGCATTGAACCGTACGAGTCATGCTGTGCTTCTCCTATATCGATGTGGGGGCGGGCAGTCGCTTTATATGGGGACGCTCAGAGCTGTTTCATCAGCACGAGCGACTTGCGCTGCCAGTTATAGAGTCGGCGGCGGTCTTCCGGCAGGTCGTCGACCGTGACCTTGACGAAGCCGCGCTTGAGGAACCAGTGTTCGGTGCGCGTAGTGAGCACGAAAATCCGCGTGAGGCCGCGTGCCCGGGCGCGTTGTTCGATGCGTTTGAGCAGGCGCTCGCCGTCGCCCGTGCCTTGCGCTTCAGGCGCGACCGTGAGACACGCCATTTCGCCGATGCGCTCCTGCGGGTACGGATACAGCGCCGCACAGCCGAACAGCACGCCATCGTGCTCGATCACCGAGAAATGGTCGATGTCGCGTTCGATCTGGTGGCGGCCGCGGCGCACCAGCGTGCCGTCGGATTCGAGCGGCTCGATCAGCGAGAGAATGCCGCCGACGTCGTCCGGCGTGGCTTCGCGCAGGCTTTCGAGGTTCTCGTACGAGATCATCGTGCCCACGCCGTCGTGCAGGAACAGTTCGAGCAGCAGGCTGCCGTCGAGCGCGTAGGGGATGATGTGCGCCCGTGCCACGCCGCCGCGGCAGGCGCGGATCGAATGTTTCAGATAGAAGCCCGCGTCGCCGGTGACTTCGCCGCTTTCATGCAGCTTGTAGGCGTCGTCGAGCGACAGTTCGCGAACCAGTACCGGTCCGTCTTCGCCGGTCTCCATCAGGCCCGGGGTCTCGGTCAGGAACACGATCTTGTCGGCGCGCAGTGCGATCGCCGCCGCCGAGGCGACGTCTTCCATCGACAGATTGAATGCCTCGCCGGTGGGCGAGAAGCCGAGCGGCGACAACAGCACCAGCTTGCGGCTCGCGAGCGAGTGGCGGATCGAATCCGCGTCGATCTTGCGCACCACGCCGGTGTGGGCGAAATCGACGCCGTCCAGAATGCCGACCGGGCGCGCCGTCACGAAGTTGCCGGACACCACGCTGATGTGCGCGTGCGCCATTGGCGTGTTCGGCAAGCCCTGGCTGATCGCCGCCTCGATATCCAGACGCACTTCGCCGGCCGCTTCTTTCGCGGACTCCAACGCGCGCGCGTCGGTAATGCGCATACCGTGCGAAAACTCCGATTCCACGCCGTGCAGGCTCATCTGCTCTTCGACCTGCGGTCGCGAGCCGTGCACCAGCACGATCTGGATGCCCATGGCCTGCAGCAGCGCGATATCGGACACGAGCGCATTCAGGAGCCCCTGATGCACCACCTCGCCGCCGAAACCGACGACGAACGTCTTGTTACGGAACGCATGGATGTAAGGGGCGACTGAGCGCATCCAGTCGACGAATTGCGCGTGCTGTGCGAGGTCTTCCGTTGCTCCGGCGGGGGCCGGAACGCTCGCGGGCGCGGGGACGAGGTCGGTTTGGGAATTCATGCCGGGGATTATAATGCGCCCCCATGTCGAATGTACCCAAAAGTCCCGCTACGGCGAACGAGAATGTGACGCCGCCCGCCGATCAGGCGAAGCCCGGCGACGCGCGCCGCCGCGATGCGCAGGACGCAACTCGCAACACGCCACCAGCCGCGCGTGAGTCTCTGCGCTCCGCGGATGACGCGCGCGTGTCCGCACAGAAAAATAATCCGCCGCGTGAGGCGCGCCGCGAAGCGGGCGCGCAGGCGCCGAAAGCTGCTCATGAGGGGCGGAAGCACACGCCACAGGGCGACGCTGCGCGCAGCCAGCCGACTTCCGGCGGCGCGGAGAAGCCCGCGCGCCGCGACGATGGACGCGCGCAGAACGCGCCTCGCGGCCAACGCCAGCAGCAGGGCGATGAACGGCGCGCGCAGTCCGAAAACACGCGAGCTCCAAATCAGCCGAGGCGTGGCGACGGACGTGCCAATCAGCAAAGCGGTGCGCCCGCGCAGAAATCGCCGCAAGCAGGCGATGCTCAAAACGGCCAGCCCCGTCGCGAGCCGCGGCCACCGCGCGTTCAACGCGTCGTCGAACCGAACCCGATTCCGCCGATTACTTTTCCTGAAGCGCTGCCGGTGTCCGGCCGTCGGGAAGAAATTGCGCGGGCCATCGCACAGAATCAGGTCGTGATCGTCTGCGGTGAGACCGGTTCGGGCAAGACGACCCAGTTGCCGAAAATCTGCCTCGAACTCGGGCGTGGTCTCGGCGCGGGCGGCTCCGGTTTGATCGGTCACACGCAGCCGCGCCGAATTGCGGCGTCGGCAACGGGCCGCCGCATAGCCGAAGAACTCGGCACGCCGTTTGGCGAAGTGGTCGGCTACAAGGTGCGGTTTACCGACAATCTGTCGCCGGGCGCGTCGGTCAAACTCATGACCGACGGTATTCTGCTCGCCGAAACGCAGACCGATCCGCTGCTAAAAGCCTACGACACGCTGATCATCGACGAAGCGCACGAGCGCAGCCTGAACATCGATTTTCTGCTCGGCTATCTGAAGGAAATCCTCGTCAAGCGGCCCGATCTGAAGCTGATCGTGACCTCGGCGACGATCGACGCGGACCGCTTCGCACGCCATTTCGGCCGCGACGACAAGCCTGCGCCGGTGATCGAAGTGAGCGGCCGTCTCTATCCGGTCGAGGTGCGCTACCGGCCGGTCGCTGAGGACAGCCCGGCGGTGAAGGCGGCGGAGGGTTCTTCTTCCTCGTCGTCGCGTGAATCGCGTGACAGGCCGAAAACCCAGCGCGAGACTGATCGCGATCTGATGGAAGCGATTGTCGATGCGGTCGACGAACTGTGCCGTGAAGGCCCCGGCGACGTGCTGGTCTTCCTGCCCGGCGAGCGGGAAATTCGCGATGCCGCGGAGGCGCTGCGCAAGCACCACCCGCCGCACACGGAAATCTTGCCGCTGTTCGCCCGTTTGTCCGCTGCCGAACAGGAACGCGTGTTCCGCACCTCGAACGCGCGCCGTATCGTTTTGGCCACTAACGTCGCGGAAACCTCGCTGACGGTGCCCGGCATTCGCTATGTGGTCGATACGGGCTTGGCGCGCGTGAAGCGCTACTCGTATCGCAACAAGGTCGAGCAGTTGCAGGTCGAGTCGATCTCGCAGGCCGCCGCGAATCAGCGGGCAGGGCGTTGCGGCCGCGTCGCGGATGGCATCTGTATTCGTCTGTACGAGGAAAGCGACTATCAGGGCCGCGTGCGTTTTACCGACCCGGAGATTTTGCGTTCGTCGCTGGCGTCGGTGATTTTGCGCATGAAGTCGCTGCATCTGACGGCGATCGAAACCTTTCCGTTTATCGAACCGCCGCCGGGCCGCGCCATCGCCGACGGCTATCAATTGCTCAACGAACTGGGCGCCGTCGACGACGACAACCAGCTCACGCCGCTCGGCCGCGAACTCGCGCGCTTGCCGCTCGACCCGCGCGTAGGCCGGATGATTCTCGCCGCGCGCGATCAGCAGGCGTTGAAGGAAGTGCTGATCATTGCCAGCGCATTGTCGGTGCAAGATCCGCGCGACCGGCCGATCGAAGCGCAGGAGCAGGCCGACCAGGCGCACCGCCGGTTCGCCGACGAGCGCTCCGAGTTCCTGCAATGGCTGAAGATCTGGAACTGGTTCGAAGAAGCGATCGCGCACAAGAAGTCGAACCGGCAATTGCAGGACGAGTGCCGCAAGAACTTCCTGTCGCAATTGCGCCTGCGTGAATGGCGCGATGTGCACTCGCAACTGCTGACCGTGGTGCGCGAGCACGGCTGGCGGCTGAACGAGGCCGAAGCGACTTTCGAGCAGATTCACCTCGCGTTGCTGACCGGCCTGCTCGGCAACATCGGCCTGAAAGCCGACGACGAACCGTATTTCCTCGGCGCGCGCAGCATCAAGTTCTACCTCTGGCCGGGCTCGGCGCTGGTGAAGAAAGCCGGGAAATGGGTGATGGCCGCCGAACTGGTTGAGACAAGCCGTTTGTACGCGCGTTGCATTGCGAAGATCGAGCCGGAGTGGATCGAAAAGATCGGTGAGCATTTGCTGAAGAAGTCGTTGTCCGAGCCGCATTGGGAAAAACGCGCGGCGCAGGTGTCGGCGTTCGAGCGCGCGGTACTGTACGGTCTGCCGATTTACCACCGGCGGCGTGTGAGCTTCGGTAAACAGGACCCGGTGCGCGCCCGCGAACTATTCATTCGCGGCGCGCTGGTGGAAGGCGAGTTCGATACGAAGCTCGCGTTCTTCGCGCACAACCGTAAGCTCCTTGCCGACATCGAGCAGCTCGAACACAAGTCGCGCCGCCAGGACGTGCTGGTCGACGACGAACTGATTTTCGGCTTCTACGATCAGGCGCTGCCGAAAGGCATCTACACGGGCGCGTCGTTCGAGCGCTGGTATCGCGACGAGGTGAAGAAGAGCGGCCAGCCGGAAGACAAGCTGCGTCTGCTGTATCTCTCGCGCGACGACCTGATGCGGCACGAAGCCGCCGGCGTCACGACCGACTTGTTCCCGAAGCGGATGACGATGGCGGGCGTCGAGATGGCGCTCACTTACCACTTCGAGCCGGGTTCGCCGCGCGACGGCGTGACGCTCGCGGTGCCGCTGTATGCGCTGAATCAGGTCGACGCACGACGCTGCGAATGGCTTGTGACCGGCATGCTGAAAGAGAAGGCGCAACTTCTGCTGAAATCGTTACCGCAGAAGCTGCGGCGCCATTGCGTGCCGCTGCCCGAGTTCGCGGCGGGTTTCGTCGAACGGCACAGTGGTCCTCGCTTCGGCGCGGGCGGTTTGCTCGAGACGCTGATCGCCGATATTCGCGAGCAGACCCAGGTCGCGATGAAGCAATCGGATTTCAAGCTCGAAACGCTGACGCCGCATCTGTTCATGAACTTCAAGGTCGTCGACGAGCACGGGCGGCAGCTTGCGATGGGCCGGAATATGTCGCAACTGCGTGCTGAACTTGGCGGCCAGGCGCAGCAGCACTTCCAGAAGATCGCGTCGGGTGCGGCCGGGGTGGCGTTGGCAGATGCGGGCGGCGGTGGCGGCGTGGCCGCTGGTGCGCAAGCAGGCGGAGCAGTCGGCGCGGCAAACGGTGCGGCTTCGCGAGGCAAGAGCACTGCTGCGCCCGGACCGCTTGCGACGTCGCAAGAAGGCGCGCAAGGCACCGCGCTGTACGAAAAGCTGACAACGTGGAATTTCGGCAAGCTCCCCGAGTTGCTCGAAATTCGCCGTGGCGGTCAGACTTTGTTCGGTTATCCGGCGCTAGTGGATCGCGGCACGCATTGCGACGTCGAAGTGTTCGATTCACCCGATGAAGCCGCGCGCATCCATCGCGCAGGGCTGCGGCGCTTGTTCGCGTTGCAATTGAAGGAGCCGATCAAGTACCTGGAAAAGAATCTCCCGGGTTTGCGCGAAATGGCGATGCAGTTCATGCCCCGCGGCACCCAGGAAGAACTGCGCGATCAATTGATCGACACCGCGCTCGACCGCGCCTGTCTGCAAGACCCGCTGCCGGCCGATGATGTCAGTTTCCACACGCGCCGCGACGAAGGCCGCAGCCGTCTGACTTTGTTGGCTCAGGAAATCGCGCGGCTGGTAGGGCAGATTCTCAGCGAATACGCGACTGTGACGAAAAAGCTGGTGCAGGCGAAGGCGTTCACGGCCGCGCATGCGGATATGCATAGCCAACTGGATGGCCTGATCGGTAAACGCTTCGTGGTCGATACACCGTATGCGCAGTTGGCGCACTTCCCGCGCTACCTGAAGGGCATTGCGCTGCGCATCGACAAGCTGAAGGCGGACTCCGCGCGCGACGCACGGCAGTTCGCAGAATTCCAGCCACTGTTGCAAAACTATCAGCGCGCGCTTGCGCAACGCGGCGGCGTGCTGGATCTGCGCTTGTCGGAATTCCGTTGGTTGTTGGAGGAACTGCGGATTTCGCTGTTCGCACAGGAGTTGCGTACACCGATGCCGGTCTCGGTGAAGCGTCTCTACAAAGTGTGGGAGTCGATGCAGCGTTGAGCGGTGAGAGGAGGGCGCGACGCGGCGCTGAGCGACACATGGAGTGGGGCGCCGCAGGTGCCCGCTTCGCTTGCCTAGCGCTAGCGGATTCGGTGCGGCACGTGGCGTCGAGCAAAAAAACGCGTGACACCATTCCTTTTGAGAATGACGTCACGCGTAAAGGGCGCGAGCGCTTTCGGACCCGCGCCTGCTCGCTGCCAGTACAGCAACGCGGATGACTTTGATGTGACTGGCTCAGATCGAACCGGTCATCTTTCTTGCCGACGTTTTACCAGTGCATGCCGGCGCCGATTGACGCGCCGAACTGGCCGCGCGAGTCAGAGGTGCCTTGTACCTTGTAGACCCACTTGCCGGTTTCCGACAATTGCGACACGCCGATGGCGATCGCCGACTGCCCGCCGTAGGTGCCGCCGGCCATGGCCACCATGCCGTGACCCGGCAAGACCGCTTGCGGCAAGCCTGCTGCTGCAAGTGCCGTTGCCGTGCCGCCGTAGGCATCGCGGCGGGCCGAGCGGATCTGGTCGTCGGTGTAGCTGTTAGCCTGGCCGACTGCGCCGCTCATGGATTGCTGCAACTGATTGACGTTGACTGCATCCGTGCCTTGCACGCCGGCCGCGACGTTGGTGATCTGACGCTCCTGACCTGCTGCGCCGACCGATACCGTGCTCGCGCGATCCGCGACCGAGCCTTGACCCAATGCCACCGAGTTGTCGGCGCTGGCGTTCGCCGCGGCACCGAGCGCGGTGGCGTTGTTGCCGCTTGCGACCGAGTTCGCGCCCATGGCGATGGCGTTCGTGCCGGTGGCGTTGGCGTTGGCGCCCACAGCGACCGAATGCGTGCCCGAGGCCTGTGCACCTTCTGTGCCGACATTGCCGTCGGCGCTGAAGAACGGCACGTTCGGATTCACCGTGATGTTCTGCACAGCGTTGCCGATTGCCGTGTTCAGTTGGCCGACGTTGACGGCATCGGTTGAGTCCACGCCGTCGGCGACGTTGTGGATGATCGTGCCACCACTGGATGCATCGCCGCCGAGCGTGACGCTGTTCTTGTTGACGCTGCCGTCGGCGTTCTTGTCATACATCACGGCGCCGTCGAGCTTGGCGTCGGTCTGCGACGTAACTTCTTTCAACTGGGCAACGTTGACGGCGTCGGTGTCGGCGGTGCCGGCTGCAACGTTGGTGATCTGGCGTTCTGCGCCCGCTGAACCGACCGATACGGTGTTGATGCGATCGGCGATCGAGCCGTTGCCCAGGGCGACCGAGTTGGCGGAGCTGGCATTTGCCTGATAGCCGAGGGCCGTTGAATTGTCGCCTGCTGCCGTGGCGAGGGTGCCGACGGCCGTGCTGTTGTCTCCCTGTGCCCACGAGGAGGTGCCGGCTGCAAATGACGCGTAGCCGGAAGCGTTGGCGTACGCGCCGATCGCGACCGAGTGGTCGCCGTTTGCAGTGGCGTCGTCCGAGCCGTCATTGGCCCCGCCTGCCTTGAAATAGCGCGAGGCGTCAGCGGCAGCCGCATTCAGTTGGCTCAGGTTGACGGCGTCCGTAGCTTCTGTGCCGGCTGCGACGTTGGTGATTTGACGTTCTGCACCGCTTGCACCGACAGAGACGGTGTTAGCACGATCGGCGACCGAGCCCTGGCCCAGCGCGACCGAATTGACCGCGACGGCATTCGCCTTGTAGCCGAGGGCCGTCGAGCCGTCGCCTGCTGCCGTGGCGAGGGTGCCGACGGCCGTGCTGCTGTCTCCCTGTGCCCACGAGGAGGTGCCGGCTGCAAATGACGCGTAGCCGGAAGCGTTGGCGTAGGCGCCGATCGCGACCGAGTGGTCGCCGTTTGCGGTGGCGTCGTCCGAGCCGTCATTGGCGCCGCCTGCCTTGAAATAGCGCGAGGCGTTAGCGGCGGCCGCATTCAGTTGGCTCAGGTTGACGGCGTCCGTAGCTTCAGTGCCGGCTGCGACGTTGGTGATTTGACGTTCTGCGCCGCTTGCACCGACAGAGACGGTTTTAGTACGATCGGCGATCGAACCTTGGCCCAATGCGACGGAGCCGTCGGCGCTAGCGTCGGCCATGTTGCCCAGCGCGATGCTGTTGTCGCTAGTGGCAGTGGCCTTATAGCCAATTGCAACGGAGTTGGCGCCGTCCACTTCCGAAAAGGCGCCGATGGATGTCGAGTTGATTCCCCTGACCGTGGATATGTTGCCGACGGCCGTACTGTATTCCGCCCCTGTGTCGACTAGCGCTCCACCGCCGGCAGCAAACGCTGCTTTGGCTTTAGCCTCTGCCATATAGCCGAACGCGCTGGCGCCGTTGACAGTCGCATTGGCCCCATAACCGAACGCGGAGGAGCCTGTACCCGACGCGACGGCATTCGCGCCTGCCGCGATAGCGCCTGGTTGACTAGCGCTTGCGTCGTGATCTCCAGCCGGGACTAGTGATGTGGCGTCGAAATAAATGTCAGCGTTCCCCGCATACGCTCCTGACACCCCTCCCAGCAAAACAGCACCAGCCAGCACAGCCTGTGCCAACGCCTGTTTCCGCGACGTCCCGCGTTTCGTCTTCCCCCGGGCCGTTTCCGACGTGGCCACCCACGTTCCCGTCGCTTCACACCAAACCGATTTGTAAATCTTGTTCATTATTTAAGTAACTCCGCGGTTATTGCATGCGCGGACTGCAGATGAAAGCGCGGCGATTCGAATAAGGCGTCATCGCCCTGGTATGTCGCGCACAAAATAAGAACATATAGACCGCGGTTTCTCCGGTATCCGTTTTCCGTGTCCTGCTGATTTTTTCGCGCGTTCGAATCGCCGGCTTTACGCTCTTGAGTCCACAGGATTAAGTGCATGGGCGATGATCGGCGGGATTGTCAGGTGTGGCGGGGGAGAGGTGGAATAAGCCAATTCCTAAACGGTTGAAAATAAATAATTGTTTGTAATTTATTTTGATTAATTGATATCCAGATGTGTAAAATTAGGAAATATAAAGAATCGTCTTGATTTGTCTTATGTGAATTTTAAAAATGTAAGAATGTAATGATCCATTGATTTGATTAAAATAATGGCGTTGTGAAAATCGAATGAGGATTTCCTGCATGAAGCCGGCGTTATGTAGGCAGTGCGGCGGAATATGCTGACAGTGTCGTGCCCGCATCCCGCCTGGTTTCCGCTTTTCCGCGCGTCGCACCCGCATCCACGTCAACCGCTGGTCACAGCAAACGTTCTACAATGACGGTTGTTCTCCGAAGTGAGTTTTCATGCGTAAATTTTTTCTTCCCGGCTTGACTGCCACGTTCGCCGCGGGTGCAGCGCTGGTCGCCGCCGCAGGCTTTTTTTCTCCGGCGGCTCACGCCAACAACGTGATCGTGCTCAATTCCGGCGAAGCCACGCTGAGCCTGATCGACGAGACCACTCATCAGGTCGTCGGCACGGTGCCGACGGGTAAAGAACCCCACCACCTGATGGCCACGCCGGACAATTCGTCGCTGATCGTCGCCAACTCGGTGTCGAACAACCTGATGTTCGTCGATCCGAAATCGGGCCAGGTTCAGCGCTGGGTCGAGAACATCGAGGATCCGTACCAGATCGGTTTTTCGCCCGACCGCAAGTGGCTCGTCACCACCGGGCTGCGTCTGGACCGCCTCGACATCTATCATTACGACAGCCAGAAGAACCAGATGACGCTGGCCTCGCGTCTGCCGCTTGCGGTGATGCCGAGCCACATGGCGTTCACCAATGACAGCAAGACGGTTTTCGTCACGCTGCAGGTTTCGGGCGAGCTGGCCGCTATCGATCTGGCCACGCAAACCGTCAAGTGGAAGATGAAGGTCGGCAAGGTGCCGGCTGGCCTGTGGATGACACCGGGCGAGAAGTACCTGCTGATCGGCATGACCGGGGCGGACTACGTCGCCGTGGTCGACTGGCGCAATCAGAAGATCGTCAAGACGATCCCGACCGGCAAGGGCGCGCACAACTTCCGTTCGCTGGCTGACGGCAAACATGTGGCGGTGTCGAACCGCGTTGCGAGCACGATCAGCATCATCGACGAAGATACGCTCACCAACGTTGGCGACATCACCGGCTTGATGCCGGGGCCGGACGACATGGAACTGTCCGCCGACAAACGCTATCTGTGGGTGACCTTCCGTTTCGCGAAGCATATCGGCATCATCGACCTGAACACGCGTAAGCTGATCCAGACGATTGCCGTCGGCCGTTCGCCGCACGGTATCTATTTCTTCAATCGCGCGCCGGTCACGGCGCCGAACGGCGCTTGACGCTGTTATCAGCGAACCGCCAGAAATGAAGTAACAGGCCAGCACCATGTTCCATCTGATTTTTTCTTCGCTCGACAGCTTCGTCTCAACGGTGCAGACGTTGCTGTACGTCGACGTGGTGCAGCCGCTGCTGTTCC
Source organism: Paraburkholderia sp. WS6 (assembly GCF_030464835.1). Taxonomy (NCBI): domain Bacteria; kingdom Pseudomonadati; phylum Pseudomonadota; class Betaproteobacteria; order Burkholderiales; family Burkholderiaceae; genus Paraburkholderia; species Paraburkholderia sp. WS6. The sequence goes on from NZ_JALQCK010000005.1 coordinate 66,485, forward strand.
GCTTCAATCTGATGGACTACGACGAAGACACTTTCGACAGCCTGTATTGGGTGATCGTCGGCGTCTTCGAGGTGCTGGCGATGTACGCGGTGCTGCGCCCGCTCGAAGCGCTGCGCCCGGTCGAGCGGTGGGAAAACCGCAAGGCGGTGCGCGTCGACGTGATCTACACATGGATCGTCAAGCTCGGCATCCTGAACCTGTTCTTCTTCTTCGCCCTGCAGCCATTCTTCGACAACGTGCAGGCCTGGCTGCGTCTGCACAACATCGCGAATATCGAATTCGACAATCTGTGGCCAGGCGTCACTACGCAGCCGCTCGTCACGTTCGCGATGTATCTGCTCGTGCTCGATTTCGCCGGTTACTGGTACCACCGCTGGGAACATCGGTTCGGCGTCTGGTGGGAGCTGCACGCAGTGCATCACAGCCAGCAGCAGATGTCGCTATGGTCGGACGACCGTAACCATCTGCTCGACAGTTTGTTGCAGGCGTCGTTTTTCGCATCGATCGCGCTGGTGATCGGCGTGCCGCCGTCGCAATTCGTCGTGCTGGTGGCAATCACGAACCTCGCGCAGAGCGTGCAGCACGCGAACATCCGTCTGTACTTCGGCTGGCTCGGCGAGCGCCTGCTGGTCAGCCCGACCTTCCATCGCCGGCATCATGCAATCGGCTATGGCCACGAAGGGTTGAAGTACGGTTGCAACTTCGGCGTGCTGTTCCCATGGTGGGACATGCTGTTCCGAAGCGTATCGTGGAGCCGCGAAATGGAGCCCACTGGCATCCGCGATCAACTCGAAGGTCGCCGCCGCTATGGCGATGGTTTCTGGGCGCAGCACTGGCTCGCTCTTGTGCGCATCGCCGGGCGACTTTCGCCGAAGCGCCGCGCCGAAGCCAACGACGCCGCTGCGGTCTGAGCATTCGTCTTCTTCTCATGCCGCCGGTTTCCCCGGCGGCGCGTCACGTGGTTTATCCTGTCCACGTTTGCGCGCACGTTCCTGAGTCGTTTTCCGGTCTGCATTTCGGTCTGTTCACCGGACCCTTCGCCGGTTCGCCGCGCTATTTCCTTTATTCCATCGTTTCGTTCACCGGCACTGGCTCGCATGAATGATCTGTTGCGCTCGTTCGGGCGCGCACTTGCAAGCGCGCTCCACCCGCGCATGCTCTGGCTGACTTTCCTGCCGTTTCTGGCGGCAACGGTCGGGTGGGGCGTGATCCTGTGGTTTTCCTGGCAGACGCTGATCGGCGCCACGCGCACGTGGCTCGAAAGCTGGTCGTTCACGGTCACGCTTTATCATCTGTTCGACTGGCTCGGCTTTTCGGCGCTGCACACGGCGATCGCGCCGTTCATCGTGATTGCGATGGCGATTCCGCTGATCGTCGTCACGGTGCTGCTGTTGATCGCCACGCTGTCGATGCCGGCGGTGATCCGCTTTCTGTCGGCGCGGCAATTCCCCGGCCTTGAAATGCGCCGCGGCGGAACGTGGTACGGTAGCTTGGGCCACGCATTGTTGACCACGGTGGTTTGTCTGGTGCTGCTGGTCGTCACGTTGCCACTCTGGCTGGTGCCGCCGTTCTTCGCGCTGATTCCGCCGCTGCTGTGGGGCTGGCTGACGTATCGCGTGATGAGTTACGACGCGCTCGCGCTGCATGCCACGCGTGACGAGCGGCGCGCGCTGGTGCGGCGCTTCCGGTTGCCGCTGCTATTGATCGGCATCGCGAGTGGGCTGCTGGGTTCGCTGCCGACGCTGCTGTGGGCGTCGTCGGTATGGCTGATCGTGCTGTTTCCCGTGATCACCGCGGTGACGATCTGGATCTACGCGTTCATCCTTGTATTTTCGGCGCTGTGGTTCGGCTACTACTGTCTGCGCGCACTGCAACGCATGCGCGCGGAAGAGCACGGCCCGCGGCACGCGGCGCCGGTTCCCTACTGATGAATTACTGACAAAGCGAAAGAGGCGGCAATGGCATTTGGCGTCATCATCATCGGCGACGAAATCCTGTCGGGCAGACGTATCGACAAGCATCTGCCGAAGGTCATCGAATTGCTGGGCGCGCGCGGGCTGGCGCTCGGCTGGGCGGAATACATCGGCGACGAGCCGGAGCGCATCACGGCGACGTTGCGACGCACGTTCGCCTCGGGCGACATCGTGTTCTCCACGGGCGGCATCGGCGCCACCCCGGACGACCACACCCGCCAGTGCGCGGCAGCCGCGCTCGGCGTGCCGCTCGAACTGCATCCGGAGGCTGCGAAGCTGATTCAGGAGCGCATCCGCGATATGTATCCGGCGAACGCCGCAACGCCGCTCGATCTGAATTCGGCTGAGAACCGGCATCGTCTGAACATGGGCACGTATCCGCAGGGCGCGTCGATCATTCCCAACGGCTACAACAAGATTCCTGGCTTCTCGATCAAGCAGCACTACTTCGTGCCGGGTTTCCCGGTGATGGCGTGGCCGATGATCGAGTGGGTGCTGGATACGCAATACGCCCATCTGCATCACGCGATGCCGCACGCGGAAAAGTCATTGCTGGTGTTCGAGCTGCCGGAGTCGCGCCTGACGCCGTTGATGGAAAAAATTGAACACGATTTTCCGGGTGTGCGGGTGTTCAGCCTGCCGAGCGTGGGCGATGCAGAGCGCGGCGGCGTGTATGCGCGGCATCACATCGATCTCGGTGTGAAGGGCGAACCGGAAGCGGTGGCGGCGGCTTTTGTGAAGCTGCGTGAAGGTGTGCACCTGCTGGGCGGCGATATCGTCGAGCCGGAGGCGGCTGCGGCTAAACCGCGCGCTTGAGTAGTGATTGAGCCTGGTCGTGCCGCCGTTTGATCGCCGCGCACGCCATCCTTCCTTCGGGCGCGCTTGCGCCCGTGCCTGACTGAAAACTCAACGCATCATCGGCCTGTCACATGCAGCGCGGACGATGCGTCTGATTGTCCCGCCCATCGCCCGAAGGCCCCTGCGAATCAGCAATCAGGCGCCGATCCACGGCAACCCGCGAAAGCACCAGCCCGACACCGTCTTCCGATGCCCCTGGCCGTCCTTGTCGCCTTCGAAGCCCTCCAGCAGGTCATACGCCTTGGTAAAGCCGGCTTGGGTAGCGGCGATCGCAGCGAGCTTCGAGCGCGCGGCGCTGCGACACAAAAACAGCACCGGCGTATCGGGCGAGGCGATGTGGCTCAGTTGCTGAAGGAATTCCTGGTTCGGTACGGCGCCGGGATAGCGCGTCCATTCCACGTGGGCGTATTGCCCGTCGCCGATAACCGGCCGGCCGACCCAATCGAGTTCGGCACGGGTGCGCACGTCGACGAGACGCGTGCGCGGATCGAGTTGCAGCAGTTCGAACGCCTCGGCGGGCGATATCGCGCCCGCATAGGGCAACTGGCTCTCGGTGCGGCGCTTGTCCGCCTGGGCGTACAACTGTTCGAGCGTGCTCATGAGCGCAAATCTCCGTCGGACCAAATGAACATTCTAGCGCGCGGCGTGCGACGCGCATGCGGTTCAGAGACGGCGTCCCGTCCGCACGAAGCAAGGAGACGTGCGCTCAATAGTGGTGCATATTCTCCAGAATGCACCAAAATAGAGGCGTCACCCGTTGCTGATTTTGTGAATGCACTAACTCGGTGCGTTGCGCAGTGTAAAGATTTGAGGGCTGCATGCTGTTCGGTGCGCCCATTCCCCGCAAACGCGCGCGCAGTGTGGTTCTGCGCCGGGTTGGCGCATACATGGCACAGAAGCTGCTTTATTGGTGCCGATCGATTTGTTCCAGCAGGCTTTTATGTTCATCCTCAACGATAGAGGGGTGGACGCGCCGGGACGGGTCAGCTAGATTGGGCGGCGGCTGAATCCGCCGAATTCGTTAATCAGGAGATAGGTTATGAGTAAATCCGTGGCCGACGTCGTTCAACTCGTCAAAGACGAGGACGTCAAGTTTGTCGACTTCCGCTTCACCGACACGCGCGGCAAAGAGCAACACGTTTCGGTGCCGGTGTCGGCATTCGATGAAGACAAGTTCGAAAGCGGCCATGCGTTTGACGGTTCGTCGATTGCCGGCTGGAAGGGCATCGAAGCATCGGACATGTTGCTGATCCCGGACGCGAACACCGCCTTCATCGACCCGTTCTACGAAGAGTCGACCCTCGTCCTGACCTGCGACGTCGTCGAACCGGCTGACGGCAAGGGCTATGAACGCGACCCGCGATCGCTGGCCAAGCGCGCTGAAGCGTACCTGAAGAGCACGGGCCTCGGCGACACGGCCTTCTTCGGTCCGGAACCGGAATTCTTCATTTTCGACTCGGTCAAGTGGGGCACGGACCAGTCGGGCACGTTCGTCAAGATCGGTTCGGAAGAAGCACCGTGGTCGTCGGCGATGGACTTCGAAGGCGGCAACACCGGCCACCGTCCGGGCACGAAGGGCGGCTACTTCCCGGTCGCTCCGGTCGACACGTTCCAGGACATCCGTTCGGAAATGTGTCTGTTGCTCGAACAGATCGGCATCCCGGTCGAAGTGCATCACCACGAAGTCGCGGGCCAGGGCCAGAACGAAATCGGCACGAAGTTCTCGACGCTGGTGCAACGCGCCGACTGGTTGCAGCAAATGAAGTACATCATCATGAACGTCGCGCACACGTACGGCAAGACGGCTACGTTCATGCCGAAGCCGGTGGTCGGCGATAACGGTTCGGGCATGCACGTTCACCAGTCGATCTGGAAAGACGGCACGAACCTGTTCGCAGGCAACGGTTACGCAGGTCTGTCGGAATTCGCGCTGTTCTACATCGGCGGCATCATCAAGCATGCTCGCGCGCTGAACGCGATCACGAACCCGTCGACGAACTCGTACAAGCGCCTCGTGCCGCACTTCGAAGCACCGGTGAAGCTGGCTTACTCGGCTCGCAACCGTTCGGCATCGATCCGTATTCCGCACGTGTCGAACCCGAAGGGCCGCCGTATCGAAACGCGTTTCCCGGATCCGATGGCGAATCCGTACCTGTGCTTCTCCGCGCTGATGATGGCGGGTCTGGACGGCGTGCAGAACAAGATTCACCCGGGCGAAGCGGCCGACAAGAACCTGTACGACCTGCCGCCGGAAGAGGATGCAAAGATCCCGACCGTGTGTGCCGGCCTCGACCAGGCGCTTGACGCACTCGACGCGGACCGCGAATTCCTGACGCGCGGTGGCGTGTTCACGGACTCGATGCTCGACGCGTACATCGAACTGAAGACGGGCGAGCTGCAACGCTATCGTCAGTCGGTGCACCCGATCGAATTCGAAATGTACTACTCGCTGTAAGCGGCAATGGCGCTTCGCCCTTCAAACGGCGAAGCGCTTTGCCCGACGCTCGCGATCGGTCACGAAGGGACGGCGGCGCCGTCCCTTTTTTGTTAGGCGCGAATGAGTCCATTCGCAGCGTTCGCGGCGCAGGGGCAATGAAGTAGCGCATCAGGCAGGACAATAAGCGGTACACCTGATTGATCACCATCTCCTATCGGCCAGACTGCAAGATGGTTCTGAAGAATCTGATGAAGGCAAGGAAAGGGCACGAGCAGACGCTGTCGGACGACGCTCAGCTTGTGGGTTCCGGTTTGCTGCCGGGCTTCGAGGCATTGCCGACGGTCGTGCTGGTGCTGGAGAAACGCACGTTGCGCGTGGTGTTTGCGAACCCGTCGGCGGAGTCGATGCTGGAGCTCTCGCGCAAGCAATTGACGCAGATGGCGTGGCCGGACATCTTCTCGAATGCGGACGAACTGCTCGCCACCATTTCGGCGATCGCCGCCCACCGTTTTCACGCGACGCATCTGGACGCCGTACTCGAGCGTCCGGGCCACGAGCCGCTGCATGTGCATGCGATCGTCGGCTTTCTGGAGAGCGTGCAAGACTACGTGCTGCTCGAACTGTTCGAGAACGAGCGGCATATCCGCACCGACCGCGAGGAACGCATCAACGACCTCACGGCGGTCAACAAACAACTGATCCGCAATCTCGCGCACGAGATCAAGAACCCGCTCGGCGGGATTCGCGGCGCGGCGCAACTGCTCGAATTCGAACTCGGCGAGCGTCAGCGCGACGAGTTGCGCGAGTACACGCAGGTCATCATCAAGGAATCGGACCGGCTGCAAACGCTGGTCGATCGCCTGCTGGAGCCACACCGTCATCCGCATATCGTCGGCGACGTGAATATTCATGAAGTGTGCGAGCGCGTGCGCCAGGTGATTCTCGCGGAGTTTCCGCGCGGTCTCACGATCGAGCGCGATTACGACGTGAGCGTGCCGGACCTGCGCGGCGACAAGGAGCAACTGATCCAGGCGTTGCTGAACATCGTGCGCAACGCTGCCGAAGCCTTGCGCGAACGCATCTCGCAAGGCGATGCGCGCATCGAATTGCGCACTCGCATTGCGCGCAAGATCACCGTGTCGAAACGTTTATGTAAGCTGGCACTGGACTTGCATATCACTGACAACGGGCCAGGCATTCCCGAAGAAATCCGTGACCGCATTTTCTATCCGCTCGTGTCGGGGCGCGAGGACGGCAGCGGTCTCGGCCTGACGCTCGCACAGACTTTCGTGCAACAGCACGACGGGCTGATCGAAGTGGAAAGCCGGCCGGGCCACACCGAGTTTCAGATTCTGCTGCCGCTCGACTGCTAAACATATGTATCTCAAGACTTCTGAACGACCTATATGAAGCCGATCTGGATAGTAGACGACGATCAATCGATTCGCTGGGTGCTTGAAAAAGCGCTCGCCCGCGAAAACTTCGCGACACGCAGCTTCGCGAACGTGCGCGAGGCATCGGCCGCGCTCGATCACGACAGCCCGCAGGTGCTGGTGTCCGACATCAGGATGCCTGGCGGCTCCGGCCTCGAATTGCTGCAAACCGTCCGCGACAAGGTGCCGGGCCTGCCCGTCATCATCATGACGGCGTTCTCGGACCTGGACAGTGCGGTCGCCGCATTCCAGGGCGGGGCATTCGAATACCTCGCCAAACCGTTCGACGTCGACAAGGCAGTCGAGCTGATCCGTCGCGCGGTGGACGAAAGCATGCGCGGCGAACAGACGTGGGACGACCGCGTTGCCGATGCACCGGAAATGCTCGGCCAGGCGCCGGCGATGCAGGACATGTTTCGCGCGATCGGCCGGCTGTCGCATTCCGCGGCCACCGTGCTCATTACCGGCGAATCAGGCACCGGAAAGGAACTGGTCGCGCGTGCGTTGCACCGACATAGCCCACGCGCGAACGGTCCCTTCATCGCGCTTAACACGGCGGCAATTCCGAAGGATCTGTTGGAATCCGAATTGTTCGGTCATGAGCGCGGAGCATTTACCGGCGCGCAGGCCATGCGCCAGGGGCGCTTCGAGCAGGCCGAGAACGGCACGCTGTTTCTCGATGAAATCGGCGACATGCCGTTCGATCTGCAGACGCGCCTGTTGCGGGTGCTGTCGGACGGGCAGTTCTATCGCGTCGGTGGTCACAATCCGTTGCGCGCCAATGTGCGCGTGATCGCCGCGACGCATCAGAACCTCGAATCGCGCGTGCGTCAGGGCTTGTTCCGCGAGGATTTGTATCACCGGCTCAATGTGATCCGCTTGCGTTTGCCGGCCTTGCGCGAGCGTAGCGAAGATATTCCGCTGCTTACGCGCCACTTCCTGCAAAAGAGTGCGCGCGATCTGGGCGTGGAGCCTAAGCGTGTGTCGGAAGAGGCGCTCGCTTATCTGGCATCGCTGCCGTTTCCGGGCAACGTGCGTCAACTGGAGAATCTTGCCAACTGGCTCACGGTGATGGCGCCGGCGCAGACCATCGAGATCAAGGACTTGCCGCCCGATCTGGGCCCCACGCAAGTCGGCGTGGCCGATCTCGCGGGCGGTGGCAACGGCGTGATCGGTGCGGGTGAAGCAGGGCTCGCCGGCGGCGCGCCGATCAACGGCATCAGCGCGGCCACTCATCCGGCCAGCGCTGCCGGCATGCCTGTCGCGACCACCGTCGCCGCCTGGGAAGGCGGCTTGCGCACCGAAGTCGCGCGGATGTTGCGCGAGAATGCGGCCGACGTCATGGATGAACTCGCGCGCCGCTTCGAAGCGGCGGTGATTCGCGAGGCGCTGGATTTCACGCGCGGACGCAAGGTAGAGGCGGCGGAGCGGCTCGGCATTGGCCGCAATACGATTACGCGCAAGATTCAGGAGCTCAATCTCGAGCCCTGAGGTTTGCGCGGTTAGCCGGGGCGGTTTGTCAGCCGCCCCGGCAGTTGTTACTTAGGCTGCCCCGTTAGGTCGGCTCCTGGGCAATCCCGCAGGCACCGCCGCATGGACAGCTTCGTCGGCTGTACCGTCAGCCGCTCCGGCGCGCAGCGTCAAAGGCTCTCCGGCTCCCGCAAGGCATAATCGACGCTGTTTTCATTCGACAGCCGACGATGCCCGCTTCTCCCGCTCTTTTCTCCTGGCCGCTTTCTTCCGATCCCTTTCTGTCGCTCGAAGCGCTCGACGACCCTGACGCGCTCGCGTGGGTCGAATCGCAGAACGCCCGCACGCGTGCCGCGTGGTGCAGCAGCGCGGAATTCGATTCGCTCAAACAGCGGCTTGCCGACGCTTATCTGCCGCGCGAGCGTCCGGTCGTCCCCGATCGCTGGAAGGAGTGGGCCTACGATCTGTGGCAGGACGAGCGCAATCCCAAAGGCATCTGGCGGCGCACGACGTGGGCGGCCTGGCGCAGTGGCGCACCCGTCTGGCAGAACCTGCTCGACTTCGACGCGCTTGGTGCAGCCGAAGGCACGCCATGGGTCTGCGCCGAACTCGACATTCTTTATCCGGATGGCGATCGCGCGCTGGTCACGCTGTCGCCGGGAGGCTCGGATGCGCTGGTGGTACGCGAGTTCGACATTGACGCGCGACGGTTTGTCGACGACGGCTTCGTGATTGCGAAGGCCGGCAAGCACACGGCCTCGTGGATCGATCGGGACACGCTTTATGTCGGCTGGGACAACGGCCGCAAGACGCTGACGCGCTCTGGCTATCCGCGCGAAGTGCGGCGTTGGACGCGAGGGAGCGCACTGACCGACGCGCCGGTGGTCTTCAAAGGGGCGTTTGGCGACATCGGTGTGGAGGCTCACTACGATCCGATCGAGCGGCGCCACACGGTGGTGAGCAGCGTCGATTTCTTCGATTCGTATACGTACTACCTCGATGGCACCGATGGCGCTGCGGACGCGACCCATGCCGCCGGTGTGACCCACGCGGCCAATGAGCGCAATCCCGCTAATGCGGTTAATGCAGGCAGCGTTACCAATAGCGCGAGCGCCTGGCTGCAGTACGACGTGCCGTCGCACGTCGCGATCGGCGGCTGGCAAGGCTGGCTGCTGCTCGAGCCGCGCCTCGATTGGGACTGCAATGGCGTGCGCTATCCGGGCGGCGCGTTACTGGCGATCCGCGAAGCCGCATTCTTGCGTGGCGAGCGTGACGTGGTGCCGCTTTTCACACCGACATCGCAAACCTCCGCCTGCGAGTGGACACACACGCGCAATCACCTGATCGTGTCGTACCTGGAAGATGTGCAGAGCAAGACCTTGCTGTGGACCCCGTCGCAAGCGGCCGATCAAGCCTGGCAATGGCATCAACGCCTCTTTCCGTCGCGTGACGATGTGCAAGCCGACGTCTCACCGATCGAGCCGACGCTGAACGATGAAGTGTTTGTCGATACCGACGACTATTTGCAACCGCCTGCGTACTGGCTCACCGATCTTGCCCAGAATGACCTGACCGATTGGACGTTGCTCGACCGCTGGCCGACTCAGTTCGATGCGGCGCCGTTCGCGGTGACGCGTGGGCACGCGGTGTCCGCGGACGGCACGCGGGTGCCGTACACCGTGATCGGACCGCGGGTTGCGCAACAAACTGCGCAAGAGCAGACGACGCAGACCGCGCAGCAGACGCGCGATCAAGTGTACGAGCGGACGCATGAGCAAACGGACGAGCAAGCGCAGGAGCAAGCGCGCCCCTGCTTGCTCAACGGTTACGGCGGCTTCGCGATTCCGTTGCTGCCAGGTTATCTGACCGGGCCGGGCATCGGCTGGCTCGAGCGGGGTGGCGTGTACGTCGTGGCGCATATTCGCGGTGGCGGCGAGTTCGGTACGCAGTGGCATACGGCGGCGCAGGGCGAGCATCGGCAGCGCTCGTTCGACGATTTCATCGCGGTGGCCGAGGCGCTCATCAGCACAGGCGTGACCAGCGCCGCGCAACTCGGCATTCAGGGGGGCAGCAACGGCGGCCTGCTGGTCGCGGCGAGCATGGTGCAGCGACCCGAATTATTCGGCGCCGTGGTGTGCGAGGTGCCGCTGCTCGACATGAGCCGCTATCACCTGCTGCACGCGGGCGCGTCATGGATCGATGAATACGGCGATCCGGACGAACCCGACGCAGCACGCGTGCTGGCGGCTTACTCGCCCTATCATCGCGTGAGTGCGGACGTGGCGTATCCGCCGGTGCTGTTCACCACGTCGACTGCTGACGATCGTGTGCACCCCGGACACGCGCGCAAGATGGCCGCGCGCATGCAGGCGCTGGGCGCAGTGAAGGTCTGGTATCGGGAGAACACGGAAGGGGGCCACGGCGGCTCCGATGAGCTGGAGCAGGCCGGGCATGATGCGATGGTGTTCGAGTTCTTGTGGCGCTGTTTGAACGGGCCGGCGTAGGCTTTTGAAACAGAGGCCGGCTGCCGCTCCGCTCTGATCTTGCTGAGGCCCCGCTTGGGGCCGCGCGTTCAGTCGATCTGGGCGACCACCGGCGCGTGGTCCGACGGTTGCTCCCATTTGCGCGGCACCTTGTCGACATCGCAGGCCGAGCACGCTTCTGCAAGCGCTTTCGACAGCAGAATATGGTCGATACGCATCCCCGCGTTACGGCGGAACGCCATCATCCGGTAGTCCCACCACGAATAGATTTTCTCCGGCTGCTCGAACTGACGGAACGCATCGATGAGACCAAGTTCGACCAGCCGCACGAACTCGGCGCGCTCTTCGGGCGACACCAGATTCTGGCCTTCCCATGCTTTCGGATCGTGCACGTCGCGATCTTCCGGCGCGATGTTGTAGTCGCCGAGCAGCGCGAGTTTCGGATACACCGCCATTTCGCTCGCGATCCAGTCGTGCAGGGCGGAGAGCCAGCTCAGCTTGTAGGCGAATTTGTCGGTGCCCGGCGCCTGGCCGTTCGGGAAGTATGCGGAGATGATGCGCACGCCCTCGACGGTCGCGGCGATCACGCGTTGCTGCGGGTCCTCGAAGCCGGGGATATTGCGCACGATGCTGCTTTCGTCGACGTTCAGGCCTTCGCGCACGAGGATGCCGACGCCGTTATAGGTCTTCTGGCCCGCGAACCAGCTCCGGTAACCTTTTGCTTCGAGTTCGGCGCGAGGGAATTTGTCGTCGGTCAGCTTCAATTCCTGAAGGCACAGCACGTCCGCGTGACTGGTTTCGAGCCAGTCGGTGACGTGCTGCAGGCGGACTTTGAGGGAGTTGACGTTCCAGGTGGCGATTTTCATAAAGTTCTCACATTCTTGCTGGGCAAGGCTTTGTGGGGCACTGACCCCGCGTTCCGCTTTGTTTTTGCTTCAGCGACGACCCGTCTGGCGACCCGGATTCGGATTGGCAGGATCGGGGCGATTCCGATAGTCCCGCATCTTATCGCGCGAGGCGAGCGACGGTGAAAATTGCCCCGGCGGCCGTCGAAAATAAAAGCCCGACGCCGTCATGCCGCGGCGTATAGTGGGATCACCTTTACGCGCATCGGGAATGCATCATGGCCCAACTATATCCAGCCCTTTATAAGGACTTCGAAGTGCATCCGCTGGTGTTTTCGCGGCAGTTCGACAAGTTCGACGGTCACAAGCGTCATGCCGAAGGTTACGACGTGGCGGTACGTGTATGCCGGCCGGGCGCGATCAGCGGCTCGAAGGCAAGCCGCGTGTTTCGTCTGGTGCTGCCGTCCACGTTCTCCGATTTCGGCGTGGCGAAACGCAGCGCGAGCCAGTACGGCGCGGACATCATCGACGGCAAAGTGGACGGCGCGACGGTCGAGGATCTCTGAGTCGCCTGCTCATGCGCCGCATTCACTTGCTGCACGAGTGTGGACACGCGACGGGCACCTCATTTGAAATTATTTGATCCGATTGTTTGACGTCTCGCGAACGGCCCTATATACTCTTTTTCTCTGACGCGGGGTGGAGCAGTCTGGCAGCTCGTCGGGCTCATAACCCGAAGGTCGTAGGTTCAAATCCTACCCCCGCAACCAAGCATTGTTGAAAGCCCGCTAGCGCAAGCTACGCGGGCTTTTTAACTTCTGCCGTCTGCTCTCATGCGTGCATGCGCCACGCGCGCTTGCATTCACTCCGACTCGATCGCCCAGTCCACCGCCGCTTGCGCATGCAATGCGGTCGTGTCGAACACGGGTAGCGCCGAATCTTCCGGCTTGATCAGCAAGGTGATTTCCGTACAGCCGAGAATCACCGCCTGCGCACCCCGCGCGGCAAGTGCTTCGATCACACGTTGATATACCGCACGCGAGGCGTCATTCACTTTGCCGTGGCACAGTTCGTCGTAGATGATGCGGTGCACATCCGCGCGTTCGGCTTCATCGGGAATCAGCGTCTCGAGGTCGTAGCGTTCGCGTAAGCGCCCTGTGTAAAACGTCTGCTCCATCGTATAGCGCGTACCCAGTAAGCCCACCCGCGTGATTCCTGCGGCGCGCAGCGCGTTGCCGGTCGGATCGGCGATGTGCAGGAAGGGCACGCCGATCGCCTGTTCGATCGATTCATACACGCGATGCATGGTGTTGGTCGCCAGTATCACCAGGTCGGCGCCGCCGCGTTCGAGTTGGCGTGCGGCGTCGGCCAGCTGATCGCCGAGCGCGGTCCAGTTGCCGGCGCGCTGGTTGGCCTCGATCGGCGCGAAATCGACCGTCAGCATCAGGCTGCGGGCGTTGTGGTGGCCGCCGAGGCGCGCCTTGGCGTGGCGGTTCAGGAGCCTGTAGTACTCGGTGGACGACTCCCAACTCATTCCGCCGATCACGCCGATGGTTTTCATGGTCTTGCTCCGTTGGTGGATGATGCAGGCGGTTGCGTGTCGAATGCCGGGCATCGAACGTGTGGAAAGTCGAGTATAGGCGGGCGTTGTCATTCGTAGCCGGTACGGATTGCTTTCCGCCCGCCGGTACGGCGTCTTGCTAAAACGCCGGCACGCAATTTCTGACGCCGATAGAATCGCAATCAGTCAAAGAGCGGTCAACAGGGAGCGAATCATGGATCTGATCATCCGCCGAGCGATGCTGCCGCCGGGCGCCACATCACAGCACAAGCAGCACAAACAGCCGGTCGACATCGGCATCGAAGCGGGCCGCATCGTCGCCGTCGAACCGAATCTGGCCGCGAGCGCGCACGAAGAAATCGACGCCACCGGTTCGCTCGTCACGCCGCCATTCGTCGATCCGCATTTCCACATGGACGCGACGCTGTCGTACGGTCTGCCGCGCGTGAACGCGTCGGGCACCTTGCTGGAAGGCATCGCGCTGTGGGGCGAACTGAAGCCGGACCTCACGCAGGAGGCGCTGATCGAGCGCGCGCTACAGTACTGCGATTGGGCTGTCGCGCGCGGTCTGCTGGCGATTCGCAGCCACGTTGATGTGTGCGATCCACGCTTGCTCGCGGTCGAGGCGCTGCTCGAAGTGAAGCGTCGCGTCGCGCCTTATCTCGACCTGCAACTGGTCGCGTTTCCGCAGGACGGCGTCTTGCGCAGCGCCGGCGCATTCGAGAATCTCAAGCGTGCGATTGCGATGGGCGTCGACGTGGTCGGCGGGATTCCGCATTTCGAACGCACGATGGCCGACGGCGCGCAGTCCGTGCGCATGTTGTGCGAGTTCGCGGCGGAGCAGGGCTTGCGCGTCGATATGCACTGCGACGAATCGGACGATCCGATGTCGCGCCATATCGAAACGCTCGCAGCCGAAACGCACCGGCTCGGCTTGCAGGGGCGCGTCACCGGTTCGCACCTGACCTCGATGCATTCAATGGACAACTACTACGTCAGCAAACTCTTGCCGCTGATGCGCGAGTCGGGCGTCGCGGCGATCGCCAATCCGTTGATCAACATCACGCTGCAGGGCCGCAGCGACACGTATCCGAAACGGCGTGGCATGACACGCGTGCCGGAGATGATGGCGGCGGGCATCAACGTCGCGTTCGGCCACGACTGCGTGATGGACCCGTGGTACAGCCTTGGTTCGGGCGACATGCTCGAAGTCGCGCACATGGGTTTGCATGTTGCACAGATGACGGGCGTCGACGGTATGCATGCGTGTTTCGACGCGGTCACGGTGAATGCCGCGCGTATTCTCGGACTGGAAGGCTACGGCGTCGCGCCGGGAAGCGCCGCCAATCTCGTGCTGCTCGATGCGCGCGATCCGGTCGAAGCGATCCGCTTGCGCGCCGCGCGGCTTGCGGTGGTGAGTCGCGGCAAGGTGGTTAGCCGCGCGCCTGCTGCGCGCGCGGCGTTGTCGCTGGAAGGGCGTCCTGCAGAGGTGGATTTCAAACTGCATCGCGGTTAGCCGCCGCGCACCGTTCGCGGCACACACGCGAATGGAAAGTGCCGGTGCCTGCTCATGAAAAAACACCCCGCATCGTTGGACGGGTATCCAACGATGCGGGGTGCAGTTCAATCACCGGATTTTTAGCCGATGTCGGCGCTTACCTACAACGCCGGCGAATGCTTCAACGCAAGACTCAATGCCAGGCTCAATGCGTCGCAGCAGGCGTCATGCCATTGTGGCGTAGCAGCGCATCGATACTCGGCTCGCGGCCGCGGAACGCCTTGAACGATTCCATCGCGGGACGGCTACCGCCCACTTCCAGAATCTCCTTGCGATAACGCATGCCGGTTGCCTGATCGAGCACGCTGCCGCTCGCGGCTTGTGCGGCTTCTTCGAACGCGGCATACGCATCGGCGGACAGCACTTCAGCCCACTTGTAGCTGTAGTAGCCCGCTGCATAACCGCCCGCGAAAATATGGCTAAACGTATTCGGCCAACGCGAGAACGAAGCTTGCGGCACGACGTGGAAACGCTCGTTGATCTCGCTCGCGAGTTCGGTGGCGTTCTTCGTGCCGGACGCATCGAAACCGGTGTGCAGTTGCATGTCGAACATCGAGAACACGATCTGGCGCAGCGTGCCGAGACCGCTCTGGAAATTCTTCGCTGCGAGCATCTTGTCGAAGAGATCACGCGGCAGCGGCTTGGCGGTGTCGACGTGCGAGGTCATGTCGCTCAATACGTCCCACTCCCAGCAGAAGTTTTCCATGAATTGCGACGGCAATTCAACCGCGTCCCACTCGACTCCGTTGATACCCGACACGCCCAGTTCATCCACGCGCGTGAGCATGTGGTGCAGACCGTGGCCGAACTCGTGGAACAGCGTGATCACTTCATCATGCGTGAAGCAGGCGGGCTTGCCGCCGACCGGCGCCGAGAAGTTGCAGGTCAGATACGCCACCGGCGTTTGCACGCTGCCGTGCGTGTGTTTGTGACGGCCACGCGCATCGTCCATCCATGCGCCGCCGCGTTTGCCTTCGCGTGCATACAGATCGAGATAGAACTGCGCGACGAGGCCGCCGTCCTGATTCTCGACGCGGAAAAAGCGCACGTCCGGGTGCCACACGGCTGCTTCGTCGCGGCGGATGCGCACGCCGAACAGCGTTTCGGTGACCTTGAAGAGGCCCTTGAAGACGGCGTCTTCCGGGAAGTACTTTTTGACTTCGTTCTCGGAGAACGAATAGCGCTTCTGACGCAGACGTTCAGCGGCGAACGTCATGTCCCACGGTTGCAGGTCGGCCATGCCGAGTTCGTTCGCTGCAAATTCGCGCAGTTCCTTCCAGTCCTGTTCAGCGTGCGGGCGCGCGCGCGTGGCGAGGTCTTCGAGGAAGGCCATGACTTGCGCCGGCGACTCGGCCATCTTCGGCGCGAGCGAGACTTCGGCGAAGTTGTTGTAGCCGAGCACGTGCGCTTCTTCGGCGCGCAGCTTCAACTGATCGGCGAGCACGGCCGTGTTGTCCCATTCCGGCTTGCCGTTGCCGTATTCCGGACCGAGTTCCGACGCGCGCGTCACATACGCGCGGTATATCGTTTCGCGCATCGCGCGATTTTCCGAGTACTGCATGATCGGGAAATACGACGGGAAGTGCAGCGTGAATTTGTAACCGGTTTTGCCCTCGCGTTCGGCTGCTTCCTTCGCGGCTTCGATCACGTCTTCGGGCAGGCCGGCCAGTTGCGCTTCATCGCCGGCTTCGACGAGATAGGCGTAAGCGTTCGTTGCGTCGAGCACGTGATCCGAAAACGCTTTCGACAACCCCGCCTGCTTTTCCTGCAATTCGGCGAAATGCGGCTTCTGGTCTTCCGGCAATTCCGCGCCCGAGAGGCGGAAATCGCGCAGCGCATTGCCGAGGATCTTCTTGCGCTCGCCGGTCAGCGACGAAAAATCGCTGCTGGCGTGAAGCGCCTTGTACTTCTCGTAAAGCGCGAGATTCTGGCCGACGCTCGACCAGAATTCGGTGACGCGCGGCAGATTCTCGCCGTACACCGCACGCAGTTCCGGCGTATCCGCCACGGCGTTCAGATGGCCGACCACGCCCCAGGCGCGCGACAGCGGTTCGGTTGCGCGTTCGACCGGCTCGACCACATCGGCCCACGAAGCGGGCGTAATGGGCTGGGCGGCGCGCTCGACGGCAGCGGCCGCATCGGCGAGCAGGATATCGAGGGCGGGCGTGACGTGTTCGGGGCGGATTTCGCCAAAGCGCGGCAGGTCGGAGAAATCGAGGAGCGGATTGTCGTGCTTCGAGGGGGTAGTGGACATAAGGCTTCCTGTCTGACGCGGGTGAACGGGTAATCGGTGCATCGACGGGCGCGCGATGGCGCCCCAATGACACTCCATAGGGACATTATTGGGGCAGGGCGCGCCGATTCCAATCCGTCGGTAGACAAATTATCAGATGTCGCGTGACTGTGCCCGGAGGAGCGAATCCGGAATGCGGTTCAGACGGTGGCAATGCGCTAGCTGGTTGCCGCTGCTTGAACCGCTCCCGCTGTGCCGCGACGCTCTGTGGGAAAGCGAACGGTGCAAATTGCTGCCATGCCGCATTCTGGCGTGTCTGCACCCGTTAGTGACGCTTTCTGTAAGAGGTATCGATGAACCCGCTTTCGCACGCTCTATCGCGCAACGGCAACAACTTCGATCTCGTGCGGCTCCTTGCCGCCATCGCCGTGGTGTATGGCCATTCGTATCTGCTGCAGGCACCCGACGGCACCACGGATTGGGTCCAGAATGCGCTCGGCTTCGATGGTTTCGGCGCACTCGGCGTCTATGCGTTTTTTCTGCTGAGCGGCATGCTGGTGACCGCCAGTTTCGACCGGCAACGTTCGGTGCCTCGTTTCGCCGCGTTGCGCATCGCGCGCCTGTGGCCGGCGGTGGCGGGCGGCTCGCTGGCGACGGTGTTCATCCTCGGGCCGCTGTTGACGACGCTGCCGCTGCGCGACTATTTCGCCTCCGGCATGACGTGGGCCAACCTCGACAACTTTTCCACCATCGTGCTGAAAACCGGCTGGGCGCTGCCTGGCGTGTTCGAACACAACCGCTTTCCCGTCGACGTCTGCGCGCCGCTGTGGACGTTGCCGCTCGAAGTGCGCTGCTATCTGATCGTGATGGTGGCCGGCATGCTGGGGTTGCTGTCCAGCACGCGCGGCGTGGCGCTGGCGGTGGCGCTCGGGTGCGCTGCGTTCGTTCTGCGCGTGCATCTGCCGCATCTGCAGATCGGCCTGCGCGACTTCAGCGAAACGCCCGGCGGCTATTCGTTCTGGCCGGAACCGTTTTTCATGCTGGGGATGCTGCTGTACGGCTGGCGCGAACGGATTGATATCAACGGCCTGACGGCGCTCGCGCTGGCGATGGTGTTTCTGGTATTCCGCGACACAGCGGGCGCTCAACCGCTGTTCTATCTGGCTTTCGCATACGGCGTGCTGTGGGTGGGCGCGACGCCGCTCCTGCGGCGCTTCGTGCCGCGTCACGACTACTCGTATGGGATTTATCTGTACGGCTTCATGGTGCAGCAATGCGTCGCGAATATCGCGCCGCAGTTGAGCCATGTGACGGCGGTGCTGATCGCCGCGCCGTTCATCCTGCTGTGCGCGGCGCTGTCGTGGCACTTCGTGGAGCGGCCGGTGCTGAGGTGGTGCCGCGGGCGTCTTGCGCGCCGGTCAACGACGCTTGGCGCGGGGATCGCGGCGCGGTGAGTGTCCTGTTTGGCGCCGATGTCTGCAACCGGCACTTGCTGCCCTGGTTTGACGCCGGAGTTTGACGGTTTGCATGCCGGCGAAATCACCTCACCGGCATGAGCCCTCAGCTTTACGCCTTTGCCGCCGCTTCGCGCTCGGCGGCTTCGATCGTGTTGACCAGCAGCATCGTGATGGTCATCGGACCGACGCCGCCCGGCACCGGCGTGATGTAGCCGGCCACTTCCTTGACGCCTGCGAAATCGACGTCGCCGCACAGCTTGCCGGCTTCGTCGCGATTCATGCCGACGTCGATCACGGCCGCACCCGGTTTCACCATGTCTGCCGTGAGAATGTTGCGCAGGCCCGTGGCGGCGACCACCACGTCGGCGTTGCGGGTATGGGCAGCCAGATCGCGCGTCTTGCTATGGCAGATCGTGACGGTCGCGCCCGCTTCGAGCAGCAGCAGCGCCATCGGCTTGCCGACGATGTTCGAGCGGCCGATCACCACCGCATTCGCGCCCTGCAGCGGAATCTCGTAGGCCGCCAACATTTTCATCACGCCGTATGGCGTGCACGGGCGGAACAGCGGGCGGCCGGTCATCAGCGCGCCGGCGTTGGCAACGTGAAAACCGTCGACATCTTTTTCCGGGGCGATCGCCTCGATCACCTTGTGGCTGTCGATATGCGGCGGCAACGGCAGTTGCACGAGAATGCCGTGAATCCGCGGATCGTGGTTCAGTTCGTCGATGCGCGCCAGCAGCTCGGCTTCCGGCAGATCGGCCGGATAGCGGTCGAACGACGAACCGAGCCCGTTGTCATTGCACGCCTTGACCTTGTTGCGCACATAGACTTCGCTGGCCGGATTGTCGCCGACCAGTACCACGGCGAGGCCCGGCTGATGCCCGCGGGCGGTGAGGGCTGCGGCGCGCGTGGCGACTTCGGCGCGCAGGGACTTGGAAAGGGCTAGGCCGTCGATCAGTTTGGCAGTCATGGTCGGTCGAGATGGGCGGTTTGGAAAGCGGAGCAGGGCGCAGGCGCGCGTGCGCGGCACGTGCGATGGCGCTTTTCACCGGAAACGGGTCGGCACGTGAAAAGCGTGCGGCGCGAATCAGAGATAAGCGGCGCTGCAAAGTCCGACATTATACCGGCCCGGCATGGCGTGCCATGTACGGATTCCGGGTGAGCGGGCGCGCCGGAATCCGCGATGCCTCCAACCGTCGAGCGACTTCTCCCGCTACTCCTGCACCGGCTGCCAGCTATCGTCCGGGTCGAACGATTTAATGGCGGCCGCGGCACGCGCGGTTTGCGACCCGAGGTTCTTCTGATAGACCTGACCGTCCTGATTGACGATAAAGCTCATCACGCCGGTCTTGCCGTACTCGGCCGGCGAGGCGATCAGACCAAACCCTTTGGTCAGCACGCCGTTTTCGACGTAGTTCTGCGCGCCCCCCTTCGCGTGCGCACCTTGCGCCGTCAGGATCCGGTAGTGATAGCCGTGGTAGGCCTCTTTCGGCAGGGTGCCGTTGGGCATGGTGGCGGCGAGCGGTCCGAGCGGGCTTTCCGTTTCGCCGGGCGCCGTCGCCCAATACAGGCCGTCATGCTGGCCCTGCGTACTGACGAAGCGCTGTGCGTAGTGCTGGGTCAGGTTGTGGTAATCGTTTTGTGCGTCGAGGTAGGCGAGCGAGGTGAGGATCGCCGCGTGTTCGTTGCGGCCGATGCGGCGTGTCAGCATCTCGTCCTGTGCGGCGGGCGGATCGAAACGCCAACCCTTGCCAGCTTGCACGAGCGGAATCGGCAAGGTCCAGCCACTGTCGCCGACCGCCAGATGCGCGGTTGCGCGACCCTTGCTCTTCGCTGGGTCCTCGACGATCTGATGCCCCTTCGACCATGCGCCGAGGAACTGGTAGATGTCGTCCTCGCCGATTCCTTCGGAAGGAATGTAGCGATGAAAATCGTTGCCGAGCACGTGTTTGAGCGCACCTTCGTCGTTGCGGGCCAAGGCGTCGACGAACGCACTGGCAGCGTCGTCGGCAGTGGGATAGATCGCCTGCGCGTGGGCGGCGGTCGTGCCGAGCAGCAATACCGGCGCCACCAGCAGGGTGCCGGTCGTGCCGAGGGCGACGGCGAGTGTCAGAACGTGGGCGCGCAAGGCGCCGCGTGGGAATAAGCGAATCATCAGGGACTCCTCTTGATCGTTCAACGGTTGCGGCCGAGGGGGCGCTCACCGCCGCCACCGCCCAGTCTGCCGCCACCACCGCCGCCACCGCCGCCGCGCTGGACTCCGCCGCCGTTTGCACTGAGACTGGCGCCCGTGCGTTGCTGACCGCCGCCGTTGGCGCCGAGGCCGCCGTTGCTGGAACGGTTCGCGGCCGCGTTGCGGCTCGCCTCGCCGCGCTGCGTGTCCTGCCGCGCGGTGTTCCCGTCACCGGCCCCGCGTAACGCGTTATCGCGGTTGGCGTTCTGCGCGCGGTTTTGCAGATCGGCGCTCTGCGTGCCGCCCTGATGGATCCCTTGCACGCGCTGGCTCGCGCTGCCGCTCAGGTTCTGGCCGGTGCGGTTCTGCAAGGTCTGCTGCGCCTGGGCGCGGGCGGCGTCGTCACGGCCGCGATAGGCATCGTGCTGCGCACTGCCGAGGTTGTTGTTGACATTGCGGTTGACGTTCGTGTTGTTGACGTTGCGGTTGACGTTGGTGTTGCGGTTCCAGTTCGTCGTGCTGCTATTCACGTTGATCTGGTTGTTCACATTGATGTTGTTGTAATGGTTCACGTTGATGTTGACGTCGTGCGTGTTCCAGTTGAAGCCACCCCACAGCGAATTGGCAACCGCGACACCGGCGCCGAACGCAAGGCCGGTAGCGAAACCGGTAGCGATTGCATAACCGGGCGGCGGCGGCACATACACGGGCGGGTAGGCCGGATAGGGCCATGTCCCATAGACGACAGTCGGGTTATAGGTCGGCACGTACACCACTTGCGGATTGGCCGGCACGATCTGAATCGTGCTTTGCTCGACCACGACCTTCTGCTGCGAGCTCGTCTTCAGATTGCCCGCGGCCTGCGCCTGTTTGCGCAGGCGTTGCACGGAGTCCATCACGTCATTCGACTGACCCAGAAAGGCCGTGCCGAGTTGCGAGACCCAATCGGGTTTCGACGCCATCGTCGCGAGAACCTGAGGGAAGGCGACGAGTGACTGCACGCTCGGGTCCCAAGGCTCCGACGCGACCGCTTTGACGGCGTCGTCGCCTTGCAATTTCGAGTTTGCTTTCGACCATGCGGCCGCGGCCTGCACGTCTTGTGGGAAGGTGGCGGCCATCAGCACCTGCGCAAGCAGTGCGTCGGGATAGAGCGCGATGGGCGCGGTCAGCGAATCGAGTTGCTGGTTCGACATCTTCGCGGCGCTTTGCGCATAGACCGCGCTCGGCATGGCCAGACCGGCGAAGAGTGGCGCGCCCACAAGTGCGGCGCAAACAAGCAACACACGCGAACGGTGTGTTCCGGATCGTTTCACGATGAAATCCTCCCGGCTGCGTTAGACGCGCGAAGTCGATGAGCAGCGCATGCTGCGTTGCTTCGGCGCGATGGAATGGAGAAGGAAGCGAATAAAGGTCGGCTCAGCTTCGCTTGAACCGTTCGATATGACAGATGCCTCAGCAATGCGGCCGAACCGCTTTAACCGATTTGCGCCGCACGGCGACGCCGCATACGACAACGACAGCACACTTGTTCTGCGTTCATCGGGCATCAAAGATTCCTGTTGAGGAGTTCTTTGTAAATTAAGGGGCGCAGCGAAGCTTGTCAATCTTGTCAGAGGAAAGAAGTTATTGCTGCGCAGCGTAAGCGTTTGCTGAGTAATGCGTAATGATTAGCGGATGTGCCGAGCCATGCCGCGCGTCGCTGTCGCGAAGCGGGAGAAGGGAGGAGAGGGGAATGGAACAGAACCGGACTAGTCGACAGTCCGGCCGTTGAAACGCAATAGCGAGCCGCGGGCTGTGCCGCGGTCGTTAAGTTTATTGCGCCGGTTGCGGCTTGTTCGACAGCGCCAGTCGCAGCAGGTCGGCGACCGTGTTGACGTTGAGTTTTTCCATAATGTTCGCGCGGTGCGCTTCAACCGTCTTGATGCTGATGCCGAGGTCGTCGGCGATCTGCTTGTTCAGGCGGCCGGCGATGATGCGTTCGAGCACCTGATGCTCACGCGCGGTCAGCTTGCCGAGACGTTCTGCCGCAGCGCGTTGCTGCTGCACGCTGGTGCTTTCGCTGCGCGCCTTGTCGAGCATGCGCTCGACAAGCTTGCGCAGTTCGGCTTCGTCGAACGGTTTTTCGATGAAGTCCATGGCGCCTTTTTTCATCGTCGACACAGCCATCGGCACATCGCCGTGGCCCGTCACGAAGATGATCGGCAGCGACGCGTTGTCGGCGATCAGGCGTTCCTGCAACTCGAGCCCGCTCATGCCGGACATCCGCACATCGAGAATCAGACAAGCGATCTGGCCCGGATGCGTATGCGGCTGCCATGCGTCGATAAACTGCTCGGCGCTGGAGAAGCATTGCACGCGGTAGCCGTTCGCCTCCAGCAGCCAGCGCAGCGAATCTCGCACGGCCTCGTCGTCGTCGACGACAAAGACAGTTTCCTGTGTGGTGACTGGGCTGTTCATAGCTCTCCCGTAACGGTTTGTGGTGTCGGCGCCTCTGACCCGCCGTTGCTCGGGCCGTCAGGCTCTCCAATAGGCAGACTGCAATGGAACGTGGCGCCTGTGATGTGGCCGTCAGATTCGACGTTGTTGACCACCCACAGACGGCCGCGGTGCGATTCGATAATCGAACGGCAAATATTCAGCCCCATGCCCATACCATCGGACTTGGTGCTGTAAAACGGTTCAAACAAACGCTCGGCTGTCGCTTCGTCGACGCCCGGCCCTTGATCGACGACACTGATGCAGACAAACCCGCTCTCCAGTCGCACGACGACGCGAATCACTGGGTCGACGGCATTCGGACGTGCATCGTGCATGGCCTCGACGCCGTTCTTCAGCAGGTTGACCAACACCTGCTCGATCAGCACCGGGTCGACGTAAATCACCGGCAGGCGCGAGCGCAGATCGGTCACGATGCGAATCTTGCGCTTGCGCGCTTCGAGTTCGGCGAGACCCACGGCATCGGCGACGATATCGGCCACGCGCGTAGCCTGCCGTTTCGGCTCGCTGCGTTTCACGAACTCGCGAATGCGCTTGATGATCATGCCAGCCCGCACCGCCTGTTGGGCGGTTTTCTCGAGCACGGGCAGGAGATTGTCAGGCGTCGTCCGACCGGATTTAACCAGTGCCACGGTTCCAGAGCAATAGTTATTGATCGCGGCGAGCGGCTGATTCAGTTCGTGCGCGAGCGACGAGGCCATTTCGCCCATCGTCATCAGGCGGCTGGTGAACTGCAGCTTCTCGTCCTGCTGACGCGAGAGTTCCTGCGCCTGCTTGCGGGTGGTGATGTCGGTCGCGATCTGCATTTGCGCGAGGTGGCCGTCCACCCACTGGATGTACTGGCGGCGCACTTCGAACCATTTCTGAATGCTTTGCACGTAGACTTCCTGCGCGTCGGCGGTGCTTTCGGTCAACGCGGCAGCCGGCAGACCCGCATAGGCATCCACCATATCGATCGAATCGGACGACGCCTGTGCGCTATCGAACCCGCCGCCCGCCAATTCCAGATGGCCGTCCGGACGAATGCCGAACAGGTGGCGGTAGTAGCGGTTGGCGAACAGCAATTCGGCTTCGTCGGCGGCCAGCACGGAGACGGCGGCGTCGAGGCTTTCGAGGACGGTCGTGAAGCGTTCGTGTGCGGCGGCGAGCTCTTCGCGCGCGCGCTTCGGCTCGGTGATGTCGGTCATCGACGACATCCAGCCGGTCTGGCGGCCCGAGCTGTCGATCAGCGGCGACACATAGAGGCGCGCATGGAAGAGCGAACCGTCCTTGCGGCGCACCCGCAATTCGAAGCCCGAAGAGGGGGCTTTGCCGCGCAGCGTCATGTCGAGCTGGCGTTGCATCTCAGGGTAGGCGTCGCGCGGCCAGTAAGCGAACGGCGCGTTCTTGCCGACCAGATCGCTTTCGTCCCAACCGGTCATGCGGCAAAAGGCCGGATTGACGTGAGTGATGCGGCCGTGCATGTCGAGCACGCGCATACCGATCAGCACCGAGTTTTCCATCGCGCGCCGGAAGAAGGCTTCGGCGTAGAGCGCCTGCTGCGCCTCGAAACGTTGCCGCGTGTGCTTCCACAAACTCCACAGACTCCACAACACGAAGCACGACAGGCCGGCCACCAGCCAGACCAGCGTGTTGTTGGTGAAGTTGGTCATCTGCGGGAACGCGTAGACGCGTACCGAGACGCCCTGGCCCGGCGGGTCGAGCGGCAGATCGTAGAACATGTCGCGCGGCAGGCGCGGGCGGGTCGACGTGGTGGTCAACTCGCGGTTGTTCACGTCGATGATCGAGATTTTGTATTTCGCCGACAACTCGGGCGGAATGTCGTGCTTCAGGATGCCTTCCACGGAGAACACGGCGGCAATCGTGCCGAGGAAGTCGCGGTCGCGGTAGACCGGCGTCTGCAGCGTGATGTAGCCGTTGCCGAGGTCGTCGTAGATCAGCGGCGAGTACACCTGGCGGCGCGTATTGCGCGCCTCGTTGAAGGCGGCTTTGACGGCCTCGTCCATCTGCGCGTCGTTCGGCTTGGCGAGACGCTGGCCGAACACGGGGAGTGCGGTATTGGGCCAGCGCGGCTGCTGCAGGCTCGTGTACCAGTTCATGTAGAGGATCTCGGGATGCCCCTGCATGATGTCCGTGGTGGACACCTGGAATGAATGCGGATCGGCGTGGCCGGCGACGAGATCGCGGGCGAGGGCCTGAATCTGTTCCTGCGCACCCGTCATGGACAGGCGGATCTGCTGCTGCGCCCACGCGACATTACGGTAGAGCGTGTCTTCCTGCTGCTGCTGTTCGCGCCGGTTCAGGCTCCATAGAATCAGGCTCATGACGACCAGGAAAACCAGGATCGACAGCAGCGGCGTGAGCAAATAGGAGTTCGACCACCACGGTCCGTGGTGCCAGCGGGAGGACGGCGTCGAATCCGCCGGCGAACCAGCGGTGCGCGCCGAGCGAGCGAAAAGCCGTTCGGTCAACATGCGTGGCATTGTAGCGCAGCGAGTCACTAGCAAATGGCGCAAAAAAGCGCTGAAAGAACCGTTATTCGGCGCAAACTAGCCGACGTATCCGTCGATCGGCAGTCAAATCAGGTTGCGCCGCAACAATTTTCCGCATTATGAGAATCGATCTCGTAATTCGAAAATTTTGTTGCGCGGACGTCGGGACCCCTTTTACAATCGGCCGAAGCTGCCGCGGTCGTGCTTCGTCCGCGTCGTCTGTTCAAAGAGCGTTCCTCTATATCCAGGAGACGAGCATGTCCGCTGTACCCGACGAAGTCATGAAATATGTCGCTGCCGAAAAAGACGACGATCCCCAGGAAACCGGCGAATGGCTGGAAGCGCTGGATGGCGTGATTTCTGCTGTGGGCCCCGATCGCGCTCACTACCTGATCGAGAAACAGATCGAATTCGCCCGCGTACATGGCGAACATCTGCCGTTCTCTGCAAACACCCCCTACATCAATACGATTCCTGTTTCGCGTCAGGCGCCGATTCCCGGTGACCAGGACCTCGAACACCGGATTCGCTCGTACACGCGCTGGAACGCCATTGCCATGGTGCTGCGCGCGGGCAAGGACACGAACGTCGGCGGCCACATCGCCTCGTTCGCGTCGGCCGCCACGCTGTACGACGTCGGCTACAACCACTTCTGGCACGCACCGTCCGCTGAACATGGCGGTGACCTCGTGTTCGTGCAGGGCCACTCGTCGCCGGGTGTGTACTCGCGCGCGTTCCTGCTCGGCCGTCTGACCGAGAACCAGCTCGACAACTTCCGTCAGGAAGTGGGCGGCGAGGGCATCTCGTCGTACCCGCACCCGTGGCTGATGCCGGACTTCTGGCAATTCCCGACCGTCTCGATGGGTCTCGGCCCGATCATGGCGATCTATCAGGCGCGCTTCATGAAGTACCTGCAGGCGCGCGGCATTGCGAAGACCGAAGGCCGCAAGGTCTGGGCCTTCCTCGGCGACGGCGAAACGGATGAACCGGAATCGCTCGGCGCAATCGGCATGGCCGGTCGCGAACGCCTCGACAACCTCGTGTTCGTGATCAACTGCAATCTGCAGCGCCTCGACGGTCCGGTGCGCGGTAACGGCAAGATCATCCAGGAACTCGAAAGCGAATTCCGCGGCGCCGGCTGGAACGTCATCAAGGTCGTCTGGGGCAGCCGCTGGGATGCGCTGTTCCAACGCGACAAGTCGGGCGCACTGATGCGCCGGATGATGGAAGTCGTCGACGGCGAATATCAGACGTACAAGTCGGAGTCGGGCGCGTATGTTCGCGAACACTTCTTCAATACGCCTGAACTGAAGGCGCTGGTTGCCGAGTGGTCCGATGAAGACATCTGGAACCTGAACCGCGGCGGCCACGATCCGCACAAGATCTACGCAGCGTTCTCGGAAGCTTCGAACTCGCAGGGCCAGCCGACCGTCATCCTTGCGAAGACGATCAAGGGCTACGGCATGGGCGAAGCCGGCCAGGCGATGAACATCACCCACCAGCAGAAGAAGCTGCACGTCGATCAGCTGAAGAAATTCCGCGATCAGTTCCGTCTACCGATCCCCGACGAAGACCTCGTCAACGTGCCGTACCTCAAGTTCGAAGAAGGTTCGAAGGAACTCGAGTACATGCGCGCTCGCCGTCAGGACCTCGGCGGCTATCTGCCGGCGCGTCGTCAGAAGGCCGAGTCGCTGCCGGTGCCGGCGCTCGACGCGTTCGAGCCGCTGCTGAAGGGCACGGGCGAAGGCCGCGAGATCTCCACGACGATGGCGTTCGTGCGGATCCTGAACATCCTGCTGAAAGACAAGGCGCTCGGTAAGCGCATCGTGCCGATCGTGCCGGACGAGTCGCGTACCTTCGGTATGGAAGGTCTGTTCCGTCAGATCGGTATCTGGAATCAGGAAGGCCAGAAGTACGTGCCGGAAGATTCCGATCAACTGATGTTCTACCGCGAATCGGAAACCGGCCAGATCCTGCAGGAAGGGATCAACGAAGCTGGCGGTATGTGTGACTGGATCGCAGCCGCGACGTCGTACTCGACGCACGGCGAGATCATGATCCCGTTCTACATCTTCTACTCGATGTTCGGCTTCCAGCGTATCGGCGATCTGGCATGGGCGGCGGGCGACATGCGTTCGCGCGGCTTCCTGCTGGGCGGCACGGCTGGCCGTACGACGCTGAACGGCGAAGGTCTGCAACACGAAGACGGCCACTCGCTCCTGTGGGCGGCATCGGTGCCGAACTGCATCAGCTACGACCCGACGTTCGGTTACGAACTCGCGGTCATCATGCAGGACGGTCTGCGTCGCATGGTTGCTGACCAGGAAGACGTGTACTACTACATCACGGTGATGAACGAAAACTACGAGCACCCGGCGATTCCGCAGGGCGATGCCGTAGCGGCCGACATCATCAAGGGTATGTACGCGTTCAGGAAGGCCGATGCTGATAAGAAGGCACCGCGCGTTCAGCTGATGGGTGCAGGCACGATCTTCAACGAAGTGATCGCCGCTGCTGATCTGCTGAAGAACGACTGGGGCGTCGCTGCCGACCTGTGGAGCGTGCCGAGCTTCACCGAACTCGCTCGTGAAGGTCACGAAGTGCAGCGCTGGAACCTGCTGCATCCGACGGAAGAGAAGAAGGTCTCGCACGTCGAGAAGCTGCTGAAGGACGCACAAGGTCCGGTCATCGCTTCGACCGACTACGTGCGCGCGCTGACCGAGCAGATCCGCGCGTTCGTGCCGCAGAAGTTCGTCGTGCTGGGCACGGATGGCTACGGCCGTTCGGACACGCGCGAAAAGCTGCGTCACTTCTTCGAAGTCGACCGCTACTGGGTCACGGTTGCCGCGTTGAATGCACTGGCAGATGAAGGCACGATCGAACGCAAGGTCGTCGCCGAGGCGCTCAAGAAGTACAACCTTGATCCCGCCAAACCCAACCCGATGACCGTCTAAGGCATCATTCCCCGTGTGCCACGGCGTGCGCGCCTGCTCCTGATCGACAGGAGCGGGCGGCGTGCGCGGCCCAGGAGACACTAACAATGAGTCAAGCGATCGAAGTCAAGGTGCCGGACATCGGCGATTACAAGGACATTCCTGTGATCGAGGTGCTGGTGAAAGCGGGTGACACCGTCGAGAAAGAGCAGTCGCTCGTTACGCTGGAATCCGACAAGGCGACCATGGACGTGCCGAGCTCGGCTGCCGGCGTCGTCAAGGAAGTGAAGGTCAAGGTTGGCGACAACGTGTCGGAAGGCTCGCTGATCGTCGTGCTGGATGGCGCGGGCGCGGCTGCCCCGGCTCCGGCGCCTGCTGCTGCACCGGCTCCCGCAGCGGCTCCGGCTGCTGCCTCGGCGCCGGCTGCCGCCAGCGGTGGTCTGCAAGAAGTCAAAGTGCCGGATATCGGCGACTACAAAGACATTCCCGTGATCGAAGTCGCGGTGAAGGTCGGCGATCGCGTCGAGAAAGAGCAGTCGCTGGTAACGCTCGAATCCGACAAGGCGACTATGGACGTGCCGAGCTCGGCCGCCGGCGTCGTCAAGGAAGTGAAGGTCAAGGTCGGCGACAACGTGTCGGAAGGCTCGGTCATCGTCGTGCTGGAAGCGGATGGCGCAGCTGCACCGGCTGCGGCTGCCGCACCTGCTGCGAAGCAGGAAGTGCTCGAGAAGCCGTCGGATGCGCCGGCTGCTCCTTCGCCCGCTCCGGCTTCGCCGTCAGCGCTTGCACAAGCGCCGCTGATTCAGGCTGGTGAGGGTGGCGCTCGCCGTGCGAGCCACGCTTCGCCGTCCGTGCGCAAGTTCGCGCGCGAACTCGGCGTCGACGTGACGCAGGTGCAGGGCACGGGTCCGAAGGGCCGTATTACGCAAGCGGACGTGACCGGCTTCATCAAGGGTGTGATGACGGGTCAACGCGTTGCACCGGCAGGTGCTGCTGCGCCGGCTGCTGCGGGTGGCGGCGAATTGAATCTGCTGCCGTGGCCGAAGGTCGACTTCACCAAGTTCGGCCCGGTCGATCCGAAGCCGTTGTCGCGCATCAAGAAGATCTCGGGCGCGAACCTGCATCGCAACTGGGTCATGATTCCGCACGTCACGAACAACGACGAAGCGGACATCACGGATCTCGAAGCGCTGCGCGTGCAGTTGAACAAGGAAAACGAAAAGGCCGGCGTGAAGTTCACGATGCTGGCGTTCGTGATCAAGGCGGTGGTTGCTGCCTTGAAGCAGTTCCCGACGTTCAATGCGAGCCTCGACGGCGACAACCTGGTGTTCAAGCAGTACTTCCATATTGGATTTGCTGCCGATACGCCGAATGGTCTGGTCGTTCCTGTGATTCGCGATGCGGACAAGAAGGGTTTGATCGATATCGCGAAGGAAATGACCGAGCTGTCGAAGGCTGCGCGTGACGGCAAGCTGAAGCCGGATCAGATGCAAGGTGGTTGCTTCTCGATTTCTTCTCTTGGCGGTATTGGCGGTACCAACTTCACGCCGATTATCAATGCGCCTGAAGTCGCTATTCTCGGTTTGTCGCGTGGCGCGATGAAGCCGGTTTGGGATGGCAAGCAGTTTGTGCCGCGTCTGATTCTGCCGCTGTCGTTGTCGTATGACCATCGGGTGATTGATGGCGCTGCGGCGGCGCGGTTCAATGCGTATCTGGGTGCGATTCTTGCCGATTTTCGGCGTGTGATTCTTTGATCGGATGACGGTTGCGCGGGGCGCGGGTTTGGTTCGTTTTGTCTGTTATCCGCGTCCTTCTGTAGAACCTGCTTTCTTAGTGGTCTATTAGCGTTGCCCCTGTGCGGGGCGGCACCTACTTTTCTTTGTCTTCCAAAGAAAAGTAGGCAAAAGAAAGGCGCGTCCTTGGGCGGACAGCAAAGGAAGTTTCTGTTCGCCGCGTTGCCGGCTTTTAGGCTGCTTTTTTTTGGTTCTTCGTCTCATCACGATCAATAAGAGAAGGGGACACTATGAGTCTCGTCGAAGTAAAAGTGCCGGATATCGGTGACTTCAAGGACGTCGATGTCATCGAAGTCAATATCAAACCGGGCGATGTCATCGAGAAGGAGCAGGCGCTGATGACGCTCGAGTCCGATAAGGCCTCCATCGAAGTGCCGAGCGATACCGCCGGCACCGTCAAGGAAGTACGCGTCAAAGCCGGCGACAAAGTCTCGCAAGGTACGCTCATCGCGCTAGTTGAAACGTCTGCGGACGCAGCGCCGGCTAAGGCGCCTGAGAAGGCGCCCGCTCCGGCAGCAGCGCCTGCGCCTGCGTCCAAAGCGGCAGCGCCCGCGCCGCAAGCCGGTAGCTTCTCCGGCAGCGCGGATATCGAGTGTGACATGCTCGTGCTCGGTTCGGGTCCCGGCGGTTACTCGGCTGCGTTCCGCTCGGCCGACCTCGGCATGAAGACGGTGCTCGTCGAACGCTATTCCACGCTCGGCGGCGTCTGTCTGAATGTCGGTTGTATTCCCTCGAAGGCGCTGCTGCACACGGCGCTCGTTATCGACGAAGCGGAAGCGCTCGGCGCGCATGGCATCACGTTCGGCAAGCCGCAAATCGATCTCGACAAGCTGCGAGACTTCAAGTCGGGTGTCGTCAAGAAGCTCACCGGCGGTCTCGCCGGCATGGCCAAGATGCGCAAGGTCGAAGTCGTGACGGGTACCGGCTCGTTCGTCGATCCGTATCACATGGAAGTGCAGACCGAAGGCGGCAAGAAGGTCGTCAAGTTCAAGCAGGCGATCATCGCAGCAGGCTCGGAAGCGGTGAAGCTGCCGTTCATTCCTGAAGATCCGCGTGTGGTCGATTCGACCGGCGCGCTCGAACTGCGTCAGATTCCGCAGCGCATGCTGGTGGTCGGCGGCGGCATCATCGGGCTCGAAATGGCGACGGTCTACGCCACGCTCGGCGCACAGATCGACGTGGTCGAAATGCTCGACGGTCTGATGGCCGGCGCGGATCGCGATCTGGTCAAGGTCTGGGAGAAGTACAACAGCAAGCGTTTTGCCAACGTCATGCTGAAGACCAAAACCACCGCGGCGGAAGCGAAAGACGACGGCATCTACGTGTCGTTCGAAGGCGAAAAGGCCCCGGCCGAAGCGCAACGCTATGACCTCGTGCTGGTCGCCGTCGGCCGGTCGCCGAATGGCAAGAAGATCGGCGCGGACAAGGCAGGCGTGGCTGTAACGGATCGCGGCTTCATCGACGTCGACAAGCAGATGCGCACCAACGTGCCGCATATCTTCGCGATCGGCGATATCGTCGGGCAGCCGATGCTCGCGCACAAAGCCGTGCATGAAGCTCACGTCGCCGCTGAAGTGGCTCATGGCGAGAAGGCGTACTTCGACGCGCTGCAGATTCCGTCGGTGGCCTATACCGATCCGGAAGTGGCGTGGGCCGGCAAGACGGAAGATCAGCTGAAGGCCGAGGGCATCAAGTACGGCAAGGCGGTGTTCCCGTGGGCAGCGTCAGGCCGCGCGATCGCCAACGGCCGCGACGAAGGCTTCACCAAGCTGCTGTTCGACGAAGAAACGCACCGCGTGATCGGCGGCGGGATCGTCGGTTTGAACGCCGGCGACCTGATCAGCGAAGTGTGCCTCGCAGTCGAAA
Organism: Paraburkholderia sp. WS6; assembly: GCF_030464835.1. Taxonomy (NCBI): domain Bacteria; kingdom Pseudomonadati; phylum Pseudomonadota; class Betaproteobacteria; order Burkholderiales; family Burkholderiaceae; genus Paraburkholderia; species Paraburkholderia sp. WS6. The sequence goes on from NZ_JALQCK010000005.1 coordinate 98,546, forward strand.
TGGGGGCGGACGCAACGGATATCGGTAAGACGATTCACCCGCATCCGACGCTCGGCGAATCGATCGGTATGGCCGCAGAGTTGTACGAAGGCGTCTGCACCGACTTGCCGCCGCAGAAAAAGAAGTAATGCTGCTGAACCCGCCTGCATGCAGGCGGGTTCGAGGAAGCGGATGCAAAAAAACGGCGCGCCCCGCAAAGGGCGCGCCGTTTTTCTTATGCAGCAAGCAGCGTAGAGCGTTTGACGCGAAGCAACGCATGCAACATGCGCCGCGCGTCTCAGGCAGCGGGAAAAAAAATCCCGGCCTTTCGCCGGGCAAACGATACGCTATTCAACGTATCGGAGCGTTCGGCCAGATGAAACCGTGTGAGCGGCAACGGCACGACGCTGTTGCTTGCATGTTGTTGCCGCAATCGCGCCGGCCCTGCCGTGAGGCGGGCCCGGCGTGATGTGCGGCTTGAAACTTAGACTGCCTTCTTTGCCGAACGCGATGCTTGTGCAGCGGCTTGCGATGCTGCCTTCGATGCGGCCGTTGCGGCTGCATTGAAGTTGCTTTCGGCGATTTCGACAGCTTGCTTGGTTGCCTTGTGGACCGTTTCGTACGTGGTGTTGGCGGCGGTGATTGCCGACTTCAGCACGGCGACGGCGGTTTCCGAACCGGCCGGGGCATTCTTCGCAACGTTTTCGACGAGCGACTGGACCTTGCGGTTTTGCTCTTCGAATTGGGCTTCTGCGACGCGGGTGAATTCACCTTGCGTTGCCGAAACGATCTCATACACGTGACGGCCGTACGACAGCGCCTTTTCAGCCACCGGCTGTGCGAGGCTAGCTTGCAGTGCCAGCAGTTCCTGCGCGTCCTTCACTGACAGTGCGCGTTGGGCATTTTCCTGGCTTTCCGCGAGCGTCGATTTCACGACTTGCAGGTTCAGTTCAACCAGCTTTTCGACGCCTTCAAATGCTTTGGTCGTCAGGCCGAACAGCGTTTCAAAGTTGGCTTTCTGGGCTGCAGCGAATTGCTCAGGGGTCAGCAGAGTCATGGTTTACGCTCCTGGATCGCGGTCTGTCTGTGCGGACCGCATTGGGTTGGTGGCGAGACGCTCTCAGATCGTCTCCCCGGACCGCGATGTTTTGTGCATCGCAGCAATGGTTCCCATTTTAGGATGGTGTTAACGAATGTCAAGTGTTTTTTGTGCGTCGCACAATGTTAAGAAATTACTGATAAAACAATATGTTATGCAGTGGGCATGACATTCGTTTGACGCAAGTTGATTTGTCTGTCGCACCGCACTGGTGCAGGATAAATCCGCATTTGTTACCGATTTCAGGAGAGATTTTGACCGCGCGATGAGGTCCGGCGCGGGTGGAAGGGCAAATCGACATTTGACAAAAAACCCGTCGATTGCCCATTCCGATGTAAACCAGAAAGTGTCACGGAACGTTAATGCTCTATGCCGGTCGAATGCGCGTTGGCGGTCTCCAGCAGGTGTTTAACAGCCCGCAGCAGTACCCGCTCGACGTTCCGGTGCGCCGGCAAGGCTTTACATGCCTGCGCTCTGACCGTATTTCCCCTGATCAAGGTTGTCTCGAAATTGCCGTTATGCTGAAAGAATCGGTTCGATTCCTGCATTTGGCGGCAAAGGCGAGGCGAAGCGCGTTGGCGATCGTTTTTTTCGATCGAAACGCGGCACTTATTTGTGTTTTTGCGATCGGAGCTTACAAGCCGGTTTAAGGAGCGCGTATAAGTGCTTCAAATTGCTAATTTTTCGTTGTTTTACTACACTTGCGGAAACCTCTCGCCGCTCCCTACTGAACACCCATGAAAACCGACATGTTTTCGTCGCTAAAAGTGATCCACGGCGCGGCTCGCAGCACCGCTCTGTCGGTGGCCGCCTCCATGGTCATCGCAGCGGCGTTCGCCACGCCTGTCATCACTTTTGCCGCCACGCCCGCCACCACGGCAAAAACCTCCAAACACGCGAAAGCGGCCAAAAAGCCCGCCGCGGCCCCCGCTGACAAAGTGTCGAGCAAGAAGGCCGCCAACGGCGCTGCTGCGAACGTGGCCGCTGCCGCCGGTGACGACGCGCCGCGCACGAGCGTCAAGCGCAAGCGCGTGACGTACTCGTCGAACGGCCGTCACCACTCGGTGATGCGCCGCGTCGCGTACGAACCGCGTCCGCCTACCGTCGGCCAGGCTTTCGGTCTGCATGACACGCCGGACGCGCTGATGCTGCGTTCAAGCGTTGCCTATGTGATCGATCAGAACACCGGCGAATCGCTGTTCGACAAGAATTCGCGCGCCGTGGTGCCGATCGCGTCGATCACCAAGCTGATGACCGCGATGGTCGTGCTCGATTCGAAAGAGCCGATGACCGACCAGATCGAAGTCACCGACGAAGACCGCGACTACGAGAAGAACACCGGCTCGCGTCTGTCAGTGGGCTCGGTGCTCTCGCGTGAAGACATGCTGCATATCGCGCTGATGGCCTCGGAAAACCGCGCAGCCGCGGCGATGTCGCGTTATTTCCCGGGCGGCCGTCCGGCGTTCCTCGCGGCAATGAACGCGAAGGCCAAGCAACTCGGCATGACCGACACGCACTTTGAAAACCCCACGGGTTTGACGAGCCAGAACGTCTCGAGCGCACGCGACCTCGTGAAGATGGTCAATGCGGCGTATCAGTATCCGATGATCCGCAAGTTCTCGACCGACCACAGCTACGAGGTGTACACCGGCAAGCGTTCGCTGGCGTACAACAGCACGAATGCATTGGTGCGTAACCCGACGTGGGACATCGGTCTGCAAAAGACCGGGTTTATCAACGAAGCGGGCGAGTGTCTCGTGATGCAGGCGACCATTCACGGTCGCCCGATGATCATCGTGCTGCTTGACTCGTCGGGTAAGTACTCGCGCTTTGCGGACGCGACGCGTCTGCGCACGTGGCTCGATAACGGTGGCGATCAACCGCGGATTACCAGCGCGGATGCCAGCGGCGCGGGCACCTGAAGCGCGCTAGCTTACTCTGCCGGCCGGTTTTCGAACCGGCCAGAAAAAAGCCTCGCAGATGCGAGGCTTTTTTATTGAGTCGGGGGACGCGCGACCACCCGCTTAGGCGTGCTGGGGATGCGTATGCTCCTGCGGCGTCTGAGGGCGATAACCCAGCGACTCGGAAATCAGCAGCGCCGTTTGGCTGAGCTGCCCCAACCACGAGTCCTGCAAGCGATCCGCCGGTGCTGACAGCGACAGGCCCGCAACCAGCTTGCCGGTGTCGTCGTAAATCCCCGCTGCGATGCACCGCACGCCCAACTCCAGTTCTTCGTTATCGCGCGCACAGGCCTGCTGGCGCACGTGCGACAACTCGCGTTCGAGCTTGGTCAGATCGGTGATGCTGTTCTGCGTGTGGCCGGACAGCCCGGTGCGCGTGGCATAGGCCCGCACGCGGGTCGATTCGTCCGCGGCGAGGAAGAGCTTGCCCACCGAGGTCAGATGCAGCGGCGCCCGCCCGCCAATCGCCCGCACCACCTGCATGCCGGAGCGCTCGGAGTAGGCGCGTTCTATATAGACGATCTCGTCGCCCTGGCGCACCGACAGGTTCACTGTCTGCCCGGTTTGGCGGTGCAGTTCGCGCATCGGCGTGAGCGCCGCGTCGCGCACCGACAGCCGCGCCTTCACCAGATTGCCCAGTTCGAGCAGGCGCATACCGAGGCGGTAAGTGCCGGGGTCCGACCGGTCGACCAGCCGGCACATCACCATGTCGTTCAGGATGCGGTGCGCGGTGGACGGGTGCAGCTCCGTGCGGATGGCGAGTTCTTTCAGGCTGACCGGGTCACTATGCGCAGCGAGTGCATCGAGCAAGCGCATCATGCGTTCGATCACCTGGATCGACGTTTTGGGATCCGGGTTCGTATCGCTCATGGGGAGGAATCGGTTGACGCGTCAAACAGCGGAAATTGATTGTATCCCGTATTGTGAAAAGAAGGAAAGCAGTTGGAACGCCTATTCCAATTTAACGTGGCATTCGTCCTATGCCTTCCGGCCGTTGGTATTGTGCGGCAAACAGCGGATAATCAGGGACGTTTTCCCGAAGGAGGGCTCATGCGAGTCGGATTGTTCGTCACCTGCCTGATCGACCTGATGCGCCCGGAGATCGGTTTTTCGGTCATCAAGCTGATCGAAGGCGCCGGTTTCGAGGTGGTGGTGCCGCCCGCGCAAACCTGTTGTGGGCAGCCGGCGTACAACTCGGGCGAGCGGCGCATCGCGCGCGATCTGGCCGAGAAAACCTTGCGCGAGTTCGAGCAGTTCGACTATGTCGTGGTGCCGTCCGGTTCGTGCGGCGGCATGATCCGCGCGCATTACGGCGACCTGTTTGCCGACGATCCGGAGTTGATGAACCGCTTTGGCCGGTTGCGCGCCAAAGTGTTCGAGTTGACCGATTTCCTCGTCAATGTGGCCAAGGTGCAATTGCAGCCGGGTGAGTTCACGGGCCAGGTGACGTACCACGATTCCTGTTCGGGGCTGCGCGAACTTGGCGTCAAAACGCAGCCGCGCGCGCTGCTGGCGCAGGTGGGCGTGGCGGTGACTGAAATGAAGGATTGCGAGCGCTGCTGCGGCTTCGGGGGCACCTTCGCGATCAAGTACGGCGACATCTCCACGGCAATCGTCGACGAGAAATGCGCGAATATCGGCGCGAGCGGCGCCGGCACGGTGGTGCTCGGCGACCTCGGCTGCATGCTCAATATCGAAGGCCGCTTGCGGCGCACCGGCGATGCCGCCACGCGCGTGCTGCACATTGCCCAGGTGCTGGCCGGCGACGCGTAACGATTTTCGCAGCGCCCAAACCGCGCAGTGGATTCGGTGCCCGCCATTTCGCGCGCTTCACTCGTTCATTTGATTCGCTTTTAGCTCGCGCACTTCAACAGCGCATTTCACTCGCGTTTTTCATTCGCGCTTTCATCCGAATACGCTCAAGGCCGCCATGCAAGTCCAATCGATGCATTTCAAGGCCCGCGCGGGCCAGAAACTCGCTGACCAGCGTCTGCAGCGGAACCTGACCAAGCTGTCGACCAAGTTCGTGTCGGCCCGCGCCGCGGCCATGACCGCGATCGATTTTCCCGCCACCCGCGCCGCGCTGAAGGAGCGCCGCAATCGCGCGCTGGAAAATCTCGACGTCTGGCTCGAAACCTTCGAACGTGAGGCGACCCGGCGCGGCGTCACGGTCCTGTTCGCCGAGACGACCCAGGAGGCCGCGCGCCTCGTCGGCGATATTGCGCGCCGGCACGAGGTGAAGAAGGTGATCAAGACCAAGTCGATGGTCACCGAGGAAATGCGTCTGAACGAGGTGCTGGGGCAGATGGGCGTGCAATCGATCGAGACCGATCTGGGCGAATACATTCTCCAGATCAACGACAACGAGCCGCCCAGCCACATCATCGCGCCGGTCGTCCATAAGGATAAGGACGAGATTGCCGACCTGTTCGCGAAGACGCATGGCCGGCCGCGTCTGACCGAGATCACCGACATGACCCGCGAAGCGCGCGAGATGCTGCGTCCGCACTTCATGACGGCGGACATGGGTGTGACCGGCGGCAACTTCGTGGTGGCGGAGACGGGTTCGGTCGTGCTGGTCACGAACGAGGGCAACGAGGGCATGTGCACCGTGATGCCACGCGTGCATGTGGCGGTGACCGGCATCGAAAAGGTGTTGCCCACGCTGGAAGATCTCGCGACGGCAATGCGTCTGCTGCCGCGCTCGGCAACCGGTCAGGCGACGTCCAACTATTTTTCGGTGCTGACCGGGCCGCGCGGCGCGGGCGATCAGGACGGTCCCGAGCATATGTACGTGGTGCTGGTCGACGGCGGGCGCACGGGGCTGATCGGCGGCGACTTTCAGGAGATGCTGCGCTGTATCCGTTGCGGCGCTTGCATGAATCACTGCCCGGTGTATCAGAAGGTGGGCGGTCATGCCTACGGGTGGGTTTATCCGGGGCCGATGGGATCGGTGCTGACGCCGAGCTACGTCGGGATCGACAAGGCGCTGGACCTGCCTCAGGCGGCGACGTTGTGCGGCGAGTGCAACAGCGTGTGTCCGGTCGGCATTCCGTTATCCGATCTGCTGCGCAAGCTCCGCGAGAAGCAGGTCGAGCGGCATCTGAGGCCGTGGCGCGAGCGGGCAGGGCTCGCAGTGTGGGGTTTCCTCGCGTTGCACCCGGATGCTTATGCGCTCTTCACCAAGCTGGCGGTTCGCGTGCTGGAAAGAATGGGCGGGCGAAATCGTTCGATTGCCAGGTTGCCACTAGGTGGAGCGGGCTGGACCAATACGCGCGATATGCCGGCACCGGTCGGCCGCACGTTCAGGGAGTTGTACGCCGCGCAACGCAGCCATATTGGTTGAGCGAGCGGCACAGTCGTTGTGGTTTGCGCGGCTGATGCGGGAGGCGTAACGCGAGACTGCGCCTACGTTCACGCCATTCCCTGCCGGATCAATGATCCGTCATCCCTGGCTGGCGGCCGTTATTGCTTCTGGCCTGCGCATTGCCACCATTGCCGCGTCCACCGCTGTTGCCTGCCTGCTGTGGCGGAGGGGGCGGCGGGCTGCCTGCTCCTGGCCGTGGCGCGTTAGATCCACTCGGCCCTCTCGGCCCGCCAACCGCACCTTGAGGCGGCGGTCCCCCATGTTGCCCGCCGCCGTTCGGCTGACCATGCCAGCCACCGTTGTCTCCCCGGTTACCGTTGTTTCCATCGTTGCCGTTATTCGGCCGTCCCCGGTCCGGATAGCCTGGGTAGCCGCGATAGCCGGGCCCCGGCCCGTAATAGCGGCCCGGCCCGTTGTAGTAACCCGGACCCCAGTCATTGCCGTAACCCATGTAGACGTTGGTTTGCGGCACAACCGGCACGCCGGTGGCATAGCCGTCGTAACCGTCATAGCCGCTATAACCGCCGCCATAGCCGTTGCCGACCATTGGAGTGCCGTCCGGATAGACCGCGCAGCCGCCAAGCAATGCAGCAACGACCGTGAAGCCGACGAGGGGAGCAATACGTTTCATTGGAAGGACCAGTGCGAAGATTTCATGTCTGTAAGACAGCTATTATCGCTAACCGTCGCGCCGGCTTTGTATGTGTTTGTAAGGATTTCTTTTTCATGCCATGACGCAGGTCAGCGTCGTACGCGGCAGAGGCAGACCAGTTAATGGACTGTTCCATCCAGCGCAACGCTGTATCTCGCGCCAGCCCGTTTTTCCCGATTGTAAATTCCTATAGCATTTGGACTGGGCATAGTGGGTCACGAACTCATAAGCCCCTAATCGGAAGAAACCACATCATGAAAAAGACAATATCGGTGTACTGGCCCCTCGCCATCGTCGTGCCGCTTGCTGCGGCAGCCTATCTGCACATTTGTGGCGACGCGGCTTCGCGCTCCTCGCAGGCCCCGCTCGCTGCTGATCAACTGACCGCGGAACTGGCGCGCGCCGTCTCGTATGGCATGGTCGACAACACAACGACGTTGCCGGCCAAACCCATGCACGCCGTGACGGCAATGCCTGTGGCCGAAGCATCTTAAGCGTCTTAAGCGCGCGTAGCCTCCGGCGCGATCTGGTCGACCTTTGTATAATCGCGCCACCGTTTCCTAACTGCCGATCCGCGGGCGTTGAGCGTCCGAAAGCCTCTGATGAAAACCGTGTCCGTCTGCTTTGTCTGCCTTGGGAACATCTGCCGTTCCCCGACCGCGGAAGGCGTGATGCGCCGTCTGGTCGACGAGGCGATGCTGGCGGAGCGCATTCTGATCGATTCCGCCGGCACGGGCGACTGGCACATCGGCCAACCGCCTGACGACCGCGCGCAGCATGCGGCCGAACAGCGGGGTTACGAGTTGGCCGCCTTGCGCGGACGCCAGGTCGCGGCAGCCGACTTCGAGCGTTTCGATCTGCTGATCGCAATGGACGACAAAAACGTCGCCGCGCTGCGCCAGATTTGTCCGGCGGAGCAGCGTGACAAAATCCGTCTGCTGATGGAATTCGTGCCTGAGGCGGACGGGCGCTGGGGCGGTGCCCGCGAAGTCGTCGACCCCTATTTCGGCGGCGCCGAAGGGTTCGAACAGGTACTGGATCAATGTGAAGCAGCCTGCCGCGGACTGATCGCAGCGCTGCGTCCCCAATTGATTACGTAAGACCGGCGGGTCATCGGCGAGGTTTGGGCCGGCTTATCCAGCAATTAAGCAAATGACCCAAATCACGGTAGGGATACTTGACTAATTCAGTCATGTATTTATACTTGACCAAACTTGTCGAGAATTGCGGTTCCCACACCATATGAGACTCACCACGAAAGGCCGTTTCGCCGTCACGGCGATGATTGACCTGGCACTGCGCCAGGAGCAGGGCCCGGTGACGCTTGCGGGTATCAGCCAGCGCCAACATATCTCCCTGTCTTATCTCGAGCAGCTATTTGGCAAGCTGCGTCGTCACGAAATCGTCGAGTCCGTGCGCGGACCGGGCGGCGGCTACAATCTGGCCCGCCGCGCTGAAGACGTGACCGTCGCCGACATCATCATCGCGGTCGACGAACCGCTCGACGCCACCCAATGCGGCGGCAAGGGCTCGTGCGAGGGCACCAAACAGCACGACGGCCACTGCATGACGCACGAATTGTGGTCCACGCTGAACCAGAAAATGGTCGAGTACCTCGACTCGGTGTCCCTGAAAGATCTGGTCGATCAGCAGCGTTCGCGCGAAGGTGCTGCGCCGGCGGTGTTGCGCGACCGGCGCAACGAGGCGCCGGCGGTCGAACCCGCCCGCGTCGTGCCGAAAGGGCCGAATTCTGTTTTCAACATGGCCGGTTCCTAGGCGCGGCAATCTGAACGCACCGCAGCCTGATCAGGAAACCAGAAGCCAGAGCAATGACGTCCCCGGAGCAATTGATGAACAACGACACTCTCCACCTGCCCATTTACATGGACTACAGCGCGACGACCCCGGTCGATCCGCGCGTGGTGGACAAAATGATTCCGTACTTGCGCGAGCAGTTCGGCAACCCCGCATCGCGTAGCCACTCGTATGGCTGGGACGCGGAGCGTGCGGTCGAAGAGGCGCGCGAGAACGTCGCCGCGCTGGTGAATGCCGATCCGCGCGAAATCATCTGGACCTCGGGCGCAACGGAGTCGGACAACCTCGCGATCAAGGGTGCGGCGCACTTCTACAAGAGTAAGGGCAAGCACGTCATCACGGTGAAGACCGAGCACAAGGCTGTGCTCGACACCTGCCGTGAACTCGAACGCGAAGGCTTCGAAGTCACGTATCTGGATGTGAAGGACGACGGTCTGATCGACCTCGAGAAGTTCAAGGCCGCGCTGCGCCCGGATACGATTCTGGTCTCGGTCATGTCGGTGAACAACGAGATCGGCGTGATCCAGGACATCGAGGCGATCGGTGAGATCACCCGTGAAAAGGGCATCATTTTCCACGTTGACGCCGCGCAGGCTACCGGCAAGGTGGAGATCGACCTGCAGAAGCTGAAGGTCGACCTGATGTCGTTCTCGGCACACAAGACGTATGGTCCGAAGGGCATCGGCGCGCTGTACGTGCGCCGCAAGCCGCGTATCCGTATCGAAGCGCAGATGCACGGCGGCGGTCACGAGCGCGGCATGCGTTCGGGCACGCTGGCCACGCATCAGATCGTCGGCATGGGCGAAGCATTCCGCATCGCACGCGAAGAAATGGCAACGGAAAACGAGCGCATTCGCATGCTGCGCGACCGTCTGCTGCGCGGCCTGCAGGACATGGAAGAAACCTACGTGAACGGCGACATGGAACAGCGTGTGCCGCACAACCTGAACATCAGCTTCAACTTCGTCGAAGGCGAGTCGCTGATCATGGCAGTGAAGGACGTGGCGGTGTCGTCGGGTTCGGCGTGTACGTCGGCTTCGCTGGAACCGTCGTACGTGCTGCGCGCACTGGGCCGTAACGACGAACTGGCGCATAGCTCGATCCGTTTTACCGTCGGCCGTTTTACGACGGAGCAGGATGTCGATTACGTGATCAACCTGTTGAAGACCAAAATTTCGAAGCTGCGCGATCTGTCGCCGCTGTGGGAAATGCACCAGGACGGGATCGATATTTCGACGATCAAGTGGGCTGCGCACTGACGCGCCAACGCTTAGCGTCGCGCTTATCGTCGAAAACGCAACGAATGCAGGTTGAAACGAAACAAGGAGTGTAATCATGTCTTACAGCGCAAAGGTTCTGGACCACTACGAAAATCCGCGCAACGTCGGTTCCTTCGAGAAAGACGACGATGCGGTCGGTACGGGCATGGTCGGCGCGCCGGCTTGCGGCGACGTGATGAAGCTGCAGATCCGCGTGGGCGCGGACGGCATCATCGAAGACGCGAAGTTCAAGACGTACGGCTGCGGTTCGGCGATTGCGTCGAGTTCGCTCGTTACCGAATGGGTGAAGGGCAAGACGCTTGACCAGGCCATGTCGATCAAGAACACGCAGATCGCCGAAGAATTGGCGCTGCCGCCGGTGAAGATCCACTGCTCGATCCTCGCGGAAGACGCGATCAAGGCAGCGGTCGCCGACTACAAGCAACGCCATGGTGAAGCAGTCGTCGAAGGCGACAAGCAACACGCGTAAGCGGCAGTCGAGCGCGCGGTTGAGTGCTCATTTGGGTGAGTCGAAGCGGGCGGTGCGGGCAAGAAACACCGTCCGGCATGAGCGATATTTGAAGCAGGCAGGGTAGCAGCGCGTCAGTAGGCACAGGAGTGACGAACGCGCGCGGCGCAATGAGAAACGCTATGGCAATTACGTTGACCGAAAAGGCAGCACAGCACGTCCAGAAGTATCTGACTCGCCGCGGCAAGGGGGTCGGGCTGCGCGTGGGCGTGCGCACCACGGGTTGCTCGGGTTTGGCCTACAAGCTCGAGTACGTGGATGAACTCGCGCCCGAAGACGAAGTGTTCGATTGCAACGGCGTGAAGATCATTGTCGACCCGAAGAGCCTCGCCTATATCGACGGCACCGAACTCGACTTTGCACGCGAAGGGTTGAACGAAGGCTTCAAGTTCAACAACCCGAACGTGAAGGACGAGTGCGGTTGCGGCGAATCGTTCCGCGTGTAAATCGGCTCACTCCGCGTGCAGCGGATCAAAGGCGGCGCGTGCCGCCTTTTTAGTTTGATCCGCGCGTCCGGGTTGGCACTTTTCGGCTGATTTAGTCGCTGAATGCGCCGCTAAATCCGCCGGTGAGTCTCCACGGCGCTTTCGATCCGCGTTTTTAGCCTGCACTCCGGTGCGCTTTCCTGAACGGACTCCTTTTATCCGATGGCCTCGCTGAACGACAGCCACTTCGACCTGTTCGATCTGCCGGCGCAATTCGCGCTCGACGCAGCGGCACTCGATCACGCCTACCGCACCGTGCAGGCGCAAGTGCATCCGGACCGCTTTGCGGCGGCCGGCGACGCGCAAAAGCGCATCGCGATGCAATGGGCGACGCGTACGAACGAGGCCTATCAGACGCTGCGCGATCCGTTGAAGCGCGCGACCTATCTGTTACATCTGCGCGGCATCGACGTCGGCGCGCAGAACAATACGGCGATGGAGCCGGCGTTCCTGATGCAGCAGATGGAGTGGCGCGAAGGCATTGAAGACGCGGCCGCGGCGAAGAACGTCGACGCGCTCGACGCCTTGCTCGCTGAACTGCGCGACGAAGAGCGGATGCGTTTCGACAAGCTCGGCGCGCTGCTCGACAGCGGCGCGAATCAGGCGGCGGGCGAGGCGGTGCGGCAGTTGATGTTCATCGAGCGGGTGGCGTCGGAAATCGGCACGCAGATCGAGCGGCTCGAGAACTAGCGGTCCGGCGTAGCGGCGCGAGTCGGCGCCGTGCATGAACAGGTAGCGATAGCAGCCGTAGCATTACATCCAGCAACGCGAAAATTCAGGACGGGGCCCAGCGGCCCCGAGAAGATCCAGATGGCCTTACTGCAAATCTCCGAACCCGGCATGGCGCCGGCGCCCCATCAGCGGCGTCTGGCGGTCGGTATCGATCTCGGCACCACCAATTCCCTTGTCGCCGCCGTGCGCAGCGGCGTGCCTGACGTGCTGCCCGACGAAGACGGCTATGCGCTGCTGCCGTCGGTTGTCCGTTACCTGGAAAAGGGCGGCCGCCGTATCGGCCGCACGGCCAAGGCTGAAGCCGCGATCGATCCGCGCAACACGATCGTGTCGGTCAAGCGCTTCATGGGCCGCGGCAAGGCGGAAGTGGAAGGCGCCGAAAACGCGCCGTACGATTTCATCGACGCGCCCGGCATGGTGCAGATCCGTACCGTCGACGGCGTGAAGAGCCCAGTCGAAGTGTCGGCGGAAATTCTTGCGACGCTGCGCCAGCGTGCCGAAGACACGCTCGGCGACGAACTGGTCGGCGCAGTCATTACCGTGCCTGCGTATTTCGACGAAGCGCAGCGCCAGGCGACCAAAGACGCCGCGCGTCTGGCCGGCCTGAACGTGCTGCGTCTCCTGAACGAGCCGACTGCGGCCGCGATCGCCTACGGCCTCGATAACGGTTCCGAAGGTCTCTACGCGGTCTACGACCTCGGTGGCGGCACCTTCGATCTGTCGATTCTGAAGCTCACCAAGGGTGTGTTCGAAGTGCTCGCGGCGGGCGGCGATTCCGCGCTCGGCGGCGACGATTTCGACCATGCCCTGTATCGCCACGTGCTGGAGCAGGCGGGCATCGCGCCGCAAACACTCGCACCGGAAGACGTCCGCCTGCTGCTCGACAGCGTACGCGTGTCCAAGGAGGCGTTGTCCGGCGCGCCGAATGCGAAGGTACAGGCAACGCTCTCGAACGGCACTCAGATCGATCTGACGGTCGACGAGGCCACTTTCGAGGCCATCACTCAGGCGCTGGTTCAACGGACGCTTGGGCCCACGAAGAAAGCGCTGCGCGACGCCAAGGTTGCGACCAAGGACATTGAAGGCGTGGTGCTGGTCGGCGGCGCGACGCGCATGCCGGTGATCCGCCGTGCGGTCGAGTCGTTCTTCGGCCAGCCGCCTTTGATCAACCTCGACCCGGATCAGGTCGTCGCGCTCGGTGCGGCGATCCAGGCCGATCTGCTCGCGGGCAACCGTGGCGCCGACGGCGACGACTGGCTGCTGCTCGACGTGATTCCGCTGTCGCTGGGCGTTGAAACGATGGGTGGTTTGACCGAGAAGATCATCCCGCGCAATTCGACGATTCCGGTCGCCCGCGCGCAGGATTTCACGACCTTCAAGGACGGCCAGACGGCCATGGCGATCCACGTCGTGCAAGGCGAGCGCGAGCTCGTCAACGATTGCCGTTCGCTCGCGCGGTTCGAGCTGCGCGGCATTCCGCCGATGGCCGCCGGTGCGGCGCGGATTCGCGTCACGTATCAGGTCGACGCGGACGGCCTGCTGTCCGTGTTCGCACGTGAACAGGGCTCGGGCGTGGAAGCGTCGGTGGTGGTCAAACCGTCCTACGGTCTCGCCGACGACGACATCGCCAGAATGCTCGAAGAGAGCTTTTCGACCGCCGAAGTCGACATGCGCGCGCGTGCGCTGCGTGAAGCGCAAGTCGAAGCGCGCCGTCTCGTCGAAGCCACCGACGCGGCGCTCGCCGCCGACGCCGAATTGCTCGACGACAGCGAACGCGCCGAACTCGACACGCTGCTCACCGCCTTGCGCAACATCGCGGCAAGCGACGACGCCGACGCGATCGAAGCCGCGACCAAAGCGCTCGCCGAAGGCACCGACGAATTTGCCGCCCGCCGCATGAACAAAGGCATTCGCCGTGCGCTGGCCGGCCGCAAGCTCGACGAGATCTGAGCGTCTTGCGGCGTGGCTGCGCGATGCGCGCCAGCCGGCAATGAATCGCGCTGCGCGGACTTAAAAAGTCCGCGCAGCGCCAGTAAAATGGTACGGAGCCTGTTTGCGGCCGCCGTGCCGCAGACCCAAACGGAAAATGTATGCCTCAAATCGTTGTGCTGCCCCACGTCGAACTGTGCCCGGAAGGCGCGGTGATCGATGCCGTGCCCGGCAAGAGCATCTGCGACAGCCTGCTCGAACACGGCATCGAAATCGAACACGCGTGCGAGAAGTCTTGCGCGTGCACGACTTGTCACGTGATCGTGCGTGAGGGTTTCGCCGCCTTGACGCCGTCCGAGGAAGACGAGGACGATCTGCTGGACAAGGCGTGGGGGCTCGAACCGGCCTCGCGTCTGTCGTGCCAGGCGATGGTGCCGGCCGAGCAGGATCTGGTTGTCGAGATCCCGCGCTACTCGATCAATCACGCGAAGGAAAATCACTAACTGGAGGATGCAGCCATGAAGTGGACCGATACGCAAGACATCGCGATGGCCCTGACTGACAAGCACCAGGACATCGATCCGCAACAGGTGCGCTTCACCGATTTGCACCGTTGGGTCACCGAGCTGGAAGGTTTCGACGACGATCCTAACCGGTCGAACGAAAAGATCCTCGAAGCGATTCAGGCTGCATGGATTGAAGACGCGGATTACTGAGCGAGCAGTATGCCCGGTTGTTCGCTGGCGGCGGGGCGAGATTGATTCCGCTCCGGCTGCGGCAAAGAAAAAGGCGATTCCATTGGAATCGCCTTTTTTAACGCCTGGAGAATCTTCAGGCTGTCAGCGGTCAGCTTGCTACGAGCGTGCCGTTTTCGACCCGCACGCGCTGGCCTTGCTGGAACGGCGGCGCTTCGTGATACGTGAAGTAGCGCGTCTTGCCGTTTTCCATCCGCACCCGCACGGAATAGGACGTCGTGCTGCGAATGTGCTTTTCAACCGAGTTACCGGCCAGGCCGCCACCGAGGGCGCCCAGCACCGTCATCGCGGTGCGGCCGTTGCCGCTGCCGAACTGGTTGCCGACTACGCCACCGGCCACTGCGCCGCCGACCGCACCGATACCCGTGCCATGGCCTTCCTGACGTACCGCCGAGATGCCTTCGACTGTGCCGCAGGTCGAGCAGTAGGCAGGTTGCGACGGCTGTTGCTGGGCGTACTGCGGTGCCGGTCGGGCCTGTTGCTGCTGGGCGTACTGAGGTGCCGGTTGCGCCTGTTGCTGCTGAGCGTACTGTTGTTGCTGCGTTGGCGCCGGGGCGCGTTGAGGCGCCTGTTGCTGCGCTGCCTGCTGTTGCGCTTCGGCCTGCGCGGCTGCCTGTTGAGCGGCCGGGTTTGCCGGCGCCGCTGAATCGACCACGCCCGGTTGGGTGGCCACTTGCGCAGCCTGGGTCTGATCGGTTTGCGCGCCGCTGCTCGACGCGCTCGGGAACAGGCCCGTGACGGCCGCTGTCGCGGCGAGGCTGGCGATGATTACTGCGCCCGCGGCAGTAGCGACGAGCGGATGAAGACGACGTTGTTGCGTGGGTTTGGTATCTGGATTGTCCATATTGGCCTCCGTCTGGAGCAGAGTCGACTGTTATTGAGACTGAGTGTCGGGCAATTCGATCCCGGAAGGGTTTCAATTTGTAACCATTTTCGGGCAATCATCGCGGCGCTTTCGCGTCAAAGCGCGCGCAGCGCGGCGGGGTGCCTGATTTCTTGCGGGTCCACAGCAACTTAAGAAAACCGCGGCCCGGCGGCGAATATGCGCCTTTTACCGATGGTTACAAACCGTCAGATTACAGCAGGCGGTGTTTTTCACGCACCGAAAGAAAAAACGCCCAACATCGAGCCAGGCGTTTTTCTTTTGCAAACCACGCAACGATCAGTCTTCGCGGCGCAGATGCGGGAACAGAATTACGTCGCGAATGCTCGGGCTGTCGGTCAGCATCATGACCAGACGGTCGATGCCGATGCCGCAACCGCCGGCCGGCGGCATGCCGTACTCCAGCGCGCGGATGTAGTCGGCGTCGTAGAACATCGCTTCTTCGTCGCCGGCGTCTTTCTGGTCAACCTGCTTCTTGAAGCGGGCGGCCTGGTCTTCCGGATCGTTCAGCTCCGAGAAACCGTTGGCGATTTCACGGCCCGTGATGAACAGCTCGAAACGCTCGGTGATGCCGTTGAACTTGTCCGACGCGCGCGCCAACGGCGACACTTCGATCGGGTAGTCGATGATGAAAGTCGGCTCCCACAATTGCGCTTCAGCGGTCTCTTCGAACAGCGCCAGTTGCAAGGCGCCGACGCCGGCGTTCAGGAACTGCGGCTGCGACGCATCCACGCCGAACTTCTTCAGTTCCGTGCGCAGGAATGCGTCGTCGCCGAGTTGTGCGTCCGTGTACTGCGGCGCGTACTTCTGGATCGCCTGGCTGATCGTCAAACGATGGAAAGGCTTGGCCAGATCCAGTTCACGACCCTGGTAGCTGATCGTCGCGCTACCGAGCGCATCGACCGCCGCCTGGCGGATCAGCTGCTCGGTGAAGTCCATGATCCACTTGTAATCGGTGTACGCCGCGTAGAACTCGATCATCGTGAATTCCGGATTGTGGCGGACCGACACGCCCTCATTGCGGAAGTTACGGTTGATCTCGAACACACGCTCGAAGCCGCCGACCACGAGGCGCTTCAGATACAGTTCCGGCGCGATGCGCAGGAACATTTGCATATCGAGCGCGTTGTGGTGCGTTTTGAACGGCTTGGCCGCCGCGCCGCCTGGAATCGGGTGCAGCATCGGCGTTTCGACTTCCATGAAGTCGGCGTCCGACATGAACTTGCGGATCGACGAAATTGCCTTGGTGCGCGCGACGAAGGTCTTGCGCGTTTCCGGCGTGACGATCAGGTCGACGTAGCGCTGGCGGTACTTCATTTCCTGGTCGGCGAGACCATGGAACTTGTCCGGCAGCGGACGCAGCGACTTCGACAGCAAACGTAGTTCGGTGCAACGCACCGAGAGTTCGCCCTTGTTGGTGCGGAACAGCACGCCGCGTGCCGCGACGATGTCACCCATGTCCCACTTCTTGAAGGCGTCGTACGTTTCCTGACCGACGTCGGCGGGCGTAATGAAGAACTGGATCTGACCCGAACCGTCGCGCACGGTTGCAAAGCTCGCCTTGCCCATCACGCGCTTGAGCATCATGCGGCCGGCGATCGCGACTTCGAGCGGATTGACTTCGAGCGCTTCCTTGTCGGTTTCGGCGTATTTCGATTGCAGATCTTCGGCGTGATGCGTGGGGCGGAAATCGTTCGGATAGGCGACGCCTTGCTCACGCAGTTCGCGCAGCTTTTCGCGGCGTTCGGCCATGATCTTGTTGTCGTCTACCTCGGGCGTGACATTAGGCTGGGCCGCATTCGGCTGGGTCGGTTCGGTCATGATGGTTTGGTATTCGGTGGCCCGCACCAGGATGGTCCGCATGCGGGTGGCCAGTCAGTAAAAACCTCAGGCGCTATAACAAAGGTGCAAAGATACGGCGCGACGATGTCAGGCATGCCGCGCCGGTTGCGCTTAGACGCCCTGTTTCAGGCTGGCGCTGATGAACGGATCGAGGTCGCCGTCGAGCACGCTCTTGGTATTGCTGATTTCGACGTTGGTACGCAGATCCTTGATACGGCTGTTGTCCAGCACGTACGAGCGGATCTGGTGACCCCAGCCCACATCGGTCTTGCCGGCTTCGAGCTTGTCCTGCTCGGCCTGACGCTTGCGGATTTCCGCTTCGTACAGGCGCGATTTCAGCATGGCCATGGCTTCGGCGCGGTTGCGGTGCTGTGAACGATCGTTCTGGCACTGCACGACGATGCCCGACGGCATGTGCGTAATCCGCACGGCCGAATCGGTCTTGTTGATGTGCTGACCGCCCGCACCGGACGCGCGGTACGTGTCGATGCGCAGATCGGCCGGATTGATGTCGACTTCGATCGAATCGTCGATTTCCGGATACACGAACACCGACGAGAACGATGTATGGCGGCCACCCGACGAATCGAACGGCGACTTGCGCACGAGGCGGTGCACGCCGGTTTCGGTGCGCAAAAAGCCATAGGCGTATTCGCCTTCGATCTTGATCGTGGCGTTCTTGATGCCCGCGACGTCGCCTTCGGTCTGTTCCAGCACTTCGGTCTTGAAGCCCTTGCGCTCGCAGTAGCGCAGGTACTGGCGCAGCAGCATGGACGCCCAGTCGCACGCTTCGGTACCGCCGGCGCCGGCTTGAATGTCGAGGAAGGCGTTGTTCGGGTCGGCCGGATTCGCGAACATCCGGCGGAATTCCATGTCGGCGACGCGCTGCTCGAGCCCTTGGGCATCCGTTTCGCACGAGATGAGGGTTTCCTCGTCGTCTTCTTCGCGGGCCATTTCGAACAGGTCCTGCGCGTCGCGCAGGTCGTTGTCGAGCGACGTAAGCTTGCCGACGACGTCGTCGAGCAGTTTCTTTTCCCGGCCGAGGGCCTGGGCGTGCTTCGAGTCGTTCCAGACGTCCGGGTCTTCGAGTTCCCGGTTGACTTCGATCAGACGCAGTGCTTTGTCGTCGTAGTCAAAGATACCCCCGTAGCGAGTCTGCGCGCGTGCGCAGGTCCGCCAGAGAGGCTTCGATCGCGTTGAGACGTTCCGCTTCCATGTCGATCTTTTATAGCTTCGTAAAAAGGGGAAATTATAGCCGATCGGCGCCCCGCGCCGGAGGCTTGTGAGCGATCCGGCGCGGGTTTGGGGTTGATTTTGCGGTGATTTTCGGTGCTTTCGAGCGATGCCGGGCAAGCTGCGGTACACGCGGCCATGGGTAGCCGGCGCAAGCATTGCGCGCAAATTTCGCGGCGTGGACCCGAGGCGGCGACGGCCCGTGCGCGCTTCAGCTCGCCGCGTGCTCGACGATCAATTGCACCCGCGATACGCCATTCCACGTGTCGCTGGCGAGCCGGTAGGCGACGGTGGTGCGCGCGGGCAGCGTGTCCGTATGGTTGAACCAGATCGCGTTGAAACGCTGGCGGCCGCGCACCAACTGCAGTTTCAGATGCTTGTCTTTCACCAGCGCCTGCGAGGCGATGTCGAACTCGCCGGAAAACACTGGCGCCGGGAAGCCTTGGCCCCATACGGCGGCGTCGAGCATTTCGACGAATTGCGGCGTGAAATAGGCGTCTTCGAGTTCGCCGTCGGTTTCGACCGTGCGCGAAAGCGCCTCTTCGGAGAGCCATTCGCGGCCCACTGCCTCGAACGCGGCGGTGAAGCGCGGCACGTCGGCGGCGGCCATCGTCAGACCCGCTGCCATCGCGTGGCCGCCGAATTTGACGATCAGGCCCGGCTCGCGCTTCGAGATCAGATCGAGCGCGTCACGCAGATGGAAACCCGAGATCGAACGGCCCGAGCCTTTGACGAGCTGGCCGCTGTCGTCGGCGAGCGCGAACGTGAACGACGGCCGGTGGAATTTCTCCTTCAACCGTCCGGCGACGATGCCGATCACGCCCTGGTGCCAACTCGGATTGAACAGCGTGATGGTGGTCGCGCCCTCAGGATTGATCGCCGAGAGGTCTTCGAGCGCCTGCTGCTGCATGCCGGCTTCGATTTCGCGGCGCTCGCGGTTCATCGTGTCGAGCTGCTGCGCGAGATCCCATGCGCGGCCGATGTCGTCGGTGGTCAGGCATTCGATGCCGAGCGACATGTCCGACAGGCGGCCGGCCGCGTTCAGGCGCGGCCCGAGCGCGAAACCGAGGTCGAAGCCCGACGCACTGCGGGCGTCGCGCGCGGCGGCTCGAAAGAGGGCGGCGATGCCCGGTTGCATCTTGCCTTTGCGAATCCGCTGCAGGCCTTGCGCGACCAGCACGCGGTTATTGCCGTCGAGCCTGACCACGTCGGCCACCGTGCCGAGCGCGACCAGATCGAGCAGGCCGTCCAGCCGCGGCTCGGGGAAATCGTCGTTGAAGGCGCCGCGGCGGCGCAATTCCGCGCGCAATGCCAGCAGCACATAAAACATCACGCCGACGCCCGCGATGCACTTGCTCGGGAACGTGCAGCCCGGCTGGTTCGGATTGACGATCGCGCGGGCCGCCGGCAGTTCGTCGCCGGGAAGGTGGTGATCGGTGACCAGCACGTCGATGCCGAGCGCGTTCGCCGCTTCCACACCATCGACGCTGGCGATGCCGTTATCGACCGTAATCAGCAGTTCCGGCTTGCCCGACGCGCTGCGGGCGGCCAGTGCGACGATCTCGGGCGTGAGGCCATAGCCGTATTCGAAGCGGTTCGGCACCAGATATTCGATCTGGCCACCGAACATGCGCAGGCCGCGTACCGCGACCGCGCAGGCGGTGGCGCCGTCGCAGTCGTAGTCGGCGACCACCAGCATGCGGCGTTTGTTCTGGATCGCGTCGGCGAGCAGCACGGCGGCGTCTTCGCAGCCTTTGAGCCCGGCGGGCGGCACGAGCCGCGCGAGACCGGTTTCGATTTCATCGGGCATGCACACGCCACGCGCGGCGTACAGGCGCGCGAGCACCGGATGCAGGCCGTGGCGGGTGAGGACTTCGGCGTCGACGGGTGACGAGGCGCGCGTAACGATTCGAGTCATTCGGAAAGGCCGTGGATCATTCGATAGGTCATTCGATAAACAGCGACGCGAACACGCGCCGTCGCCAGAATTTGCGCAGATCGCCGCGCGTGACCGTGAGCGTCACCGAACCGGTGTCGCCGCACAGCGTCAGGGCGAGTTCGTTTAACTGGCCGGATTGCAGCGCCTGGAGTGCAGGCTCGAACCAGTCGGTTTGCAATGCGGCGAACGCGTCGTTCCAGCGCGCCCAGTCCTGCTCGATGTAGGGCGCGGAGAAAGGATCGAGTTCGACCAGCGTGGCGGCGTTGGCATTTGCGTTAGCGGACGCGCCACCCGACGTGTCACTCGACGAGTTGCCCGAGGTGCCGTTCGCCGCAGTAGCGGCCTGGAACGCCGCAAACGACGCCGGCGGCGCCGCGGTCTGGACGCCCGAAGTCATGGCAAGGCCACGCGTCGCCGCCGCGTCGGAGAACACTCGCGCGAACGGGCTCCTGACCGGCTGCGCCGCGCCTTGTGCGTGAAACCAGATCGAGTTGACAGCCGGCAGGCCGCGCGCCTCGCGCGCTTCATTGACGGGATGTTCGAACCACGCCATCTGCACTTCGTTCTGCAGCTTCATCCAGGCGCGTGAACGGTCGCCGGAATGGGCCTCGTGCGGCAGCCAGATTTCGATGTTGCGGCCGCTCGCGCGCAACGGCGACGCCCCGGCCAGCGTGCCGAAGCCGTCGCCTGACAGGTACCAGCGTGCGGGCTTCGGCGCTTCGATACGCACGCCGAGTTCCTCGATCAACGGCCGGGCGACCGCCAGCAGCACGCTGGCTTCGTCGTCGGACAGTTCGAGCGAGGCCGGATCGATCAGCACCAGATGGTCGTGCGCGATGCGCACGTGCACCGGTTGTACGCAGGCCCACGTCGCAGTGCCGGGCTCGCCACCGTCGGCGCGCAGCATGTACGGGGCAAGCGGCGCTTCGTCCGCGGCCGCCGCGCCGCTCGGCAGCGCGC
Organism: Paraburkholderia sp. WS6; assembly: GCF_030464835.1. NCBI lineage: Bacteria > Pseudomonadati > Pseudomonadota > Betaproteobacteria > Burkholderiales > Burkholderiaceae > Paraburkholderia > Paraburkholderia sp. WS6. The sequence continues at coordinate 119,965 of NZ_JALQCK010000005.1, forward strand.
CGAACTGGCGCGCCACCCAGCGCTCGTGCGGCAGCGTGCGCTGAAAATCTTCACCGATCACCCGTTCGACCAGCGTCGCGCGGGCGATCAGCCGGTCGAGAGCCGGACTCTGGATGTCGTGCAGGGCGGTGGAGGCGTCCGCTGCGGCGGGCAGCGCGAAGGGCAGGAGAAGATGAAGACGGTTGGCGTGCATGATGCTGCGCATTGTAGGGCAAAGAGTGCGAGTATTCAGACCATATCGGCGGATTCGGGCACCCCATCCGAGCCTTGCCGAAGGCAGCAGCCGCGCGCGGCGGCACCGCGCCCATGACGAGGGAGACCGACATGTCGCGTGAACTGAAAACCGAGCAGGAACTGCTTGCATTGGTCGTGCAGGCGCTCGACGCCAATCCGGCCACGGCCGGCTGGATCCCGACCGGTTTCCACGAGACCGTCGAGGACGAGGACGGCTGCAACTGGGATATCACCCATCTGCATCGCGACCGTAAGGATGCGGAAGTGCGCGACGTTGCAGCCAGCGAGGCGGCCGGGATCATCAACGATCTGCGCCGCCGCTACAACCTGAGTTAGGGCGAGTGTCTGCGCAAGACGGCGGGCGGGCAGCGTTGCGCCGTGAGGCCGCCGCTCAAGGCCGTTGGCAGGTGGTTTGCCTCCGTCACGCGTCCGGCGCCCAAAGGCGCCGGCAGGCCGCTGCGTCTGCCGTGAGCCCAGCGTGCAAGGCCTTTGCGCGGGTTCGCGGCATTGTATGGCAAACTTCGCGCTTGATTGACGGTAGTGGCGGCAGGGACGGAGCGATGGCTTCGGTGGCGGGGGAGGACCTGGCGCACAGGAGCGCACCGGAACGTCATACCGGAACCATCCGGGTTGCCGCGACACCAATGATCACGACGCTCGGGCCGCATGACAGGCGCGACAGCCGCAAGCTGCCGCCGCCATGCGCGGCACAAGGCCCGCGAGCAGACGAAGAACGCAGAAAAGGATTCGCTTGAAATTTCCCTACGAATGGCAGATTGGCTGGCGCTACACCCGCGCCGGCAAACGCACGACCGGTAACGGCTTCATTTCCTTCATCGCGCTCGTGTCGATGTCGGGCATCGCGCTCGGCGTCGCGGCGCTGATCGTCGTGTTGTCCGTGATGAACGGTTTCCAGAAAGAGGTGCGGGACCGGATGCTGTCGGTGCTGGCGCACGTCGAAATCTTTTCGCCGACTGGTTCGATGCCCAACTGGCAATTGACCGCCCAGGAAGCGCGCCAGAACAAGGAAGTGATCGGCGCCGCGCCGTATGTCGAAGCACAGGCGCTGCTCACGCGTCAGGACGCGGTGAGCGGCGTGGCGCTGCGCGGCGTCGAGCCGACGCTCGAACCTGAAGTGTCCGACATCGGCAAGGAGATGAAGGGCGGCAAGCTGACCGACCTCGTGCCGGGCGACTTCGGCATCGTGCTGGGCGCGGACCTCGCCACCAATCTCGGCGTGACGGTCAACGACAAGATCACGCTGGTCGCGCCCGAAGGCACCATCACGCCCGCCGGCATGCTGCCACGGCTGAAACAGTTCACGGTGGTGGGCATCTTCGAGTCGGGACATTACGAGTACGACAGCACGCTCGCGCTGATCAACATCAAGGACGCGCAGGCGCTGTTCCGGCTATCCGCGCCGACCGGCGTGCGGCTGCGCCTGACCGACATGCAGCGGGCGCCGGAGGTCGCGCATCAACTGGCGCGCAGCCTGTCCGGCGATTTGTATATTCGCGACTGGACCCAGCAGAACAAGACCTGGTTCTCGGCGGTGCAGATCGAAAAACGCATGATGTTCATCATCCTCACGCTGATCATCGCGGTCGCGGCGTTCAATCTGGTGTCGTCGCTGGTGATGACGGTGACCAACAAGCAGGCCGACATCGCGATTCTGCGCACGCTCGGGGCGCAGCCTGGCTCGATCATGAAGATTTTCGTGGTGCAGGGCGTGACGATCGGCTTTATCGGCACGGCGACCGGGGTCGCGCTCGGCTGCCTGATTGCGTGGAGCATTCCGTGGCTCGTGCCGATGATCGAGCATCTGCTCGGCGTGCAGTTCCTGCCGCCGTCCGTGTATTTCATCAGCGAACTGCCGTCTGAACTGATTCCCGCCGACGTGGCGCGGATCGGCATCATCGCATTCGTGATGTCGGCGCTGGCGACCCTTTATCCGAGCTGGCGTGGTGCGAAAGTCCGTCCTGCGGAGGCACTGCGCTATGAATGACCGTTCCACTAGCGTATCCATGGCCCCTGAAGACACCGCGCTGCATCCCTATGTGCTCGAAGCGACCGGCATTTCGAAGTCGTTCGTGCAGGGCGGCCTCAATGTGCAGGTCCTCAACAACGCGCAACTGAATGTCCGGCGCGGCGAAAAGCTGGCGATTGTCGGCGCGTCGGGATCCGGCAAGAGCACGCTGCTGCATGTGCTCGGCGGCCTCGACGATCCGAGTGCCGGTCATGTTTCGGTAATGGGCAAGCCCTTTACGAAGCTCTCCGAGCGCGAACGCAACGATCTGCGTAATCGCGCGCTCGGTTTCGTGTATCAGTTCCACCATCTGCTGCCCGAATTCACCGCGCTCGACAACGTCGCCATGCCGCTGCGGATTCGCCGCATGACGACCGAGGCCGCGCGGCGCGAAGCGCTCGCGGTGCTGGAGCGCGTCGGCATGGGGCATCGGGCGAAGCATCGTCCGGGTGAACTGTCGGGCGGCGAGCGTCAACGTGTCGCGATCGCGCGGGCGCTGGTGACGAAGCCCGCTTGCGTACTCGCCGACGAACCCACCGGCAATCTGGACGGCGGCACCGCCGACACCGTGTTCAACCTGATGCTCGAACTGTCGCAAACGCTCGACACCAGCTTCGTGATCGTCACGCATGATCCGGAACTGGCCGGACGTTGCGACCGGATCATGCGATTGCGCGACGGCGTGTTGCACGAAGAGCCGCCGGTGCCGGTTTAAGCACCGCGCGGAACGTGAGCGATGCTCCGCCACCTCTGTCACTAGCGAGGCGCGCCATGTGGATCGATACGCACTGCCATCTCGACGCTTCGGAATTCAACGCCGACCGCGCCGAAGTCGCCGATGCGGCGCGTCAAGCCGGCGTAGGGCGTATCGTGATTCCCGCGATCGGCCGCGAGAACTTCACGACGGTGCGTGAACTCGCGCACCGCATCGACGGTGGCGCGTATGCGCTGGGCATCCATCCGCTCTTCACGCCGGGTGCTGAGGAGCGCGATCTCGACCTGCTGCGCATGGAAATCGAGGCGAGTCTCGACGATCCGCTGTTCGTTGGCATCGGCGAGATTGGCCTCGATTATTTCGTCGAAGGTCTCGACGATGCGCGCCAGCAGTTCTTCTACAACGGTCAACTTCAACTGGCGCGCGAATTCGATCTGCCGGTGATTTGCCACGTGCGCAAATCGCAGGATCAGGTGATCAAAGGGCTGCGGCGGCATCAGATTCATCGCGGCATCGCACACGCTTTCAACGGTAGTTTCCAGCAGGCTCAGGCGTATATCGACCAGGGCATGCACCTCGGTTTCGGTGGCAATCTGACCTTCGAGCGGGCGCGGCAAATCCGCCGTCTTGCTGAGCAATTGCCGTTCGACGCGCTGGTCGTCGAGACCGACGCGCCGGACATCGCCCCTTCCTGGATGTACAAACAGCGCAACTCGCCGGATCAGATTCCGGCCATCGGCGCGGGGCTCGCGCAACTGCGCGGCATGACCGCCGACGAAGCCGCCCTAGGCACAACGGCTAACGCGCTCGCCGCGCTGCCGCGGCTCGCACTTTCCTCTGCATAATTGAACGCGATGGTTTGAGTGATTCGCGCCGGGCGGAACACATGCCTGGCGGGCTTGCTGACGTCTGCTCGCTGTGCGTTGCGCCGTCCGGCGATGGCTGGGCGGAAGGGGCGGAGGGTGGATGCGGGCATGGTGGTGCGGGTTTGCGTTGGGCGTGATCTGGCTGCAGCGGCAGGCGGTGTTGCCGGATGGGGGTGGATGGTGCGCGCTGGTGCTGTTGGCGAGCGTTGCGATACTTATAGCGGCGTGGGGATTGCGCCGCGGCTCTTCGGGCGAAGGGAGCAGTGGTTCTTCGGAGGAGGTGTGCGGCGGTTCCTCAGAGGAAGTGCGCGGCTACTCTCCCTACAGTGTTTGTGGCAACTCGCCGGGCGGGGTGTGCTGCGCCTCCTCGAGCGAAGTGTGCAGCGGTCCTTCGGGCGGATTGCGCTGCGGTGCTTCTGTGATTGCGGACACGCGTGCGGCGGTTGCAAATTCGCGCGTGAGACGCGTCTTGTTCAGCGCACGCTTTCGTTCGGGCGTCGGCTGGGGCGCGGTGTGGATTGCGGCTTTATGTGTGGGCTTCGGCTACGCCGCCTGGCGCGCTGAGACCCGGCTCGCGGTGAGCTTGCCGAGCGCCTGGGAAGGGCGCGATATCGATGTCGTCGGCAGTATCAAGGGTCTGCCGTCACGCGATGAAAAGGGCGCGCGTTTCCTCTTCGAAGTCGAGTCGGTTGATGTGCCGATCGCCGCTTTTCCTCGCGTGATTCAACTTTCGTGGATTGCCGAAGATGCGCCTGCGCCGTCGCTCGAACCGGGCGCTCGCTGGCGTCTGACCGTGCGGCTCAAACGCCCGCATGGCAATGCGAACTTCGGCGTGCGCGATGCCGAAGCCAGCTTGCTGGCGCGCAATGTACGCGCCACCGGCTATGTGAGCGCACCGGCTCACGCCGTGCGTTTGCCGGGCAACGCGCGTGGCGTAGGCGTGACGGTCGATCGCTGGCGCGCCGCGCTGCGGGCGCGCATCGGCACGGTGCTCGCCGACGCGCCACATCGTGGGATCGTGGTGGCGCTCGCCATCGGCGCACAGGACGAAGTCAGCGCGGCCGACTGGCTGTTGATGCGCGGCACGGGCACCAGTCATCTGGTGGCGATTTCTGGCTTGCATATTGGCTTTGTCGCGGGCCTGGCGGCGTGGCTCGCCGGTGCGGTGTGGCGGCGCTCGGGGTTCATCGGCCGCAACTGGCCGTTGCTGGTGCCCGCGCAGGTCGTCGCGGTGACGGGCGGCGCGTTGTTCGCCGGGCTGCATGCGGCGTTGGCCGGTTTCAATGTGCCGGCCCAGCGAGCATTGTGGATGGCTGGCGTGGTGGCGCTCGCGTTTATCAGCGGGCGCAACGTCGCGCGATCGGTGGTGTTGGCGTGGGCGTTGGGGTTGGTGCTGCTGATCGATCCGTGGGCGGTGGTGTCGGCGGGATTCTGGCTGTCGTTCTGCGCGGTGGCGGCAATTTTGTTCGCGATGTCGGGACGGCCCCGTGTGCAGGATCATGAGCAGCGCCGTGACGAAGAGGAGGAAGGGGCCGTGACGCCGACAAGGCTCTCGCGCCTTTGGTCCGGTCTGTGTCGTCGCGTTCGCGCTTTCGGTGAGCGCCTGCGCAGCGCGGCGCATGTGCAGTTCGCGGTGACCATCGCGCTTGCACCTCTTACCGTTTACTGGTTTTCGCAGATTCCGCTGATCGGCCCGCTCGCGAATGCCTTCGCGATTCCGTGGGTGAGTCTGCTGGTGACGCCGGCGGTATTGGCGGGCGTCGCGTTGCCCGCCCCATTCGATGCTTACGCGTTTCGCGCCGCGCACACTTTGCTCGACCTGCTCGCTGCGGGTCTGCAGATGCTGTCCGGTCCGGCATGGACGCTCTGGCGGTTGCCACAGCCGGACGGGTGGACCCTTGCCGTGGCCGCGGTCGGCGTTCTCTGGTGTCTGGCGCCGCGGGGCTGGCCGCTGCGCTGGGCCGCACCGCTGACGTGGTTGCCATTGCTGCTGCCGGCACCGCCCGGTCCGCCGCATGGCACCTTCCGTCTGACGGCGCTCGACGTCGGTCAAGGCACCTCGGTGCTGGTTGAAACGGCGCACCATGCGCTGCTGTTCGACGCCGGACCGGGACCGGAATCGACGCATGCGGGAGAACGGGTTGTCGTGCCGTTTTTGCAGGCGCATGGCGTCGCGGTGCTCGATACGCTGCTCATCAGCCACGCCGACTCCGACCATTCCGGCGGCGCGCCGGCTGTACTGGACGCGATCGAGGTGCGCCAAATGGTGGCGGCGTTGGCGCCGGCGAATCCGTTGTGGTCGAACGCAAGGCAACACGGCACTGATACGTTGCCCTGTGCGGCGGGGCAGCGCTGGCAGTGGGACGGTGTCGAGTTCGCAATGCTCTGGCCGGATGCCGGGCCGCTGCAGGGTAAGCCGAATGCGCATTGCTGCGTGTTGCGGGTGAGCACGGTGCCTGCTGCGGAGAGGGCGCCGGCCGGAAATGTTAAACCGACGCCATTACGCATAACCGCCTTGCTGACGGCCGACATCGAAGCGCCGGTCGAACGCATCCTGCTCGCGCGCGATCGCGACGCGTTGCGCGCCCAGGTGCTGGTCGTGCCGCATCACGGGAGCAAGACTTCGTCGACCGAGCCGTTCCTCGACTCTATCGACCCGCTCGTCGCGCTATTTCAGGTAGGCTATCGCAACCGATTTCATCATCCGAACGCGGGTGTGTTCGAGCGTTACAAGGCACGGCACATCGAGCTTGGACGCAGCGATGCGGACGGCGCGGTGCGCGTTGATGTCAGCCCGGATTTCGACTCGGGTCTCAACCCGGGCATCGGACCCGAGGGACGCATGGGGATCAGTGCGGGCATCGGGCCCGAGGAAAACGCGGGAGCCAGTGCGGGTGTCGGCCCGGGAAGCAACCCAAGAGGCGGCCGAGGTCTGAACGGCGCCGCACTGACGCTCGAACGCTATCGCGACACGCAGCGCCGCTACTGGATGGATCGCTGATGGATTGCCTGCCGTACAGATAGAACAAGCGCGCCGCGGGGTCTGGAGCCTGCACGAAAAGTCAGGAGCCAATCCGGCGCGCCAAAACAGAACGGAGATCGCCGCAGTTGAAAAACATCATCCACTTCTCGCACGCGAACGGTTTTCCGGCGTCGACCTACCGGACGATCTTCGCCGAACTCGCCGACGACTATGAACTGCGCTCGATCGAGCGTATCGGTCACGACGCGCGATATCCCGTCACGCAGGATTGGCCGCATCTGGTCGAGCAACTGCTCGACGACGTCGGCCGGTCGTACGAGCAGCCGGTGTGGCTGGTCGGCCATTCGTTGGGCGGCTATCTGTCGCTGATGGCCGCACTGAAAAAGCCACAGTGGGTGAGGGGCGTGGTGATGCTCGATTCGCCGGTAATCGCGGGCTGGCGCAGCAGCATGCTGCGCGTGTCGCAATGGACCGGACTCGACGAGCGCCTGTCGCCTGCGGCGGCCACCCGTACGCGCCGCACGCAGTGGGCGAGCCGCGACGAAGCATGGCGGCATTTCCACTCAAAGCCGGCGTTCGCGCGCTGGGACGAGCGCATGCTGTCCGACTACATCGATTTCGGCATCCCGCAGAGTTCGCTCGACGGCGGCCGTTCGCTCGCTTTCGACCGGCGCACCGAGTATCAGATCTACAAGACCTTGCCGCATACACTCGGCCCTCGCCTCGCGCGCGGCGCCCCGGTGCCGGTGGGATTCATCGCCGGCACGCGTTCAAAGGAGGTGCGCCAGGCGGGACTGGACGCCACGCGCCGCGCGACCGGCGGTCATGTGGAATGGATCGAAGGCAGCCATCTGTATCCGATGGAAAAACCACTCGAAACCGCGCGCGCGGTGCAGCGGATGCTGCGCGAACTGGAGCGGCGCGCCTGACTGCACGCCTTGCCGGGGCAAATAAACGGTGCATGATCGGCGCGCGGCAATCGCTGCCGCCGTAGCATCGGCACGTATAGATGTCGCTCGGATTTTGCTGGGTTGAGACCCTGCTTTACGGTATAATCCGTTTTTCCCGCGAGCATCCAGCGATGACCAAATATGTTTTCGTCACCGGCGGCGTAGTATCTTCCCTCGGCAAGGGTATTGCCGCCGCTTCCCTCGCCGCGATCCTCGAATCGCGCGGTCTTAAAGTCACCCTCCTCAAGCTCGATCCCTACATCAACGTCGACCCCGGCACGATGAGCCCGTTTCAACACGGCGAAGTGTTCGTGACGGAAGATGGAGCGGAGACTGACCTCGACCTTGGCCACTATGAGCGCTTCATCAGCACGAAGATGCGCAAGGCCAACAACTTCACCACGGGCCAGATTTACGAATCGGTGATCCGCAAGGAGCGCCGCGGCGATTATCTTGGCAAGACGGTGCAGGTCATTCCGCATATCACGAACGAAATCCAGGCGTTCATCGAACGCGGCGCGGCTTACGCGACGTGCGGTGAGCCGGACGTCGCCATCGTCGAAGTGGGCGGCACCGTGGGCGACATCGAATCGCTGCCGTTCCTCGAGGCCGCACGTCAGATGAGCCTGCGCATGGGCCGCAACAGCGCGTGCTTCGTGCACCTCACGCTGGTGCCCTGGGTCGCCACCGCAGGCGAGCTGAAAACCAAGCCTACCCAACATAGCGTGCAGAAGCTGCGTGAAATTGGCATCTCGCCGCACGTGCTGCTGTGCCGCGCCGACCGCCGCATTCCGGACGACGAGCGCGCGAAGATTTCGATGTTCTCGAACGTGCCGGAAGATGCGGTGATTTCCGTGTGGGACGCCGACAGCATCTACAAGATTCCGCAGATGCTGCACGACCAGGGTCTGGACGCGATCATCTGCGAAGAGCTCAAGCTCACGCCGAAGCCGGCCGATCTGACGATGTGGTCCGACCTCGTCGAAAAGCTCGAGAACCCGAAGCACGAAGTCACGATCGGCATGGTCGGCAAGTATGTCGATCTGACCGAATCGTACAAATCGCTGATCGAAGCGTTGCGCCATGCGTCGATGCATACGTCGACCAAGGTCAACATCGAGTACATCGATTCGGAAGAGATCGAGACGCAAGGCGTCGAGAGCCTCAAGCATCTGGATGCGGTGCTCGTGCCGGGTGGCTTCGGCCGTCGCGGCACCGAAGGCAAGATGGCCGCGATCCGCTATGCACGCGAAGCGAAGGTGCCGTATCTCGGCATCTGCCTTGGCATGCAACTGGCCGTGATCGAATTCGCCCGCGACGTGGTCGGTCTGAAAGATGCGAACAGCACCGAGTTCGATCAGGACACCGAGAACCGCGTGGTCGCACTGATCACCGAATGGTACGACCGTGAAGGCAAGGTCGAGAAGCGCACCGAAGAATCGGATCTGGGCGGCACGATGCGCCTCGGTTCGCAACGTTGCCCGATCAAACCCGGCACGATGGCCGAAGAGATCTATGGCAAGGATGTGAACGAACGCCATCGTCACCGTTATGAAGTCAATAACCGCTTCGTGCCCCAGCTCGAAGCCGGCGGCCTTATCATCAGCGCCCGTACCCCGAGTGAAGATCTGCCGGAAATGATGGAATTGCCGCGCAGCATGCACCCGTGGTTCGTCGGCGTGCAGTTCCACCCGGAATTCACGTCCACGCCGCGTGACGGCCATCCGCTGTTCAAGTCGTTCGTCGAAGCGGCGCTCGCGCATCAGCAGCCGCGCGTGGCGGCGGAAGTTGGGGAGAAAGCATGAAACTGGGCGATTTCGAAATCGGGCTCGACAAGCCGTTTTTCCTGATCGCGGGCACCTGTGTCGTCGAATCCGAACAGATGACGATCGACACGGCGGGCCGGCTGAAGGAAATCTGCGCGAAGCTGAACATTCCGTTCATCTACAAATCGTCGTACGACAAGGCCAACCGCAGCAGCGGCAAGTCGTTCCGCGGTCTGGGCATGGACGAAGGTTTGCGCATTCTGTCGGAAGTGAAGCGTCAGCTCGGTTTGCCGGTGCTGACCGACGTGCACGCCGAGCACGAGATCGAGCAGGTTGCGTCGGTGGTCGACGTCCTGCAAACGCCTGCTTTCCTGTGCCGTCAAACGGACTTCATCCACGCTTGCGCGCGTTCGGGCAAACCGGTCAACATCAAGAAAGGCCAGTTTCTCGCACCGCACGACATGAAGAACGTGATCGACAAGGCGCGTGATGCGGCGCGTGAAGCCGGTCTCTCGGAAGACCGCTTCATGGCTTGCGAACGCGGCGTGTCGTTCGGCTATAACAACCTCGTGTCGGACATGCGATCGCTTGCGATCATGCGCGAAACCAACGCGCCGGTCGTGTTCGACGCTACCCACTCGGTGCAGTTGCCGGGCGGGCAGGGCACGAGTTCGGGCGGTCAGCGCGAATTCGTGCCGGTGCTGGCGCGTGCCGCCGTGGCGACGGGCGTGGCGGGTCTCTTCATGGAAACCCATCCGAAGCCTTCGGAAGCCAAGTCGGACGGCCCGAACGCGGTGCCGTTGCATCGCATGGCTGATCTGCTCGAAACGCTGGTTACGCTCGATCAGGCCGTCAAGCGCGCGCCGTTCCTCGAAAGCGATTTCAACTGATTCAGGCGTTCGCGGGGTGTCACGATTGGTGCGCATAATTGGCCCGGTCGGCTCAGTCGGCACGCGGCGAATGCACGCAATGGTCGTCGAAAGCATCGGGGTGCGTGTAGTTTGCTGGGGAGTGCTCTGCATGGGACCAGAGTAGCGCGCTAAAGCGCTAACTCTGGTCGACAGCTAAAGCGCTAACTCCGGATCGGCACAGCGCCCGGCGCAGTTTCACAGTAAAGAATTCAACGTCATTTCTTGAGGAAACCATGAGTGCTATCGTAGATATCATCGGTCGAGAGATTCTCGATTCGCGAGGCAACCCCACCGTCGAATGCGACGTGCTGCTCGAGTCGGGCACGATGGGCCGCGCTGCGGTGCCGTCGGGTGCATCGACGGGCTCGCGCGAAGCGATCGAGTTGCGCGACGGCGAAGCCGGCCGTTACGGCGGCAAGGGCGTGCTGAAGGCTGTCGAGCACATCAACACCGAAATCTCCGAAGCGATCATGGGCCTCGACGCTTCCGAGCAGGCCTTCCTCGACAAGACCCTGCTGGAACTCGACGGCACGGACAACAAGTCGCGCCTCGGCGCGAACGCGATGCTGGCTGTGTCGATGGCTGTCGCGAAGGCCGCTGCTGAAGAAGCCGGCCTGCCGCTGTACCGCTACTTCGGTGGCTCAGGCGCGATGCAACTGCCGGTGCCGATGATGAACATCGTCAACGGCGGCGCGCACGCGAACAACAGCCTGGACATCCAGGAATTCATGATCGTACCGGTCAGCCAGCCGACGTTCCGCGAAGCACTGCGCTGCGGCGCTGAAGTGTTCCACGCGCTGAAGAAGATCCTGAGCGACCGTGGCATGAGCACGGCCGTGGGCGACGAAGGCGGTTTCGCGCCGAATTTCGGCAGCAACGACGAATGCCTGTCGACCATCCTGCAAGCCATCGAAAAGGCTGGCTACCGCGCCGGTGAAGACGTGCTGCTCGCGCTCGACTGCGCAGCGAGCGAGTTCTACCACGACGGCAAGTACCAGTTGGCTGGCGAAGGCCTGCAACTGTCGTCGACGGAATTTGCTGACTACCTGGCGAACCTCGCCGACAAGTTCCCGATCGTTTCGATCGAAGACGGCATGCACGAAAGCGATTGGGCCGGCTGGAAGATCCTGACCGACAAGCTCGGCAAGAAGGTGCAACTGGTGGGTGACGACCTGTTCGTCACCAACACGCGCATCCTGAAGGAAGGCATCGAGAAGGGCATCGCCAACTCTATCCTGATCAAGATCAACCAGATCGGTACGCTGACGGAAACCTTCGCGGCTATCGAAATGGCGAAGCGCGCCGGCTACACGGCCGTGATCTCGCACCGCTCGGGTGAAACCGAAGATTCGACGATTGCGGACATCGCAGTCGGCCTGAATGCCGGTCAGATCAAGACGGGTTCGCTGTCGCGTTCGGACCGCATCTCGAAGTACAACCAGTTGCTGCGCATCGAAGAAGACCTTGGTGATATCGCCAGCTACCCGGGCAAGTCGGCGTTCTACAATCTGCGCTAAATGGATTGTTCGCTAGCGCCGACCGATGAACCGGTTACCTTTCGTTTCTGATTGACCCCGCCGCCCTGCGTATAGCGCAGGGCGGCGTGTATTTATTGTGCTTACTTCATGCGGCTTGTCACTGCTGTCCTGATCGTTCTGCTGGCGCTCATCCAGTACCCGCTCTGGTGGGGGCACGGCGGCTGGTTGCGCGTGCACGAGTTGCAGCAGCAACTGGCGCAGCAACTGCAGAAGAACACCGACTCGAAGCTGCGCAACGAGCGTATCCAGGGCGAGGTCCAGGATTTGCAGAGCGGTACGGCCGCGGTGGAAGAGCGGGCGCGTTACGAAATGGGCATGGTGAAAGACAGCGAAGTGTTCGTGCAGTTCGTCGCGCCGAACGCGCCGTTGCCGGCTGCGAACACGCCTTCGGTTACCACGTCTACGCGTGGTGTGGTGTCGGCGGCGCCGCTGCATATGGTGCCGAATCCGGAGTCGCGTGCGAAGCCGGATCGCAAGCATGGCGGCAAGGTGGCGACAGAGAAGAAGCCAGCACACTGAGTTTATTCGGGCTGGTTGGACTCGCAGGCCGACGCGAAACTGAACGCAGAAACGAACGGAAAAGCGAACGCAAAAGCGCGTAGAAAGACAAAAAAGCCGCCCGTGGGGCGGCTTTTTTATCGGCGCTGCAATAAGAACGGCATCCCTCTCAATCGCCGTATCGTTGAGCCTCTCCTTGGGGCGTGCCCGTTTCGGCTTACCAGCCCCAATACGGCGAGTAGCCTACGCCGACACCCGTACCCCAGCCGTGCCCCCAACCCCCGCCGTAATAGCTGCCGTAGACGCTGACAGGCGGCGAGTAATAACGTGAGTACGCCTGAGCCGCGTTCTCGGCAGCAATGGCCTGATTCTGATCGGAGAGCACCTGACGGTCGATCGCATCATAGCGCTCGCGTTCTTCAGGGGTGAGCGGCCGGGCGGTGTTGGCCATGCCCGACTGGTCGGCCGGCAGGCGGCTATAAATCGGCGATGGCCCCGGCGGGTCCATCACGCAACCCGTAAGCGCGACGCTACCGGCGATGACCGTCAGCACGGCGAACGAGCGCATGCAATGCTTTAGCGAAGTAGGGGTGTTCATTTTTGATCTCCATCGGTCGGATGCCTAAGCAAAACATGCGCAACGCGCACCGCCCGAGATCCAACACAACGATCGACGATAACGCGCCGCCCAAGCCCCAGAAAAGCAGCAGGCGACGCGTCATTTTACTGCTGTAACGCAGGTGTAATGCGCCGCCGCCTGGCCGCTTCAGTGCCGCTGGTCGGCCGCCGGCGTCACGCCTTGTGAGAGCGCATTCGCGACAAAAAGTTGCGTTATATCGACCGGATCGAATTCGTACCGTTGATTACAGAATTCGCAATGAATCTCGACGTGACCGCGCTCTTCGATCACGCCGTCCACTTCTTCGCGGCCCAGCATCTTCAGCATCGCGCCGACTTTTTCGCGCGAACAGCTGCATTCGAAGCGCGTTGTTGCCGGTTCGAAATGCTGCACATTTTCCTGCCAGAACAGACGGCGGAAAATCGTCGCCGGTTCTTCTTTCAGCAGCTCGTCTTGCGACATCGTGCCGCCGAGCGTGCAGACGCGCTCCCACGTGTCCGCATCCAGATCGCCCGGATGCGGGACGATGCCGCCGTCGCCCGGCAGCTTTTGCAGCAGCATGCCAACGGCGCGCTCGGTGTTCGCCGCGAGCCACAGGCGTGTGTCGAGCTGCTCCGAGTGATGCATGTAGTGCTCGAGCACTTCGGACATCGACTTGAGCGGGCCGTCCACGCCCGACAGCGGCACGATACTTTGATACGGCTGCTGGCCGGGCTGCTTGTCGCGTGGGTCGAGCGTGATCACGCAACGGCCATGGCCGCTCGCGTTGACCAGTTCGATCATCGAGGTGGTGTCGTCGATCGTATTGCCCGCTTCGCCGGAGAGCTTGGCGGTGGCGCGCATCGACAGGTCGGAGCTGCACTGCACCACCAGCATCTTGGCCGGGCCGTCGCCGAAAATCTGCATGACGAGCGTGCCGTCGAACTTGAGGTTCGCCGACAGCAGCGCGCACGCGGCCATCATTTCGCCCAGAATCGTCCGCACGGGCGCCGGATAGTCCCGGCGCGTCAGCACTTCCTGCCACGTATTGCGCAGCGAAACGATCTCGCCGCGCACCGGCGCCGCGCTGAACATGAATTTTTGCAACTGGTCGCTCACAACTTTTCCTCGGTCGAATGACGCAGCCTGATGCTGCGCCGTGCGCGCCGCGCGCCCGGCTGACTAGCCGATACGCACGAGCTGCGCCTTGAAATATTCGCGGCGCTCGGCATAACTTGCCGCGCCGCGCTGCATATTGGCGATATCCGTCTCGGTCAGTTCGCGCACCACTTTGGCGGGCGCGCCGAGAATCAGCGAATTGTCGGGAAACACTTTGCCTTCGGTGACGATGGCGCCCGCTCCGACCAGACAGTTGCGGCCGATTACCGCTCCATTCAAGACCACGGCCTGAATTCCGATCAAAGAGCCTTCCTTGATCGTGCAGCCGTGCAGCATGACCTGGTGGCCGATCGTCACATTCGGCTCGATCGTCAGCGGGAAGCCCGGGTCGGTGTGCAGCACCGCGTTTTCCTGGACGTTGCTGCCGGCGCCAAGGGTGATTGGCTCGTTGTCGCCGCGAAGCGTCGCTCCGAACCAGACGCTCGAATTTTCCTCGAGCGTCACATTGCCGATAATGTTCGCCGAATCCGCGACGAACACGCTTTCATGGATGGTCGGGGCTGCTTCGCCAAGCTTGTAAATTGTCACGCTGTCTCCTCTTGATCGGTCGCTACACGCTGTGCGGGCGGGCCGGGGCTGCGAAACCGGTTACGAAATGGGGCAGCTAATTGAGGGCGCTAAAGCCAAACGCCAAAGAAGCGCCCGAAAAAGCCCTGGTGAACCGGGTTGTCCTGCCGGCCCCGCGCCATAGGCGCGCGAGATGGTCGAATCGAGTATTGTAAACGGTTGTGTGCTTGGGCCGCTCGGCGGTGCGGTAAGCCGTCCGGCGCCCAGCTTCGGCAACCATCGCTCCTTCCGTCCTGCCTGTTGCCGTTCCCTTCTTTGCCAACCTGGTTGCCATGATTTCCGCTGCTCCGTCTGTTCTGCCCGCTCTGCCGATGTCGACGAATCCTGAGCATTGCCCAAATCGTGCGAACTGCGCGCGCACCGCGGCGCTGGCCGCATTGCGCGAAGTCGACCCGGCAACCAAGGCAGCCGCGGCACGCGCGTTATACGCCGCGGTGTTCGAAGGCAGCCTCGCATGCTCCGCAGACCTCGAACTCGCCGAGCCGACCGACCTGCCGGGTCGTCCCGCCCGTCCCGAACTGGTCGATCCGCGCAAACTGAAGCGCCGCAGCATGCAATCGCCCGAAGGGCGGGCTGTCTTACTGCACGCGCTGGCGCACATCGAATTCAACGCCATCAACCTCGCGCTCGACGCCGTCTGGCGCTTTGCCGGCATGCCCGCCGCGTTCTACACCGACTGGCTCAAAGTCGCCGCCGAAGAGGCCCATCACTTCTCGCTACTGGTCGCGCGGCTTGCGGAATTCGGCCACGTCTACGGCGATTTTCCCGCGCACGACGGCCTCTGGGACATGTGCGAGCGCACCCGTGCCGACGTGCTGGCGCGCATGGCACTGGTGCCGCGCACCCTCGAAGCACGCGGCCTCGATGCCTCGCCGCCGATCCGCGCCCGCCTGCAGCAAGCGGGCGACCAGGCGTCCGCAGCGATTCTCGACGTGATCCTGCGCGACGAAATCGGTCATGTGCTGATCGGCAACCGCTGGTTCCGCCATCTGTGCGACGCGGGCGGCCTCGATCCGCACGCCACCTACACGCGCCTTGCCGACCAGTATCACGCACCGAAATTACGCGGTCCGTTCAATTTCGAGGCGCGTCGCGACGCCGGTTTTGACGAAACCGAACTGGCCGCGCTGGTTGCTCTGGCTGGCCTCGACGCTGAGCAGCCGGCCCCGCCGACCACCCAAGCCTCGGGTAACTGAAGCCTTTTTCCATAGCCGGACGCCACGCATCGTCCGGCTATCTCGTTATAATCGAACGACCATTCTTTTTTCGGGCGCGCAGTTCATGAATACATCCAGGTCTGAATTCGTCGCCGTGCGCGGCATCCGTCTGCACGTGCGGCGCTGGGGCAATCCGGATGCGCCGTTGCTCTTCATGCTGCACGGCTGGATGGACGTGGCGGCATCGTTCCAGTTCGTCGTCGACGCGTTGGGCGGCGACTGGCAGGTGATTGCGCCGGATATGCGCGGCTTCGGCCTGTCGGACTGGCCGGTCGCCGAGCGCGGCGGCGGCAACTACTGGATCCAGGATTACCTCGGCGACCTGGACGCGTTGCTCGACCACTATGCACCGGCCGGCCAAGTCAATCTGGTCGGCCACAGCATGGGCGCGAACATCGCCTGCCTGTATGCGGGCGTGCGACCGGAACGGGTTCGGCGCGTGGTCGATCTGGAAGGCTTTGGGCTCGCGCCGTCGCACTCGGCGCAAGCGCCCAAGCGTCTGCGCAACTGGCTCGATGAGTTGCGCGATCCGCCGCAGTTGAAGCGTTACGCGTCGCTGGGCGATGTTGCCGGCCGTCTGATCAAGACCAACCCGCGCCTCGCTCCGCCGCGCGCGGAGTTCCTCGCTCAGCATTGGTCCAAGCCGGACGGAGAAGGGCGCTTCATGCTGCTCGCCGATCCGGCGCACAAACTGCGCGGGCCGACGCTGTATCGCCTCGACGAAGTGATGGCCGTATGGCGCAAGGTCACCGCGAAAGTGCTGCACGTCGAGGCCGCCAACTCGCCCACGCTCGCACAGATTGCCGGCGAGATTCCGCTCGACGAGTTCAAGGCGCGCTTTGAGGCTTTTCCGAACTGGCGCGAGAAGATCATCGACGAAGCGGGGCATATGGTGCATCACGATCAGCCCGAGCAGGTAGCCGCGCTGATCGAGGGCTTCTGCGCCTGAACCTTGCAAAAGGGTTTCGGCGAGCGGGTCACTATCTCGAGATAGCGCTGCGGCCATTTACTGCGTTGCAGTAAAATGAGTGCAGAACCTTCTCAAGACAAAGATGAACGCTGACCTCCACTGCCACTCCACCGTTTCCGACGGCCAGTTCGCGCCGGCCGATGTCGCGCGTCGCGCGCACGCGGGCGGCGTGACACTGTGGGCGTTGACCGACCACGACGAACTGGGCGGCCAGCACGAAGCGCGCAGCGCCGCTGAGGCGCTTGGCATGGGCTACCTGAACGGCGTGGAGATTTCGGTCACGTGGGCGTCGCGCACCGTGCACATCGTCGGGCTCGGCGTCGATCCGACCAGCTCGATCCTGATCGACGGCCTCGCGCGAACCCGCAACGGCCGCGCCGCGCGAGCCGAAGCCATTGGCGAGCAGTTGGCCACGCTCGGCATCCCCGACGCCTATCGAGGCGCGCTCAAATACGTCTCGAACCCGGACATGATTTCGCGCACGCACTTCGCGCGCTTCATGGTCGAAAGCGGCTACGCCAGTTCGACACAGGACGTGTTCACCCGCTATCTCGGCGACGGCAAGCCCGGCTACGTGTCGCATCGCTGGGCGAAACTGGCGGACGCGGTTGGCTGGATTCAGGCCGCCGGCGGCGAGGCGATCATCGCGCACCCGGGGCGCTATGCGTACTCGCCGGTCGAATTCGACGCGTTCTTCGCCGAATTCATCGACCTCGGCGGTAAAGCGATCGAAGTCGTGACGGGCAGCCACACGCCGGATCAGTACCGCGAATACGCGGACGTCGCGCGCCGCTTCGGCTTCGAAGCCTCGCGCGGTTCCGACTTCCATGCACCCGGCGAAGGCCGTGTCGATCTCGGCACGCTGCCGCCGCTGCCTTCCGATCTCAAGCCCGTCTGGGAACGCTGGCTGTGATCGCGCGCCGTGCCGCGGCGGCACGATATGCGCGACGGTCCCCGTCCGAGGGACGTGCTTTCGCCCGATCTTCCGCCTGGTCTTCCGTCCGATGTTCGTCTGCTTTTTCGTCCGTCATCACCCGTAGCCACCGTTAGTCAAAATGTCCCAATACTTTCGGCTTCATCCGGATAACCCGCAGCCGCGTCTCGTCAAACAGGCTGTGCAGATCATCAACGACGGCGGCGTCGTCGCGTTGCCGACGGATTCGAGCTACGCACTCGCCTGCCACCTCGACGACAAGGACGCGGTCGAGCGCCTGCGGCGCATTCGGGGACTCGACGAGAAGGCCTTGTTGTCGCTGCTGGTGCGCGATCTCTCGGAGCTGTCGAACTTCGCGATGGTCGACAACCGGCAGTACCGCCTGATCAAATCGGTCACGCCAGGCCCTTACGTCTTTGTGCTGCAGGCCACCAAAGAGGTGCCGCGCCGCCTGTCGCACCCGTCGCGCAAGACCATCGGCCTGCGGGTGCCGGAGCACGCGATCACGCTGGCCATTCTCGAAGAACTCGGCCAGCCGCTGCTCGGCTCCACCCTGATCATGCCGGGCGAAACCCAGCCGCTGAACGACCCGGAAGAAATCCGCGAACGGCTCGAGAAACAGGTGGACCTGGTGATCGACGGCGGCCCGTGTGTGTGCGAGCCGTCCACCGTGATCGATCTGACCGGCGCCGAACCGGTGCTGGTGCGGCCAGGGCGCGGTTCTCTCGCGCCCTTCGGTCTCGAAGAGACGGCATGAGTGAAAGCGGACAGACGCACGCAATCGCGTTGTTACAATAGCGAGTTATGGATTCTTCCCTGATACAGACCATTGCGGTTTACGCGTTGCCGGTGATTTTCGCAATCACGCTGCATGAAGCTGCGCATGGCTACGTCGCGCGCTGGCTCGGCGACAATACCGCGTATGTGCTCGGCCGCGTTTCCGTTAATCCGATGCGGCACATCGATCCGCTCGGCACGATCGCGATTCCCTTGCTGTTGTACTTCGCCACCAGCGGCGCGTTCATGTTCGGTTACGCGAAGCCCGTGCCGGTCGCCTTCGGCAATCTGCGCAATCCGCGTTGGGGCAGCCTGTGGGTCGCGGCCGCCGGACCGGGCTGCAATTTCGTGCAGGCGCTGGTGTGGGGCCTGATCGGCGTTGCACTTGCTGTGGGTGGGGTTGACGAGCCTTTCTTCACGCGCATGGCGGCAGCCGGCGTCGGCGTGAATCTCGTGCTCGGCGTGCTCAACCTGTTTCCGCTGCCCCCGCTCGACGGTGGCCGCGTGCTGATGGCGCTGTTGCCGCCGCGGCAATCGATCGCGCTGTCGCGCCTCGAACCGTACGGCTTTTTCATCGTGATGGCGCTCGTCATGACGGGCACGCTCACGCGCTATTGGCTCAGCCCGCTCGTGACGCTCGGCTACGGTGCGATTACCGCAATTCTGACTCCACTTGTTTCGCTTTTCTAAATAACCATGTTCCCAGACCGTATCTTCTCCGGCATGCGGCCCACCGGGTCGCTGCACCTCGGCCACTATCACGGCGTGCTGAAAAACTGGGTGCGGCTGCAGTCCGAATACCCGTGTTTCTTCTGTGTGGTCGATTGGCACGCGCTGACGACGCACTACGAAACGCCCGAAGTGATCGAAAAGAACGTGTGGGACGTGCTGATCGACTGGCTCGCGTCGGGCATCGATCCGGCGCAGGCTACGCTCTTCATCCAGAGCAAGGTGCCCGAACATGCGGAACTGGCGCTGCTGCTCGGCATGAGCACGCCGCTCGGCTGGCTCGAACGCGTGCCGACCTACAAGGAGCAGCAGGAAAAGCTGAAGGACAAGGACCTGTCCACCTACGGCTTCCTCGGCTATCCGGTGCTGATGGCGGCGGACATTCTGCTGTACCGCGGCTCGCTCGTGCCGGTCGGCGAAGACCAGGTGCCGCACGTCGAAATGACGCGTGAAATCGCACGCCGCTTCAACTATCTGTACGGCCGCGAACCGGGCTTCGAAGAGAAGGCGAATGAAGCGGCCAAGAAGCTGGGCGGCAAGCGGGCCAAGCTTTATCACGAGCTGCGCAACGCCTATCAGCAGGAAGGCGACGACGAAGCACTCGAACAGGCGCGGGCGATGTTGCAGGAATCGCAGAGCCTGTCGATGAGCGACCGCGAGCGTCTGTTCGGCTACCTCGAAGGATCGCGCAAGATCATTCTGGTCGAACCGCAGGCCATGCTGACCGAAGCGTCGCGCATGCCGGGTCTGGACGGCCAGAAGATGTCGAAGTCCTACGGCAACACGATCGGCCTGCGTGAAGACGCGGAAACGATCACCAAGAAGGTCCGCACCATGCCGACCGATCCGGCCCGCGTGCGCCGTACCGATCCGGGTGATCCGGACAAGTGCCCGGTGTGGCAACTGCATCAGGTCTACACGGACGAAGCCACCCACGAGTGGGTGCAGAAGGGCTGCCGAACAGCAGGAATCGGTTGCCTCGAGTGCAAGCAGCCGGTGATCGAAGGCATTCTGCGCGAGCAGCAGCCGATGCTCGAGCGCGCGCAGAAGTACATGGACGATCCGTCGCTGTTGCGCGCGATCGTCGCCGACGGCTGCGACAAGGCCCGCAAGTTCGCCACGGAAACGATGCGCGACGTGCGCGAGGCGATGGGCCTGTCGTACAACTGAGCGCGGCACTGAAGTGATGAGCACGCCCGTTGTCATGTCGGACGGTCCCTCGCACGGAAACGGCGAACCGTCGCGCTGGGTGCGCCATTGGGCGCATCTGGTCGCGCCGGGCGGCGCGGTGCTCGACGTGGCGTCGGGGGCAGGGCGGCATGCGCGGTTCTTTGCATCGCTGGGCCATCCGGTGACCGCGCTCGACCGCGATGCGGCTGCGCTGGACCTGATGCGCGACGAGCCGCGCATTACCACGCTCGCGGCCGATATCGAAGGTGCCGCATGGCCCTTGCCTGCCGAGGCGAAATTCGCCGCGATCGTGGTCACGAACTACTTGCACCGGCCGCTGTTTCCGCAGCTATTGCGCTCGCTCGCGTCCGGCGGCGTACTGGTTTACGAGACCTTCGCGCAAGGCAACGAAAGGGTCGGCAAACCGTCTAACCCGGCGTTTTTGCTTGCACCCGGCGAGCTGCTCGAGGTGGTGCGCGGCCACCTCCGTGTGGTCGCATTTCAAGACGGATTTCTCGCGCAGCCGCGCCCGGCTTACGTCCAGCGGATATGCGCAATTATGGAGGCGGATCGCTCGGCCGAGCGTGCAGATGCGGCACCCCCGCGTTGTTACGAGCTGGCTGGCTAATCCGCTACAATCGCGGTTTACCTGATCAAATTCATGGCGTTTCATGACTAACGGCAATCAAAGCAGCACTGGCGGTGTTCAGATTCGCGGCAGCATCCCTGCCATCATTACTCCGATGCTCGAAGACGGCGGCCTCGATCTGCCGGCGTTTCGCAAACTGATCGACTGGCATATCGCAGAGGGCACGAACGCACTGGTCGTGGTCGGCACGAGCGGCGAGTCGGCCACGCTGTCGGTCGAAGAACACGTGCTGATGGTCAAAACCGCAGTCGAGCACACAGCGGGCCGGATTCCGGTGATCGCGGGCTCGGGCGGCAATTCCACCACCGAAGCCATCGAGCTCACGCAGCAGGCGAAAGACGTCGGCGCGGACGCGACGCTGCAGGTCGTGCCGTACTACAACAAGCCGACCCAGGAAGGCATCTATCGCCACTTCGCGAAGATCGCCGAAACTGTCGATCTGCCGGTGATCCTGTACAACGTGCCGGGCCGTACGGTCGCGGACATGAGCAACGAAACGATTCTGCGTTGCGCGCAGGTGCCGGGCATCATCGGTGTGAAGGAAGCAACCGGCAATATCGATCGCGCCGCGCACCTGATCAAGTCGGCGCCGGCCTATTTCGGCATCTACAGCGGTGACGATCCCACGGCGATCGCGCTGATGCTGCTTGGCGGGCACGGTAATATTTCGGTCACCGCGAACGTCGCGCCGCGCGCCATGAGCGATCTGTGCAAAGCTGCGCTTGCCGCGGACGCGAAGACCGCCCGCGAGATCCATCTGAAACTCCTGTCGCTGCATAAGAACCTGTTCATCGAGTCGAATCCGATTCCGGCGAAATGGGCGTTGCAGCAACTGGGTCGTGTGCAGGGCGGAATCCGCCTGCCGCTCACGCCGCTCGACGCGCAATACCACGAAGTGGTGCGCGGCGCGCTGCGCGAAGCGGGTCTGCTGGGCTAAGCGGGCTCAAACCCGCACCCCCAGCGCTCAAGAAAGCCTGCCACCGGCATTCCCTTAACCGACGTCGATCCAGCCCACGTTCCCGGCACACAGAACCAGGCACCGCGTTCCAGCATCACGAAGGACCTCATGAAACGTTCCGCACTTTCCCTCCACGCAACCCGCATGGCGGCGCTGGCGCTTGCCCTGGTAACGCTCGCCGGCTGTGACACGCTGAACGACTGGTTCGCCTCCGACCGCGTCAACTACAAGGGCGCGGGCAGCGCACCGCCGCTCGCCGTTCCGGGCGATCTGAGCACCACGCCGACCGATCAGCGCTACGTGGCGCCGCCGGCCAACCTGGCGCTGGGCGGCGCGCAGCAACGCGCGGTCACCGCCGCAGGCAATTCCACCGAAGGCCAGCCGAATGCGCAAGACCCGCTGGGCATGCATATCGAGCGTGACGGCGACCGTCGCTGGCTGGTAGTCGATGGCCGCACGCCGGAGCAACTGTGGCCGCAGCTGCAGGAGTTCTGGCAGGAAAACGGCTTCGCGCTGAAAACCGATGCGCCGGCCACTGGCATCATGACCACCGACTGGGCTGAAAACCGCGCCAATATTCCGGACGACTGGTTCCGTCGCACGGTCGGCAAGGTGATCGACTTCGCTTACTCGTCGGGTACTCGTGACAGCTTCCGCACGCTCGTGTCGCGCGGGCCGGCTGACACGACGGACATCTCGATCACGCATAGCGCGATGGAAGAAATGCTGACGGGCCAGGACAAGACGTCGTCGCGCTGGGAAGAGCGTCCGCGCGATCCGGCGCTGGAAGCGCTGTTCCTGACCAAGCTGATGCAGAAGTTCGGCCTGACCGAAGCACAATCGAAGCAGCTCCTGACCGATGCGCGTTCGGCTACCGCGCCGGCCACGATCGACCAGAGCGCGGGCGCATCGACGCTCGACCTGCAGGAATCGTTCGACCGGGCATGGCTGCGCGTGGGTCTCGCGCTTGACCGTACCAACTTCACGGTCGACAACCGCGACCGCGCGAAAGGCATCTACTACGTGCGTTACGCGGACTCGATGCAGGAGCTGAAGAAGGAAGGGCTCTTCGGCAAGCTGTTCTACAGCGGCAATTCGTCGAAGAAGCCGGGTCAGGAATTCCTCGTCAATGTGCGCTCGAAGGGCGACACCGTGACGCAGGTGGCGGTGCTGGACGCGAACGGGCAGGTGGATAACTCGTCCGACGCGCAGCGCATCGTGACGTTGCTGCACGCGCAACTGAACTAAGCGGGCTGTGCGCTTCGCCAGTCTCGGCAGCGGCAGTGAAGGCAATGCCTTGCTGGTGGAAGCGCAAAGCGGCGCGACCACCACGCGCGTTCTGCTTGATTGCGGCTTTTCGGCCAAGGAAGTCGAGCGGCGTCTGACGCGGCTCGGCGCGAGCGTCGAGGGTCTCGACGCCATTCTGATTACCCATGAACACAGCGACCACATTGGCAGCGCGCTGACGCTGGCGCGCAAGTGGTCAATTCCGTTGTACATGAGCTGGGGCACCGCTCGCGCGGTGGGTGCCGACGAAGCCGACGTCGACCTGCAGGTGCTGTGGGGCGACGAAGCGGTGGCGATCGGCGACCTCAGCATCCTCCCTTACACCGTTCCTCACGACGCCCGCGAGCCGCTGCAGTACGTGCTCTCCAACGGCGCGAGCCGGCTTGGCGTGCTGACGGACGTCGGCACTTCCACGCCGCACATCAGCGCGGTGCTGAGCGGCTGCGACGCGCTTGTGCTCGAATGCAATCACGATGTCCGAATGCTGGCGGGTAGCCGGTATCCTCAATCGCTGAAGGCGCGTATCGGCGGTAATCACGGGCATCTGAACAACGAAGCCGCGGCTGAAATCCTGGCCTCGCTCGACCGTTCGCGCTTGCGCCATCTGGTGGCCGCGCATCTGAGCCAGCAGAACAACACGCCGGAACTGGCGCAGGCCGCCATGGCGGGTGTGCTGGGCGCCGCGCCGACCGAAGTGGTGGTCGCTTCTCAGGATGACGGCTTCGCCTGGCTGAGCTTGTGATCCGTCTCTGATTGTCTGGCATCTGACATCGCCATGTCCGGCGATTCACCGCTGACATGCCGGCAGTGCAATGAAAAAAGCCCATGACGATCGCTCGCCATGGGCTTTTTCTTCAAGGCCGGCGTTGCAGGCGCCGCGCCTTGCGTCAAACTTAGTTGCGGTTGCCGCCGAAGATGCCGAGCAGCGCGAGCAGGTTGACGAACACGTTGTACAGATCCAGGTAGATCGCGAGGGTAGCGGTGATGTAGTTCGTTTCACCGCCGTTCACGACGCGCTGGACGTCGAACAGCATGTAGGCCGAGAAGATCACGATCGCCAGCACCGACACCGTCAGCATCAACGCCGGCAGGTGCAGGAACACGTTCGCGACCGAAGCCAGCAGCAGCACGATGACGCCCATGAACAGCCACTTGCCGAGACCTGAGAAGTCACGCTTGCTGACGGTGGCGATCGTTGCCATGGAGGCGAAGATCACACCAGTGCCACCAAAGGCGAGCATGATCAGCGACGGGCCGTTCGAAAAACCGAGCACGAAGCTCAGGATGCGCGACAGCATCAGGCCCATGAAGAACGTGAAGCCGAGCAGCACGAACACGCCGATGGCGCTGTCTTTGGTTTTCTGGATGGCGAACATGAAGCCGAAGGCGATCGCGAAGAACGCCAGCATGCTCATGCCGGGGCTGGTGGCGGCGAACAGCGAGAAGCCGGTTGCCACGCCCACCCATGCGCCGAGCACGGTCGGAATCATGGACAGCGCGAGCAGCCAGTAGGTGTTCCGTAGTACGCGGTTGCGCGTTTCGACCGTGCTGACTGCGCCATTGCGGCCAAAGCTATACGGATGATCGTTCATGGTCTCTCCTTACCTCAGAAGCGTGTTGCGTAATGGTTGTGCCGCGGGTTGCGCAGCAGGTGGTGCGTCAGGTAGTGCAGCGCCGGCCGGAATGCTTGCCGCCAGTCGCAGGGTGTTCATCCCTAAGATTGGCGCGGTGGCAGGGAGTTTCAATACCCGGAAAATGTCCACACGACCTACGCTACCAGTATTCAGAAACTCCTGCTTGGAGTCTTTCAATGTTGTAAGGGTTCAATCGCAATCATACACGGGAACATGCTACAATAGCGGATTCATTTGAATCTGTAACCTCTTAATTTTTTGGAGTTTTTATGGCGATCGAACGCACCCTGTCGATTATCAAGCCGGACGCAGTGGCCAAGAACGTGATCGGTCAGATCTACAGCCGTTTCGAAAACGCTGGCCTGAAGATCGTGGCTTCGCGCATGGTCCACCTGTCGCGAGCTGACGCAGAGAAGTTCTACGCTGTGCACGCTGCACGCCCGTTCTTCAAGGACCTGGTCGATTTCATGATCTCGGGCCCGGTGGTCGTGCAAGCGCTGGAAGGCGAAAACGCGATCCTGAAGCACCGCGATCTGATGGGCGCAACGGACCCGAAGAAGGCAGAAAAGGGCACGATCCGCGCTGACTTCGCTGACAGCATCGACGCTAACGCGGTGCATGGTTCGGACGCCGCTGAAACGGCTGCAGTTGAAATCGCGTTCTTCTTCCCGCAAGTGAACGTCTACTCGCGTTAAGCGGGTATGGGCAGGTTTGAGCGCGTCTGAGCGCGCTTGACCTGTAAGGCGCGATCCGCGCGATTCGTGCGCTGCCGTTGGATTTGTCGCACGAATCCGCACGAACAGCCCGGCAAAGTAGTAAGGTAAAGCAGCAGGAATGGGCGCGAACGGCATTGCGTTCATGCAGCTTGTTGCATGAACGTAGTCTCGCACTGAAATGGCAGGATTCGATATGACGAGCAGTCCCACCGTCAACCTTCTCGACCTTGACGCCCAAGGGCTTGTCGCCTACTGCGACAGCCTGGGCGAGAAGCCGTTTCGCGCCAAGCAATTGCAGCGCTGGATCCACCAGTACAACGCTGCCGATTTCGATGGCATGACCGATCTGGCGAAGTCCTTGCGCGAAAAGCTCAAAGGGCGCGCAACGATCACGATGCCTGGTATCGTCAGCGACAATATTTCGACCGACGGCACGCGCAAGTGGCTGATCGACGTCGGCAACAGCAACGCGGTTGAAACCGTATACATTCCCGAAGAAACGCGTGGCACGCTGTGCGTGTCGTCGCAGGCCGGGTGTGCGGTCAACTGCCGTTTCTGTTCGACCGGCAAACAGGGTTTCTCCCGCAATCTCACCACCGGCGAAATCATCGGCCAGTTGCGTATGGCCGAGTTCGCGCTGCGCGCGACGCGCGGCACGGACGGTGGGCGCGCCACGGGCGGTGACGGCAAAGGCGAGCGCGTCGTCACGAACGTGGTGATGATGGGTATGGGCGAGCCGCTGCTCAATTACGACGCGGTGGTGCCGGCCATGCGCCTGATGCTGGACGATAACGCGTACGGCCTGTCGCGCCGCCGCGTCACGCTGTCCACCTCGGGCGTCGTGCCAATGATGGACCGGCTTGGCGCCGATCTGCCGGTGGCGCTGGCGGTATCGCTGCATGCCCCGAGCGACCCGCTGCGCGACATGCTGGTGCCGCTGAACAAGAAGTATCCGCTGCGCGAATTGATGGCCGCTTGCCAGCGCTATCTGAAAGTCGCGCCACGCGATTTCATTACGTTCGAATATTGCATGCTCGACGGCGTGAACGACAGCGAAGCGCAAGCGCGCGAATTGCTGGCGGTTACGCGCGACGTGCCGTGCAAGTTCAACCTGATTCCGTTCAATCCGTTCCCTGAATCGGGCCTCATCCGCTCGAAGCCGGAACAGATCAAGCGGTTTGCACAAGTGTTGATGGACGCGGGCATCGTCACCACAGTGCGTAAAACACGCGGCGATGATATCGACGCTGCCTGCGGTCAGTTGGCCGGTGCGGTGAAAGACCGCACGCGCCTCGCTGAGCGCACCGGGAAGGCGGCGAAGATTATCGAGGTGCGCGCCGTGTAATCGCGCGAGATAGTGGGGCGCGAGCGTTCGGAGGAAAGCGATCCGGGCGCGCGAAAATGCTCCACGCCATCCGCGATTGAAAAGAAAGTTTGCAGAAGCGATCGGAAGCGGCACACAAGGCCGCGCATTTTGTTATAAACGGTCTGCGATTCGGGCGTGAGGCTTTGGCCCGTCCGGGTTGCACGAGTGAAAAAGAATCGACGCGAAAGGATTTGGGATGAGTGAGCCGCAGCACCCGCAGCCGCAACCGCAGGACACAGACACAAACGAAGGCCATCCGGCGCCAGTCGCCCGGGCGGTGGTGCAGCCTGTTGTGCAGCCGGGCCCGGCGAGTTTTGATTCCCTGGCGGCAGTTGGCGCGCGCTTGACCCAATTGCGTGAATTGAAGGGCTGGACGATCGAAGACGTGTCAGCGCGCCTGAAGGTCTCTGTCACCAAGCTGCGTGCGCTCGAATCGGGCGACATCAGCCATTTGCCGGACACGACTTTTGCGCTCGGCGTGGTGCGCAGCTACGCGAAGATGCTCGGCGCCGATCCCACGCCGTTCACGCAGGCTTTGCGCCGCGAGAAGGGTGTGCCCGCGCCGGATCTGTCGATGCCGGCGTCGTCGGGCAAGGATTTGCCGCGCGGCCGCGTATCGCTGTCGCTCGGCGGCAGTGGGCAAAAGAGCCGCTCGTGGCTGTGGGGCGTTGCAGCGGTGATCGTCGCGGTGATCGCGCTCGGCATGTGGCATACCAATGGCGGAGATTCGTCGGCGTGGCTCGCACGATTGAAGGCGAGCGCTAACGGCACCGCGGGTGGCGCGACCGGCGCATCGGGCGCGGTGGCGCAGGGTCAGCCGGCAGGTTCCGAGGCAACCGCGGAAGACGCTGCTTCGGCCCCGGAAACTCAGGCTGCAGCGGATAACGCAGCGTCGGCTACGCCGATGCCCGCGCCGCTGGCGACCGGTGCGGCGCCATCTTCCGCTCCGGCGGTCACGGCAGCAGCAGTCGCGCCGAAGGCCGGTTCGCAGGTCCAGGCGGCGGCGCAAAGCGCGAGCGCGCCGGTGGTCGCCGCGATAGGCGCATCGGCCGCAGCGAATACGGCGGATACGGCGGCGCCGGCCGCGGGTGAGGCGATCATCGCGTTGCGCGTGACGCAGGACAGTTGGTTCAGCGTGCGTGGCAAGGACGGCAAGGAAGTGTTCTCCGGCCTCGTGCACGCAGGAGATACGAAGGAAGTAACGGGCGCGGCCCCTTTCAAGGTCACGGTCGGCAACAAGGCGGGTCTCGAGTCGCTTACGCTCGATGGTCAGCCAGTCGATCCGTCGAAATATTCGGCAGCCAAGGGTAATGTGGCGCGCTTCGCGTTGCCTTGATAGATACGGTATGCGTCGCGGCCAACCGGTTCGCGGCGCTTTTTCAATTCAGGCGCTACGTCTTTTGTGTGGCGCATGCGGCGTAAATGGGTTTTTCGATGCAATCCGAAGCTCAATCCCAATCCAGTAGCAAGATCGTTTCAAACGAGCCGGTGTTCGGCGGCCATGCTGCGCGGCGCAAGTCGCACGCGGTCGATGTCCGTTGGGGCGGCCAGCTCGTCACCATCGGCGGCGATGCGCCCGTGCGCGTCCAGTCGATGACCAACACCGACACCGCGGACGCGATCGGCACGGCGATCCAGATCAAGGAACTGGCGCAAGCCGGTTCGGAGCTGGTGCGTATCACGGTCAACACGCCTGAAGCGGCGGCGGCCGTGCCGGCGGTTCGCGAGCAGCTCGACCGCATGGGCGTGTCGGTGCCGCTGGTCGGCGATTTTCATTACAACGGCCATTTGCTGCTGCGCGATTACCCCGCGTGCGCGGAGTCGTTGTCGAAGTACCGGATAAACCCGGGCAATGTCGGCCACGGCGCGAAGCGCGACACGCAGTTCGCGCAAATGATCGAAGCGGCGGTGAAGTACGACAAGCCGGTGCGGATCGGCGTCAACTGGGGCAGCCTCGACCAGGACCTGCTCGCGAAGATGATGGACGAAAACGCCGCGCGTTCCACGCCGTGGGAAGCGCAGAGCGTGATGTACGAAGCGCTGATCCAGTCGGCCATTGGCTCGGCGGAGCGCGCGGTCGAAATCGGCCTGCCGCGCAACAAGATTATTCTGTCGTGCAAGGTCAGCGGCGTGCAGGATCTGATCGCGGTGTATCGTGAGCTCGCGCGCCGTTGCGACTTCGCGCTGCATCTGGGTCTGACCGAAGCGGGCATGGGGTCGAAGGGCATTGTGGCGTCGACCGCTGCGTTGTCGGTGTTGCTGCAGCAAGGCATCGGCGACACGATCCGTATCTCGCTGACGCCGGAGCCGGGTGGCCCGCGCACCGGTGAAGTGATCGTCGGCCAGGAAATTCTGCAGACCATGGGCCTGCGTTCGTTCACGCCGATGGTGATCGCGTGCCCGGGTTGCGGCCGTACCACCAGCACGCTGTTCCAGGAACTGGCGTCGCAAATCCAGACCTATCTGCGCACGCAGATGCCGGTGTGGCGCGATCAATATCCTGGCGTCGAGAAGATGCACGTCGCGGTGATGGGCTGCATCGTCAACGGTCCGGGCGAATCGAAACAGGCGAATATCGGCATCAGCTTGCCGGGTTCGGGCGAAAATCCGGCCGCGCCAGTGTTCATCGACGGCGAGAAGGTCAAGACGCTGCGCGGCGACAACATCGCGCAAGAATTCCAGCAAATCGTGAGTGACTACGTCGAGCGCCGCTATGGTCGCGCCGAAGCACTCAACTAAATACCGCCGATCGAAGACAGATGACTGAACAGAAGAAAAAGCTCGAAAAATTGTCCGGTGTGAAGGGCATGAATGACATCCTTCCGCAGGACGCCGGGCTGTGGGAGTTTTTTGAAGCGACCGTCAAGTCGATGCTGCGCTCGTACGGATACCAGAATATTCGTACGCCGATCATCGAGCACACGCAGTTGTTCAAGCGCGGTATCGGTGAGGTGACCGATATCGTCGAGAAAGAGATGTACAGCTTTACCGACGCATTGAACGGCGAAAATCTGACGATGCGCCCGGAAAACACGGCGGCTGTCGTGCGCGCGACGATCGAGCACAACATGCTGTACGACGGTCCGAAGCGCCTGTGGTACATCGGTCCGATGTTCCGTCACGAGCGTCCGCAGCGCGGCCGTTATCGGCAGTTCCATCAGGTCGGTGTGGAAGCGCTGGGCTTTGCAGGTCCGGATGCCGACGCTGAAATCATCATGATGTGCCAGCGTCTGTGGGACGACCTCGGCTTGATGGGCATCAAGCTCGAGCTCAATTCGCTGGGTCTCGTGGAAGAGCGCGCGGCGCATCGCGTCGAGTTGATCGCATACCTCGAAAAGCACATGGACGTGCTCGACGAAGAGGCGAAGCGTCGCCTGTACACGAACCCGCTGCGCGTGCTCGACACGAAGAACCCGGCCATGCAGGAAGTCGCGCAGAACGCGCCCAAGCTGATCGATTTTCTCGGCGAAGAATCGCGCGCGCACTTCGAAGGCCTGCAGCGCATTCTGAAGGCGAACAACATTCCGTTCACGATCAATCCGCGTCTCGTGCGCGGCCTCGATTATTACAGTCTGACCGTGTTCGAGTGGGTGACCGACAAGCTTGGCGCGCAAGGCACGGTCGCGGCTGGCGGCCGTTACGATCCGCTGATCGAACAGCTTGGCGGTAAGCCGACGGGCGCATGCGGCTGGGCCATGGGTGTCGAGCGTATCCTCGAGTTGCTGAAAGACGAGCAGCTCGTGCCGGAAGACGAGGGCTGCGACGTGTACGTGGTCCATCAGGGCGACGCAGCGCGCGAGCAGGCCTTTATCATCGCCGAGCGTTTGCGGGATACCGGTCTCGACGTGATTCTGCATTGCAGCGCGGACGGTCAGACGGCGAGCTTCAAGTCGCAAATGAAGCGTGCCGACGCGAGCGGCGCGGCATTCGCCGTGGTCCTCGGCGAAGACGAGATTGCGAACGGCACGGTCGGCGTCAAACCGCTCCGTGATACAAGTTCTAACGGCGGTAAAAACGAGCAACATAACGTGCCCGCCGAAGACTTGACCGAATTTCTAATCAATGCGATGGTTGCAACCGCCGAAGACGGCGACGACTGATCGCGATGTCGTCGAGCCCCTTGGCTCGACACGCACACGTATCAAGAAAGAGGAAATCGCCGGGCGATGAGTTACCACGACGAACAAGAATCGATTGAAAGTCTGAAGGCATGGTGGACGCAGTGGGGCAATGCAACCACGTGGATCGTGCTGGTGGCGTTGGTTGCCGCAGCGGGCTGGAACGGCTGGAATTTCTGGCAACGGCGCCAGGCCGCGGAAGCCGCGGTGCTGTATGACCAGGTGCAGCAAGCCGTGGCATCGGGCGACAAGGCGAAGATCACACGCGTTGCCACCGATATGGAAGACAAGTTCAGCCGCACCGCGTATGCGCAGATGACCGCGCTGGGCGCCGCCAAGGCGCTGTACGCCGCGGGTGACGAAGCCGCCGCGAAGACCCAGTTGCAATGGACCATCGATCACGCAAAAGACGACGAGTTCAAGCAGATCGCCAAGCTCCGTCTGGCTTCGCTGCTGCTCGACGACAAGGCTTACGACCAGGGTCTCGCGCTGCTCGCCGAACCGCAGTCCGATGCGTTCAAGGGCATTGTGGCGGACGGCCGCGGTGATCTGCTCGCCGCTCAAGGCAAGCGTGACGATGCGCGCGCGG
Source organism: Paraburkholderia sp. WS6 (assembly GCF_030464835.1). Classification (NCBI taxonomy): domain Bacteria; kingdom Pseudomonadati; phylum Pseudomonadota; class Betaproteobacteria; order Burkholderiales; family Burkholderiaceae; genus Paraburkholderia; species Paraburkholderia sp. WS6. The sequence continues at coordinate 151,910 of NZ_JALQCK010000005.1, forward strand.
CCTACAAGCTCGCCCTCGACTCGCTGTCGAAAAACGATAGCTCGGCTCGCCAGTTGATTCAGTTCAAGCTGGACGCGCTGGGCGGCTAATCGCCGCATGCAGCGCGCCGCATGACACGACCAACCGGTCTCCTTTAACTCATTTCCTGAATGCTTCGTCCACCGATGAATCTGCTGAAACGTTACGCTGTGCCCGTTGCCTGTGCGATGACCGTGCTCACCATGGCGGCTTGCTCATCCACGAAAGACGAGCGCCGCGAGCCCACGCCGCTCACCGAGTTCAAACCCGTGCTCGATGTGCAGCAGGCGTGGAAGACGAGCGTCGGCAAGGCGGGCCGTTACCTGTTCTCGCCGGTCGCGGTCGGCAACGCGGTGTACGCGGCGGGCGCGAACGGCTCGGTTGCGAAGATCGACGCGCAAACCGGCAAGGACATCTGGCGCGTCAAGCTGCATGACGATCTGTCGGCCGGTGTCGGCAGCGATGGCACGCTCACGGCGGTCGGCGGCCTGAAGGGCGATGTCTACGTGCTCGGCGCGGACGGCAAACAATTGTGGACCGCCAAGGCGCCTGGCGAAATCATCTCGCCGCCGCTGGTCGGCAACGGCCTCGTGGTAGTGCGCACGGTCGACGGTCAGATCGTCGCGTTCAATGCGCAAACTGGCGAGCAGAAGTGGAATTATCGCAACCGCGCGGTGCCGCTCAACCTGCGCGTTTCCTCGGGCATGACGTTCGCGGGCGACGCGGCGGTGCTGGCCGGCTTCCCGGGCGGCGCGTTCGCCGCGATCAACCTGCAGACCGGCGACAACTACTGGCAGACCCCGGTGTCGTATCCGAAGGGCGTGACGGAAGTGGAGCGCATCAATGACGTGACAGGCCCGCCCACGCTGCTTGGTTCGGAAACCTGCGCGGTGACGTTCCAGGGTCAGATTGGCTGCTTCGATGCGAACTCGGGCCGCGCGGTGTGGGAAAAGGCGTTTTCGAGCACGAGCGGTCTCGCCCAGGATGACCGCGCTGTGGTTGCGGCTGACGACTGGTCAGTGGTGTCGGCGTTCGATGTCAGTAACGGCGCGCCGCTGTGGAAGAACGACAAGCTGAAGAATCGCGAGCTGGGCGTCCCGTTCATCCTCGGTCATGCCGCCGTGCTGGGCGACTATCAGGGCTACGTGCACTTCCTGTCGCGCGACGACGGTACGCTCGTGGCTCGTGTGAAAACCGATGGCAGCCCGATTACCGCAGCGCCGGTGCTGGCCGGCGAAACGCTGGTCGTGCTGACGCACGACGGCGACCTGTACGGCTACCGCCCGCGCTGATCGCGCAGGCTATTGACAGTCCAGCGTCGTCAAGCGTGCAGGCCGGCTTCGCCGGCCGCACGCGTTTTTGTTGTATAGCTGGGCAACCAGAAATATTCCGCCGGACTGGCTGGTCCGGCAAGTCGGATCAGAAACGGCCCATGTGGCCATCGGTGGCTGCTTGCGGCGCCACCTTCGACGGCATCCTGGTCGATACCGCAGAGAATCGTATCGAACCGGCGTGTGAGCCGTTGAGCAAGAAAGACTGAAGCTGGCGGCCCACTGGCGCCGCCCCATACAGCCAAACCCCCGTCCGCCCGGGTGCGCATATTGACAGCACATCCGGGGCTGGCCGAATTCGTGATAATTTTCGTCAAAGGCTGCCGTGTAGCGGCCGCATGGCGTCGCTACGCGGGCCGTCGATTTCGATCCCGCGTTTCACCGTGAACAACATCTGATGAAACCCGTTATTGCCCTGGTTGGGCGCCCCAATGTGGGGAAATCCACGCTATTCAACCGTCTCACGCGCACGCGTGATGCGCTGGTTGCCGACCTGCCCGGTCTCACCCGCGATCGCCATTACGGCGAGGGGCGCGCCGGCGACCGGCCGTATCTGGTCGTCGATACCGGCGGCTTCGAGCCGGTCGCGAAAGACGGCATCCTGCACGAGATGGCGCGTCAAACCCGCCAGGCGGTCGAGGAATCGGACGTCGTCGTGTTCATCGTCGATGGCCGCAACGGTCTCGCGCCGCAGGACAAGACGATTGCCGACTACCTGCGCAAGACCGGCCGGCCGATCTTCCTCGTCGTCAACAAGGCGGAGGGGATGAAGTACAGCACGGTGGCCGCCGACTTCTACGAACTCGGTCTCGGCGACCCGCGCGCGATTTCGTCGGCACACGGTGACGGCGTCACCGAAATGATCAATGACGCGCTGGGTGTCGCGTACGCCGGACAGCCGGAAGAAAGCGACGAGGAAAAACAGGCGCACGGCGTGAAGATCGCGATCGTCGGCCGGCCGAACGTCGGCAAGTCGACCTTGATCAATGCGCTGGTGGGCGAAGAGCGCGTGATCGCGTTCGACATGCCGGGCACGACGCGCGATTCGATCTACGTCGACTTCGAGCGTCAAGGCAAGCCATACACGCTGATCGACACGGCTGGTTTGCGTCGCCGCGGCAAGGTGTTCGAAGCGATCGAGAAGTTCTCGGTGGTGAAAACGCTGCAATCGATTTCGGACGCGAATGTCGTGATCCTGCTGCTTGACGCACAGCAGGATATTTCCGAACAGGACGCGCACATTGCCGGTTTCGTGGTGGAGCAGGGCCGCGCGCTGGTGGTGGGCGTGAACAAATGGGACGGGCTCGATTCGCATGTGCGCGAGCGCACTAAGGCAGACATCGAGCGCAAACTAAAATTTCTCGACTTCGCCAAATTCCACTTCATTTCCGCCGCGGAAAAAACCGGAATCGGCCCGCTGATGCGCTCGGTCGACGACGCCTACGCCGCCGCCATGGCCAAGCTGCCGACGCCGAAGTTGACGCGCGCGCTGATCGAGGCAGTGGAATTCCAGCAGCCGCGCCGACGCGGTCCGGTGCGCCCGAAACTGCGTTACGCGCACCAGGGCGGACAGAATCCGCCGATCATCGTGATTCACGGCAATGCGCTCGATGCGATCACCGAAACGTACAAACGCTACCTAGAAAACCGCTTCAGGGAAACTTTCAAGCTGACTGGGACTCCATTGCGCATAGAGTTCAGATCGTCGACGAACCCTTACGCGGATAAAGGCTAAATCCAGGCTGAAACCCGCGTGTGTGTTGGGTTTGGCCGCGAGGCCGGCCCGCTCGCGCAAAAATGAAAATCGGCTATAGTGTAGCGGTTGACGGCGGATCTCTTTTTCTTCGTCGTCAATTCAGTCAACCTGCAAAAAAATACGGAGTTTGCTATGAGCAACAAAGGGCAATTGTTACAAGACCCGTTTTTGAACGCACTGCGTAAAGAGCACGTGCCGGTGTCGATCTACTTGGTCAACGGCATCAAGCTTCAAGGGAACATCGAATCGTTCGACCAGTACGTCGTGTTGCTCCGGAATACGGTCACCCAGATGGTCTACAAGCACGCAATTTCTACTGTCGTGCCTGCCCGTCCGGTGAATTTCCACCCGGATTCCGAACAGTCCTAATCCCCGTCCGCGGCCGGCGTAGCGTCGCCCGTTGGCGATTACTCCCGGCCGCCTTATTTTGATACCCTCCAATTTGATCAATGCAGCGCTTGTCGGCATCGACTTCGGTAAGATCGATTTCGAAGCCAGTCTGGAAGAACTCAGCCTGCTCGCGCAAAGCGCGGGCGCCAATCCCTTAGTCACCCTCACGGGGCGCCGGTCCAGTCCCGATGCCAAGATGTTTGTCGGCAGTGGCAAGGCCGAAGAATTGCGTCTTGCCTGTGAGGCGAACGACATCGAACTCGTCATTTTCAATCACGCTCTGGCGCCTGCGCAGCAGCGCAATCTGGAGCAGGCGCTTAACCGCCGCGTGATTGATCGCACAAGCCTCATTCTCGATATTTTTGCGCAACGCGCCCGCAGCCATGAAGGCAAGCTGCAGGTGGAGCTCGCGCAGTTGCAGTATCTATCGACGCGGCTAATCCGCGCGTGGACCCACCTTGAGCGCCAGAAGGGCGGTATCGGTTTGCGCGGCCCTGGCGAAACGCAGCTCGAAACCGACCGCCGTTTGATCGGCGAGCGCATCAAGGCGCTCAAGACCCGCCTCGAAAAACTGCGCCGTCAGCACGGCACGCAGCGCCGCGCGCGCAGCCGCAATCAGACGATGTCCGTGTCGCTTGTCGGCTACACCAACGCGGGCAAATCCACGCTCTTCAATGCGCTGACGAAGGCCCAGGCGTACGCCGCCGACCAGCTGTTCGCCACGCTGGATACCACGTCCCGCCGTGTCTATCTCGGCGACGAAGCCGGCCAGGTGGTGGTATCCGACACGGTCGGATTCATTCGCGAATTGCCTCACCAACTGGTGGCGGCTTTCCGCGCCACGCTCGAGGAAACCATCCACGCCGACCTGCTGCTGCATGTGGTCGACGCGTCGAGCGCCGTGCGCCTCGATCAGATCGATCAGGTGAACGAGGTGTTGCACGCAATTGGTGCGGATACGATCCGTCAGGTGCTGGTGTTCAACAAGATCGACGCCGTGCCGGAGTTGGCGGCCCGTGGCGACGCGGTCGAGCGGGATGAGTATGGTAATATTTCGCGCGTCTTTTTGAGCGCGCGCACGGGGCAAGGGCTGGATACATTGCGCGCTGCCATCGCTGAAATCGCTACTGCCGAACCTCTCTCCGAAACGCTGGTCGATCTTTCGGAAGAAGACCGGTCGGCAGCACCACGCGAGGACCGCAAGGTCTCAGAACTCGGGCACTGACCCGCTCCAATTGCACTGACCCGCTGTCTACTCTGGTGAACGAACACAGGTGAACGATTACAACGAGCGGAGTATCTGGCTGCGCATGCGCGCCATGCTTTCACTGAACGATCCGCGCTGGGGCCGGGGCGACGGCAATGGCGAACGCCAACGACCCAACGAACCCAAGCGGCCGCCGGCCAAGGACGGTGAAGGCCCGCCCGATCTCGACGAGATGTGGCGCGATTTCAACCGCCGTTTGAGCCGGGTGTTCGGCCGCAAGGGTGGCGGCACAGGCGGTGGCCGTCCGGACAACGGTCGCGGCGCGCGCATTGGTGTGGGCATCGTGATCGGCGTATTGATCGCGATCTATCTCGGCAGCGGCGTGTTTGTCGTGCAGGATGGCCAGGCCGGCGTCGTGATGCAGTTCGGCAAGTATCGCTACACCGCGGGGCAGGGTGTGCATTGGCGCCTGCCGTATCCGTTCGAAGCGCACGAGCTCGTCAACATCGGCCAGATTCGCCAGGTGGAGATCGGCCGTAACAACGTGGTGCACCTCGCCAACGTGAAGGACGCGTCGATGCTCACGCACGACGCCGATATCGTCGACGTGCGCTTTGCCGTGCAGTACCAGGTGAGCAAGCCGACCGACTATCTCTTCCGCAGCATCGATCCCGATCAGAGCGTGATGCAGGCCGCACAGGCGGCGGTGCGCAGCATCGTCGGTGCGCGCAGCACCAGTGACATCCTCTATCAGGATCGCGAAACAATTCGCCAGCAACTGATGGCGTCGATTCAGCAATCCCTGGATGAATACCAGTCCGGCCTCGCCGTGACCGGTGTGACGATCCAGGGTGTGCAGGTGCCCGACCAGGTGCAGGCCGCTTTCGACGATGCCGCCAAAGTGCGTCAGGACAACGAACGCGCCAAACGCGACGCGCAGGCCTATGCCGCCGAGCTGCTGCCGCGCGCGCAAGCAGATGTGGCGCATCAGGTCGACGAAGCGAAAACGTATAGCGACAAGACGGTGACCCAGGCGCAAGGCGATGCCGAGCGCTTCAAGCAGGTCTACGCGCAGTACTCGAAAGCGCCCGCTGTGATTCGCGAGCGCATGTACCTGGAAACCATGCAGCAGATCTATTCGAATACGACCAAGGTGTTTGTGGACAGCAAGAGCGGCAACAACGTGTTGTATCTGCCGCTCGACAAGCTGGTCGAGCAGACCCGGCAGCACGTTGCCGACGCTGCTGCGGCCGCTTCCGGCGCTGCCGTTACGTCGGGCGCTGCCGTGCCGCAAGCCGCGAGCAGCACCACCGCACCGGCCGCTGCTTCCGCTCCCGCCGCGGTTGCGACGCCTGCCAGCCAGGCCGCCGCCAGCAGCGATGCACTGCGTTCACGCGACTCCTTCCGCAGCCGTATGCGCGAAGACGACGTTCAATAAGGAGCGCACATCATGAACAAGATCATTGCGCTCGTCGTTGCCGTCGTCATCGTGCTGTTTGCCGCATCGTCGATGGTATTCGTGGTCGACCAGCGGCATATGGCTGTGCTGTCCTCGCATGGCGACACCGCGCCCGAATTGCTCGGCCCGGGCCTGCACGTGAAGCTGCCGCCGCCGTTGCAAACGGTCACGCTGGTCGATAACCGGATCCAGTCGCTCGACGCGCCAGATGAAGACCGTTATGTCACGTCGGACAAAACCGACCTGCTGGCCAACCCGGTCATCAAATACCGCGTAACCGATCCGCTGAAGCTGCTCGCCGAAACCCGGGGCGACGTGCAAAGTCTGGCGGACCGCCTGGCGCTGCTGTCGCGCAGCGCGCTCGGCGACGCGTTCGGCAAGGTCACGCTGACCGATGCGCTGGCGAAGCAACAAGCCGTCGCGGACGAAGCGCGCGGCACGATGAGCAAAGCCGCGGCATCGCTGGGCGTTTCGGTGCTCGACGTGCAACTGACGCGCGTCGATTTCCCGGCCGCGATGGCCGACTCCGTCTACAAGCGGATGATCGCCGCACGCCAGCAGGCCGCGGCCGACGAACGTGCGAAGGGCACGGCCGAGGCCGACCAGATCAAGGCGGATGCCGTCAGCCAGCAACAGGCGATTCTCGCGGACGGCTATCGTCAGGCGCAGACCATCAAGGGCGAGGGCGATGCCAAGGCAGCGGAAATCGCGGCCGAGGCATATGGCAGCGACCCGCAGTTCTACCAGTTTTATCAAAGCATGCAGGCGTACAAGAACACCTTCAAGCCAGGCGACGTGATTGTGGTCGACCCGAGCAACGAGTTCTTCCGCTTCATGCGTAGCCCGACCGGCGGCGCCGCCCCGGACGCTCCCGCGGCACCGCGCAAACACTGATAACCGGAACGCCGCGGCATCCGCATCGCGGCCCCTTCATTCGCATGGACATAGCCGGCTCGTTACTGCTCGCGATCGCATTGATGCTGATTATCGAAGGGATGTTTCCCTTCGTTTTTCCGAGCGCCTGGCGCGACACGTTCCGTAAAATAGCGGAACGGCCCCCGCATCAGATTCGCGTCGGCGGGCTGGTCGTGATGGTGCTCGGGTTGATCCTGCTGTTTATCGTGACCTGAAGGCGCTGCATGGCGCCGCCGCTGCGCGCCGTTGCGTTGGCCCGCCATATGCGCGGCATCAGTGGCGGGCAACGGCGAGCGTTCAGCAGCGCGGGCCAGGAAGCTGGCAAAAGGGTCACGAAGGGCCGCGAAGGGCCGTTCCGATACCCGCGACAGCCGCCAGAATAGAGCCGTCGCCCGCCATTCACACACACTTACCGGCGCACCCAGCCGCCGTGTTCAACGTCGTAGGACTGTATCGATGTCGACCTGGTTACTTCCCGAGAATATCGCCGACGTGCTGCCGTCGGAAGCCCGCAAGATCGAAGAGTTGCGGCGCCATTTGCTGGACCGTTTCCGCTCGTACGGCTACGAGATGGTGATGCCGCCGCTGCTCGAGTACCTCGAGTCGCTGCTCAGCGGCGGCGGGCACGATCTGAATCTGCGCACGTTCAAGCTCGTCGATCAGATGTCCGGGCGCACGCTTGGTCTGCGCGCCGACATCACGCCGCAGGTCGCGCGTATCGACGCGCACCTGCTGAATCGCCAGGGCGTGACGCGGCTCTGCTATGCCGGCAATGTGGCGCATACGCGTCCGCGCGGCCTGCACGCCACGCGTGAGCAGATCCAGATCGGCGCGGAAATCTACGGTCACGCCGGTCTCGAAGCAGATCTGGAAATCCAGCAGTTGATGCTCGACGCGCTGCGTCTGGCCGGCCTCGCGAAAGTGCGGCTCGATTTGTGTCATGCCGGCGTGCTCGCCGCGTTGATCGAAGCGGAGCCTGCTGCTGCGGAGTTGGGCCAATCGCTCTACGATGCATTGGCCGGCAAGGATGTGCCGCGTCTCGTCGAGTTGACGGCCAATCTCACGCCGGTCACGCGCGACGCATTGCGCTCGCTCCCCACGCTCTACGGCGACGCCTCGGTACTCGACGAAGCCCGTGCACGCTTGCCGAACGCACCGGCTATCGCCCGCGCGCTCGACGACCTCGCATTCCTCGCGAGCCAGGTAGACGGCGCCGAAGTGATGATCGACCTGGCCGATTTGCGCGGCTACGCGTACCACAGCGGCGTGATGTTCTCGGCGTATGTGGACGGCGTGCCGAACGCGGTTGCGCGCGGCGGCCGTTATGACCACGTCGGCCAGGCCTACGGCCGTGCGCGTGCGGCAACCGGCTTCTCGCTCGATCTGCGTGAAGTTGCTCGCATTTCGCCCGTTGAGGCCCGCAGCAGCGCGATTCTCGCGCCGTGGCAGCATGACGACGCGCTGCGCGTGAGCGTCGCCGCATTGCGCGATGCCGGTGAAGTGGTGATCCAGGCGCTTCCTGGTCACGAGCACGATCTGGACGAATTTGCCTGCGACCGCGTGTTGGTCGAGCGCAACGGCGCGTGGGTCGTCGAACCCCGTTCCTGAGCGCGAATCGATAGACCGCCCGAGGGGCATCCCAAGGGCATTTCAGAAGGCGTCCAAAGCGTCGCCGGACCCGGCGCGGCCACTCGCCGCGCTATTTTCCCTATACCCACCATAACGTGCATACCGTTGAGCGGAAACGGAAAAATTCGGAAGGTTCCGCGAACATAGGTAGAATACGTTTTTAACCAGCTTACGAAACAACATGTCTGCCAGCGCAGTGAATGTGAACCCCGGGCGCAACGTCGTCGTCGTGGGGACCCAGTGGGGTGATGAAGGCAAGGGCAAGATCGTCGACTGGCTGACGGACCACGCTCAAGGCGTCGTTCGCTTCCAGGGCGGTCACAATGCCGGTCACACGCTTATCATCGGCGGCAAGAAAACCATCTTGCGTCTGATTCCGTCGGGCATCATGCATCCCGGCGTCGCGTGCTACATCGGCAATGGCGTCGTGTTGTCGCCGGAAGCGCTGTTCAAGGAAATTGGCGAGCTCGAAGCCGCCGGGGTCGATGTTCAGAATCGCCTCTTCATTTCCGAAGCCACCACCCTGATCCTGCCGTACCACATTGCCATCGACCAGGGCCGCGAAGCGCGCCGCGGCGCGAGCAAGATCGGCACCACCGGCCGCGGCATCGGCCCGGCCTACGAAGACAAGGTGGCGCGCCGCGGTTTGCGCGTGCAGGACCTGTTCGAGCCGGAAAGCTTCGCCGAACGTCTGCGTGAAAATCTCGATTATCACAACTTCGTGCTGACGCAATACCTGGGCGTCGCCGCGGTCGACTTCCAGCAAACGCTCGACACGATGCTGAGCTATGCCGACCGTCTGAAGCCGATGGTGACCGACGTGTCGCGTCGTCTGTACGACGAAAATGCCGCAGGCAACAACCTGCTGTTCGAAGGTGCGCAAGGCACGCTGCTCGACATCGACCACGGTACCTATCCGTACGTCACGTCGAGCAACTGCGTGGCCGGTGCGGCTACCGCGGGTGCCGGCGTCGGTCCGCAAAAGCTGAACTACATTCTCGGTATCACCAAGGCGTATTGCACGCGTGTCGGTTCGGGTCCGTTCCCGAGCGAACTGTACGACGCGGATAACGCAGCGCGTCAGGAGCCGATCGGCCTGGAACTCGCCAAGGTCGGCAAGGAATTCGGCTCGGTCACCGGCCGTCCGCGCCGCACCGGCTGGCTCGACGCCGCCGCGCTGCGCCGCTCGATCCAGATCAACGGCGTGTCGGGTCTGTGCATGACCAAGCTCGACGTGCTCGACGGTCTCGACGAAGTGAAGCTGTGTGTCGGCTACACGGTCGACGGCAAGAACGTCGACCTGCTGCCGCGTGGCGCATCGGAAGTCGCGCGTTGCGTACCGGTGTACGAAACCTTCGCGGGCTGGAAGGAAAGCACCGTCGGCATCACGGAATGGGACAAGCTGCCGGCCACCGCGCGTGCGTATCTGACGCGTGTGCAGGAAGTCGCAGGCATTCCGATCGACATGGTGTCGACCGGTCCGGATCGCGACGAAACGATTCTGCTTCGTCATCCGTTCAAGGTTTAAGCCATGGTGCAAGGTGTACCCATGATTGCGATGAAAGATCCGCGCAACGACGACAAGAACCTGTGGGTCGGCTGGGACGAGTATCACCGGCTGATCGAACTGCTGGCGTTGCAGGTGCATGAGTCGGGCTGGAAGTTCGACAAGATTCTGTGTCTCGCGCGCGGCGGTTTGCGCGTCGGCGACCAGCTCTCGCGTATTTACGATCTGCCGCTGGCGATTCTCGCCACCAGTTCGTATCGCGAGGCGGCAGGCACGGAGCAGGGCGAACTCGACATCGCGCAATACATCACGATGACGCGCGGCGAGTTGCACGGCAACGTGCTGCTGGTCGACGATCTGGTCGATTCGGGTGTGACGCTGGCACGCGTGCAGCAGCATCTGAAAGAACGCTATCCGGCGATCACCGCGGTGCGCTCGGCGGTACTCTGGTACAAGGGCTGCTCGAAAGTGAAGCCTGATTACCATGTGCAGTATTTGCCTACCAATCCGTGGATTCACCAGCCGTTCGAGGAGTGGGACACGGTTCGTCCGCATAACCTCGGCGCGTGGATCAAGCGCGGCATGCAGCAGGACCAGGAGTCGTCGGGCACGTGATGCACGCTACGACGTCTTGTGTATCGCGTCGTATCCCGTGCAGTGCCTGCAAAACGGAGCCCGATTGGGCTCCGTTTTTTTATGGCGCGTTATATGTCCGCCGTATGTGCTCTGCGAACGGTGCCTTGCAAAACGCCCATGCTGTGCCGACGAAACGCCTGACGCAGCAGACGCGCCCAAATCGCAGTGCTACACTGCGCGGACCATCCACGTGGTGTATCCACAACAAGCCGGGCGGCGCTAGGCGGGCAGTTTAGAATAGCGGTCGTTTTTTCCGCTCAGGGAACGGATTTCCTCGCGTCTATGACAGATAACAATCACGTGCACAAACAGCCTCTGCCTTCCCTCGCGATTGCTGCGATCGGAGTGGTGTTCGGCGATATCGGCACGAGCCCGCTGTACTCGCTGAAAGAGGCGTTCAGCCCGTCACATGGTATTCCGCTGACCGATCAATCGATTCTGGGCGTGATCTCGCTGCTGTTCTGGGCGATCGTGATCGTGGTCAGCATCAAGTACGTATTGTTCGTGATGCGTGCCGACAACAACGGCGAAGGCGGTGTTCTCGCGCTGATGGCGCTGGCGCTGCGCTCTGTCGACCAGAAGGCGAAAGCGGCCGGCTTGCTGATGATGCTCGGCATCTTCGGCGCCTGCATGTTCTATGGCGACGCGGTGATTACGCCCGCTATTTCGGTGATCTCGGCGGTCGAGGGTCTGGAGATCGCGGCGCCCAATATGTCTCATCTGGTATTGCCGCTCACCATGGTGATTCTCGTGCTGTTGTTCTGGATTCAGCGGCACGGCACGGCCACCGTCGGCCGCCTGTTCGGTCCGATCATGGTGCTGTGGTTCGTGGTGCTCGCCGCGCTGGGTCTGTGGCACATCATTCAGTCGCCGAACGTGATCAGCGCACTGAACCCGTATTACGCCTACACCTTTATGGCAGCGCATGTGTTGCAGGCCTACGTGGTGCTCGGCTCGGTCGTGCTGGTGCTGACCGGCGCCGAAGCGCTCTATGCCGACATGGGTCACTTCGGCGCCAAACCGATCCGGATGGCGTGGTACTGCCTCGTGATGCCCTCGCTGGTGCTCAACTACTTCGGCCAGGGCGCGCTGCTGATGCACGACCCGAAGGCGATCGAAAACCCGTTCTTCCTGCTCGCGCCGGATTGGGCGTTGCTGCCGCTCGTGGTGCTGTCGACGGTGGCGACCGTGATTGCGTCACAGGCAGTGATTTCCGGTGCCTATTCGCTGACGAGCCAGGCGATCCAGCTCGGCTACGTGCCGCGCATGAAGATCCTGCACACGTCGGACCTGGCGATCGGTCAGATCTATGTGCCGGTGGTGAACTGGATGCTGCTGTTCATCATTCTGTGCATCGTGATCGCGTTCAAGAGTTCGGATAATCTCGCCGCCGCCTACGGTATCGCGGTGACGGCCACCATGGTGATCACTACGGTCCTTGCCTGCGTCGTGATGGTCAAGGTGTGGAAGTGGAACAAGCTTCTCGTGGCGATGATCATCGGCGTATTCATGGTGGTCGACTTAGGCTTTTTCGGCGCCAATCTGCTGAAGGTCGAAGAGGGCGGCTGGTTGCCGCTCGGCATCGGCGCGTTGCTGTTCTTCCTGCTGATGACGTGGTTCAAGGGCAGGATGATCGTCAAGGAGCGCACGGCCGCTGACGGCATTCCGCTCATGCCGTTCCTGCAGGGCTTGCTCGCGCATCCGCCGCATCGCGTGTCGGGTACGGCGATCTATCTGACGGGCAGCGATTCGCTCGTGCCGGTGAGCTTGCTGCACAACCTTAAGCACAACAAGGTGCTGCACGAGCGCACCATTTTCCTGACCTTCGTGACGCTCGATATTCCGTATGTAAATGACGCGGATCGCGTGACGGTCAGGGATCTCAATGGTGGCCTGTACCTCGTCAAGGCGGCGTACGGTTTCAACGAAACGCCTGACGTGAAGGCGGTGCTGCTTGAGGTCGGCCGCACGCACGACATGACCTTCGAGATGATGGACACGTCCTTCTTCCTCGCGCGCGAAACGGTCGTGCCGACGCAGTTGCCGGGCATGTCCGTGTGGCGCGAACGTGTGTTCGCATGGATGCACCAGAACGCCGCCAAGCCGACCGACTTCTTCAGCATTCCCGCCAACCGGGTGGTGGAGTTGGGGACAAAGATCGAGATCTGACGCGATGGATCGAGGTTCGGACGCGCCTTGCATGCGAAGGCGCGGCAAGCGATAAGAGATAAAAAAAGCCCACGCAATTGCGTGGGTTTTTTTTTGCCGCTCAGTCTCGTGAACGTCAGTGCGTGAGCGAATCACGCACTGACGAACCCGCTTACTTCTGCTTGAGCTTGGCGAACGCAGCGGCCATTGCGCCGCCTGCTTCCGGCTCACGCGAGCGTTGTTGCTGCGCGCCGCGGCCACCGCCGCCACCCGAGCGGCCGGAACCGCCACGATCCTGTTGGGCGCCCCCACCGCTGCGCTGCGCGGCTGCCGCGCCGAACTCGTCGTCCAGACGCATGGTCAGCGCGATACGCTGGCGCTTCACGTCGACTTCCAGCACCTTCACCTTGACGATCTGGCCGGCCTTGACTACTTCGTGCGGGTCTTTGATGAACTTCGTCGACATGGCCGACACGTGCACCAGGCCGTCCTGATGCACGCCGATGTCGACGAACGCACCGAAGGCCGCCACGTTCGTCACGACGCCTTCGAGCACCATGCCCGGCGTCAGATCGCTGACCTTCTCGACGCCTTCGCGGAAGGTCGCGGTCTTGAACTCGGGGCGCGGGTCGCGGCCAGGCTTTTCGAGTTCCAGCAGAATGTCGCGCACGGTCGGCAGGCCGAAACGTTCGTCGACGAATTCTGCCGGCGACAAGCCACGCAGCGCGTCGCGATTGCCGAGCACTTCGCCGACGTGCTTGCTGATCTTCGCGAGCATGCGTTCCACGACCGGATACGCTTCCGGGTGAACCGACGAGCGGTCGAGCGGGTTTTCGCCGTTGTTGATGCGCAGGAAACCGGCGGCCTGTTCGAAGGTTTTGTCGCCCAGACGCGGCACCTTGCGCAGATGTTCGCGCGACGGGAACGGGCCGTTTGCATCGCGATAGTCGACGATGTTGCGTGCCAGCGTCGCGTTCAAACCCGACACGCGCGCGAGCAACGCGACCGACGCCGTATTGGCATCCACGCCGACCGCGTTCACGCAATCCTCGACCACCGCGTCGAGCGAGCGGGCCAGTTCGCGCTGATTCACGTCATGCTGGTACTGGCCGACGCCGATTGCCTTTGGCTCGATCTTCACCAATTCCGCGAGCGGATCCTGCAGGCGACGCGCAATCGACACCGCACCGCGCAGCGACACGTCCATGTCCGGAAATTCCTTCGCCGCGAGTTCGGAGGCCGAATACACCGACGCGCCGGCTTCCGAGACGACGATCTTCTGCAGCTTGAACTCCGGATGACGCGCGATCAGTTCGCTCGCAAGCTTGTCCGTTTCCCGCGACGCCGTGCCGTTGCCGATACTGATCAGCTCAGCTTGCGTCTGTGCGCAGATGCGCGCCAGTTTCGCAATCGAGCCATCCCAGTCGCGGCGCGGCTCGTGGGGATAAATCACGTCGGTGGCGAGCACCTTGCCGGTCCGATCGACCACCGCAACTTTCACGCCGGTGCGCATGCCCGGATCGAGCCCGATCACGGCCTTCGGTCCTGCGGGTGCTGCCAGCAGCAAGTCCTTCAGGTTGCGCGCGAACACGCGAATCGCTTCATGTTCGGCTTCGTCGCGCAGATTGGTCAGCAGTTCGTTTTCGATATGCGGCTGCACCTTCACGCGCCAGCACCAGCGGCACACGTCGGCGAGCCACTTGTCGCCCGGGCGGTTCTGATTGGCGATGCCGAAGTGGCGGGCGATCAACGCTTCGCCCGGGTGCGGCACCTGCGCGTCGAGTTCTTCACCGAGCCCCAGCTTGACCATCAGCACGCCCGCATTGCGGCCGCGGAACAGGGCCAGCGCGCGATGCGACGGCACGGTCCGGATGGTTTCCGCATAATCGTAGTAATCGCGGAATTTTTCTTCTTCCGCGTTTTCCTTGCCTTCGACCACTTTCGACGACACCACGCCCTGGTTGAACAGGTAATCACGCAGCTTGCCGAGCAGATCCGCGGTTTCGCCGAACTGTTCGGACAGGATGTCGCGCGCGCCGTCGAGCGCGGCCTTGATGTCGGCGACGCCTTTCTCGGCGTCCACGTAGGCGGCGGCTTCGGTTTGCGGGTCGAGCAGGGGATTGGCCAGCAGCGCGTCGGCGAGCGGCTGCAGACCGGCTTCGCGGGCGATCTGCGCGCGCGTGCGGCGCTTCGGCTTGTAGGGGAGATACAGGTCTTCCAGCACCTGCTTGCTGTCGGCGCCTTCGATCGCGGCGCGCAGTTCGTCGGTGAGCTTGCCCTGTTCGTCGATGCTCGCAATGATCGTGGCGCGCCGGTCTTCCAGCTCGCGCAGGTACAGCAGGCGCTCCTCGAGATTACGCAGTTGCGTGTCGTCGAGATTGTCGGTCACTTCCTTCCGGTAGCGGGCGATGAACGGAACAGTCGCTCCTTCGTCGAGAAGTTGCACCGCGGCCGCGACCTGGCGCGGCTGGACGGACAGTTCGGCGGCGATGCGCTGTACGATCTTGAGTGCTACGGTTTCCGTCATAAGGTCTTGGTGTTCCTGCTGCTCAATCAAAGGTCGCGCGGTAGCGGCACATGCCAAGTACATGCCAGACGCGCGCCGGGCCCACGTCGGGCACGCCGGTGCACGCTGGGCGTGCGCGCTGCGACCAGGTTGCTGGAGCGGGGCATTTTGCCATAAATGCAAAAGGGCTCAACCGCAGGGTGATAGAATTTCGGGCATGTTCCGTTGACCAATTACGACGTTGCCAACCTCCTTGTCCCTCAACCGCCTGGACTCCCGCTTGGTCCCTCGCTTGTCACAATTACCGCTTTTTCTGACGCCGCGTTTGTCGCGCTCGCCGCTTACGTCGCTCATGTCGGCGTTGCGGTCGCTGTTCAGGTCTGCGCTTCCGTCCAATGGGATGTTTTTCGCTTCGTGCGCGTCGTGCGTCATGGCAGCTTCGCTGGCGGCGTCCGCGCCGGCCGTAGCGCAATCCGCAGCGCCGCTTGTGGCCGCCAGCAGCCTGGCGCCGGCAGCCGCTTCGGGCACAACGAGCACCCTGAACGCCACGGGCGCGGACAATGCCGATAACGCGGCATCGTCTAACAGCGCATTCGAAGCGCGGCAGAAAGTTCTCGATCAGCGCACTGAGGAAAACAACTATCGTTACGCGGTCGCCGAACACGATTGCTACAGTAAGTTCTTTGTCAACCACTGTCTGAACAAGGCGCGCGACAGCATGCGTTCGGTGCAGGCCGATATTCGCAAGGAACAGCTCGCGCTAGACGGCGAACAGCGTGTCCAGCGCGCCCGCCAGCGTGACGAGCAGGCAGCGCTCAAACGCGCTCAAGACGAAGCCAGCGCGCCGCAGCGTGCCGCTGACGACGCGCGTAACGCCCAAGCCTACGAAGACAAGCAGCGCCAACACCAGCTCGACCAGGCGCAGCGCGCGGCCGAGGCGCCGCAACGCAGCGCCAACGCGCAAGCCTATCAGCAGAAGCAACAACAGCACGCGCTGGATCAGGCGCAGCGCGGCATCAGTCCGTCGCAAGCCGCAGCCAACAGCCAGGCATACGATCAGAAGCAGGGCGACTTCCAGCGCAAGCTCGACCAGGCGCGTCAGCAGGGCGCGCAAAAGGCGCAGGAGCGGGTGGAGAAGCAGCAGACCTTCGAGAAGAAGCAGGCCGACGCGGCGCAACACAAAGCCGACGTCGAGGCTCGTCAGAAGCAGGCGGCCGAGAAAGCCGAGCAGAAACGTCAGGACCAGTTGAAAGAGCAACAGCAACTTGAAGAACAGCGAAAGCAGCAACAGGAACAACAGTAGGTGTGCTGTAGCGGGTTCTGGTAGGGTAGTAGCCAGGCAGTAGTCGCCGTAACGCGTTTTAAGCCGGACAGCAACCTCAGGCATCGGGCTGCACACGCAGCCCGTGCCGCTTACGAGCGGAGGCGAGCATGCGCGATCAACATCACGTCATCACCGCGGACACATTGCGCGACCGTATTCTGCAACTGGAATCGGAGCATAGTGGGCTCGATCGCTTGATCGACCGAATGTCGGAAGAGCCCGGCATCGACGACTTCGAGTTGCAGCGCCTGAAAAAGCGCAAACTTAAAGTCAAGGACACCATCATCTTGCTGCAATTGCAGCTCGAACCGGACGCACGCGCCTGAGTTCGCGCCCTGGCAGGTGCCGGGTCGCGCCGCGCGCGCCGGACTTTGCAGGAAACGCTTGCCTTGAATTCACCGCTTGAAACTTCACCACGCGCCACGGCGGGCGACGACGCTCCGGCCGGCGGCACGCCGGCGCCGCGTCCTCCGGCGTCTGCGCTCTCCGCGTCGTTGAATCCACGCCGCGTCGCCGAACTGGACGATATCTTCGCCGACAACGGCCTGCTCGCCCGTCAGATTGACGGCTATCGTTCGCGCGCGTCGCAGATCGAGATGTCGCGTGCCGTCGCGGCGGCCATGGAAGCGTCGGGCCGCGCGATGCCCGAGCCCGCGATGTTCGAGGCGCAAAAGCGTCCGGCGCGGCGTCTGCAATCGCCAGGCGCGGAGGCTGCAACTGTTGCCCCTGAAAACGACGAATCGAACGGTCTCGACGGCAGCGAAAACACGCTGATCGTGGAAGCGGGCACCGGCACCGGCAAGACCTATGCGTATCTCGTGCCGGCCATGTTGTGGGGCGGCAAGGTGATCGTCTCCACCGGCACCAAGCATTTGCAGGATCAGCTCTTTCAGCGCGACATTCCAACCGTGCGCGACGCGCTCGCTGTGCCGGTATCGGTGGCGATGCTCAAGGGCCGCGCGAACTACCTGTGCCATTACTACCTGCAGCGCACAGCGGACAACGGCCGTCTGCCGTCGCGCCAGGAAACCTCGTATCTGCAGGACATCATTCGCTTTGCCAAGATCACGCGCACCGGCGACAAGGCCGAACTCGCGAGCGTGCCGGAAACGGCGGCAGTGTGGTCGATGGTCACGTCCACGCGTGAGAACTGCCTTGGCCAGGAGTGCCCGCATTACAAGGAGTGCTTCGTGATGCAGGCGCGCCGCGAGGCGCAGCAGGCCGACATCGTGGTGGTCAATCACCATCTGTTTTTCGCCGACATCATGTTGCGCGATACCGGCATGGCTGAATTGCTGCCTACGGCGAACACCGTCATCTTCGACGAAGCGCATCAACTGCCGGAAACCGCGACGCTGTTTTTCGGCGAGACGCTTTCCACCACGCAATTTCTCGAGCTCGCGCGCGATTCCGTGGCGGAGGGCCTGGGTCATGCGCGTGAATCGGTCGACTGGGTGAAGCTCGGCTCGACACTCGAACGCGCGGCGCGTGACGTGCGGCTCGCTTTCAAGGAAGACTCGGTGCGCTTGTCGATCGGTCAGTTGCCCGACGATCATCCTCTATTCCCCGCGCTCGAAACGCTGGAAGCCGAGCTCGACGCACTGACGTCCGCGTTGTCCAGTCAGGCCGAGCGAGCCGAATCGATCGGGGCGTGTTTGCGCCGCGCACGTGAGTTGCAAGGCGTGCTCGCGGGCTGGACCACGCCGCCCACCGAGACCGAACGCGCAGCCGCTGACGCCGCCGCGGACGACGCCAAGTCCGAACGTGCCGATCCGAATGAAAAGGTGCGCTGGATCGAAGTGTTCGCGCATACGGTGCAACTGCACGAAACACCGCTGTCAGTCGCACCGATCTTCGCAAAGCAGCGCGCCGGTGTGCCGCGCGCATGGATCTTCACATCGGCGACGTTGTCGGTGCGCGGCGACTTCACGCACTACGCGGCGCAGATGGGCCTGAACGCAAAACGCTCGATGACGCTGCCGAGCCCCTTCGACTATCCGACGCAAGGGCTTCTGTACGTGCCGCGCAATTTGCCGCAGCCTTCGTCGCCGATGTTCACCGACGCCGTGTTCGACGCTGCATTGCCCGCGATCGAAGCATCGGGCGGCGGCGTATTCATGTTGTGCACGACGTTGCGCGCGGTGGACCGCATCTCGGCCAAACTGCGCGACACCATTGAGGCACGCGGCTGGGACTATCCATTGCTCGTGCAGGGTGACGCGAGCCGCACCGAGTTGCTCGATCGCTTCCGTACGTACGGCAATGCGATTCTGGTGGGCAGCCAGAGCTTCTGGGAGGGCGTGGATGTGCGTGGCGATGCACTCTCGCTGGTCGTGATCGACAAGCTGCCGTTTGCGCCGCCTGATGACCCAGTGCTGTCGGCGCGTCTCGATGCGCTGACGAAGAAGGGTTTGAGCCCGTTCGCCGTCCATCAGTTGCCGCAGGCTGTGATTACCCTCAAGCAGGGCGCAGGCCGTCTGATTCGTGCTGAGACCGATCGCGGCGTGCTGATGATCTGCGACACGCGCCTCGTCGACAAACCGTATGGGCGCCGTATATGGCAGAGCCTGCCGCCGTTCAAACGCACACGTGAGATCGAAGTCGTGCGCGAATTCTTCGAAGAGAACGCAACGCCGGCTGAATAGCAGGCGATTAAGTGAATGCCGTTGTAAAAAACGGCGCTTAAATGACAAAACGCCACGGATTTGAATCCGTGGCGTTTTGCTTTACTGCTCCAGGAAATCGAGGTGATTTCCTGGAGCAGTTTTCGCCCAGAGGCGAACCCTATGCGACAGCTTACTGGCTTGCGCCCGAAGCCGGAGCAGCAGCCGAAGCAGCAGCGCCTGCGTCCGAAGCAGCGGCCGTAGCCGAAGCAGCAGCATCGCTCGCAGCAGCAGCCGCACCCGAAGCAGCAGCAGCCGAATCCGAAGCTGCAGCAGCCGGTGCCGAAGCGGCAGCAGCGTCGCTAGCAGCCGGTGCAGCGGCTTGATCGTTGCTCTTGTTGCATGCAGCCAGTGCCACAGCTGCCAACAGGGATGCTACGAGGAGGGATTTCTTCATGATCACGTCCTTTTATGGTTAAAGGTAAGCAACAGCGCAAAATAATACCGGTAATGTGCTCCAACACCGACCTGGGCCGCTGGTGGAGACGCTCTTTTGACGAGCTAGAATCTTCCCTACGGCTTGGGCGGAAATTATATGCACTTTCGTACTGACAATCCATAAATCCGGGGTCAATACGTTGTCTTTCTCATACAAAATTTCACAGTACGGTATAACAGGCGGGCAGAGTTACGCAAGCTCGCCCACTTGTATCCAGCCCGCACAATACCACTCGTGAAGCAGTGCTGTCACCGACGAATCGTCTGAGAGTGTTACAAAGCGTTTCGCACTCAAACACCGGTGGTCAGCGAGGTCAAACAACCACTTTTTGGCCCCATTAAATGGCGTTTCCTCTCCATTTACGAAGAAAAAACGGCGGTTGTACAACAAATTAGTCTTGCGGTCCAGTCGAATGCCAGACTTGGATGCCTGACTGATGAAACGGGCTTCATTGAGCGGTCGTTGCGGCGGATCAAACACGACGCTCGGCTTCGGTTCGCTGAGGTACGTGCCAAGGAACGACGCAATGTCCTGCTCACTCCACTTGACGCCAGCAAGGATCGAACCAACCCGCTCAATCAATGCGGCGGGCAACTCTGCCGGACGGTCGACAGCGGGTTGCTGCGGGTCACGATAAAGCGCATCGGGCCGCACAGCCGCGTCGCCGCGTTCGGCCAGATGGTAGAGGAACTGCGCGGTCAACTCGCCCGCGGATGGGGCGCGAAAACCGATTGAGCAGGTCATGCATTCGCCTTCGGCGACACCGTCATGCGCGATATGCGGCGGCAGGTACAGCATGTCACCTGGCTCCAGCAGCCATTCCTCTTCCGCCTCGAAATGCTGTAAAACTTTCAACGGCAAACCCGGTTGGAGTGTCAGATCTTTCTGCGCACTGATTCGCCACCGGCGCTTGCCTTTTACTTGCAAAAGAAACACATCGTAGGAATCGAAGTGGGGGCCGACGCCACCGCCATCGCTCGCATACGAAATCATCAGGTCGTCCAGACGCGCGTCCGGCACGAAGCGGAAGCGGTCGAGCAAGGCACGCGCGCGATCGTCGTAAAGGTCCACGCCTTGCACGAGCAGCGTCCAGGCGCGCTGCTTGACCGACGGCAGTTCATCCGGCGCGAACGGGCCGTGCTCCAGTTGCCATTTGTTGCGAAAGTGCGTGATCAGACGCGCTTCGACTTCGTCCTGATCGGCCAGCTCGAAAAACTCCTCGCGCGACAGCGGCGCCTCTACGTTCGGGATCGCCTGGCGGATCAGCAGTGGCTTCTTTTGCCAGTACCGGCGCATGAATTGCGACGGTGTCAGATTGCCGAGCAAGGGCGTGGGCGTGTCGGGCGAGGGCGGGAGAATAGGGCGAGCCGGCGTTGAAGCCGGTGAGGAATTCCGTGCCGACGCTGCGTCGGCCGGGTGGTCAGTGGGCCGCTTGGGCATCGTATAATGTGAGTTGTATTCTGGAGAATCGAATGAAAATCGCAAAGAACACCGTCGTGTCGGTCGCTTACAAGCTATCGGATGCGCAGGGCAATCTGATTGAAGAAAGCGACGAGCCGATGGTCTATCTGCACGGCGGCTATGATGGCACGTTCCCCAAGATCGAGGAAGAGCTCGACGGCCACGAGGCCGGCTTCGAGACTCAGATCCAGCTCGAGCCGCAAGACGCGTTCGGCGAGTACGATCCCGATCTCGTGAAGATCGAGCCGCGCGATCGCTTCCCGGAACCGCTCGAAGTCGGCATGCAATTCGAAGGCACGCCGGAGGAAGGCGATGATGACCTCGATTCGCTCGTCTACGTGGTGACCGACGTGGCGGAAGACAAAGTCGTGCTCGACGGCAACCATCCGCTCGCCGGCATGGCGCTGCGTTTCGCGCTGACCGTCAAGGACGTGCGTCCGGCTACGGAAGACGAAATCCAGCACGAACACGCACATGGCGCCGACGGCCTCGAAGTCCTCGATGACGATGACGACGAAGCCGAAGACGACAAATCAGGGCCCACGCTGCACTGAGCTTGCGGGCGTGCCGGGAGCGCCTGATGGCGCACCCGGTGCGTGTGGCAAAACGGTCGAGGCGGGCGGGCCGGACATGGCAGGCCCATACTCACCGTTGCCGTCATCCGTAGGTCTGTGTTGCTGTTGGTCGGGTTGCTGCTGCCCGGGTGTCTGCAACAACGGTGGCAACTCGGAAGCGGGGCCTAAGGCCGGCACGGCCGGCATCGAAGCGGCTGGCTCTTCGCGCTGCGGCACCGGTGCCGCTGTCGGCATTGGCATTTGCCTCGGCACGTCGCGCACGCTCACGCGGAACGGCGGTTTCTTGCCGAGATCCGCTTCAATCTGAATCCACTGGTTAAGACGATCATGCGGCGCAAGCTCGACACGTGTGAGGTTCGTCACCAGCATTCCCTTGTCATTGCGTAGCGGCTGATCGATCACGAAGCCGGCGCTCGCGCGTTCGTCGTCGCAATGAATCACCAGCACCGGTCCGCGGAAAATCTGCGCGAGTTTGACGAGGCTGCGTTTGAATTCCAGAAAACCGTCGCGGCGCGTGTTACGCGCAAAGCGCAGCCACGCGAAACGGTCGGGCCGTTCGTAGCGCTCCGGATCGGGGTCGCCCTGAATGAACACGACAATCGCGCGCGCGTCGCGGCGTTTCGCGTATTCGCCGGCATGTTCGAGCCAGAATGCATTGGCAATCACGCGATCTTCGAACTCGCCATTGCGGCCACCCGCAGTCAGATAATGATTGTTCGGGCTCGGCGCGTTGAGACCGACAAACACGGTATCGCCGACTTGCCAGCGCACGTTCTCCCGGAACGGGCGAAAGCGCGACACTTCGCTCTCGCGCGTCAATGCGATCGGGTTCTGACCCATCGACGTGGAGTCGATGAACAGGGTTTGGCGGAGCTGATCGAGCCGCTCGACCGGGTCGAAGCCGCCGG
Organism: Paraburkholderia sp. WS6; assembly: GCF_030464835.1. Taxonomy (NCBI): domain Bacteria; kingdom Pseudomonadati; phylum Pseudomonadota; class Betaproteobacteria; order Burkholderiales; family Burkholderiaceae; genus Paraburkholderia; species Paraburkholderia sp. WS6. The sequence goes on from NZ_JALQCK010000005.1 coordinate 174,782, forward strand.
CCTCAGCCGTGCCGCAGTCGGCCCAGTCGTGCTGGCCTGGAATGAAGAAGAGGGCGGGCCGCGACGTTTCGAGCAGCGCGTGGCGCCGTTCGTATAGCGCATCGCGGCAAGCTTCTTTCGCGCCTTTCAGATTGCCGTCGTAGACGACGAACGATACGTCGCGGTCACGGCCGATTGCATCGATCAGACGTTGCGTGGGCGCTTCGTCGGCGGGGCTTTGCATCGTGCTGGCGATGACCGCGAAGGCAAAGCGCGGTGCTTCGGCGTACGCGAGCGGGGCAGTCACCACGAGCATCATAAGCGACGCTATCGACACGAGGCCGCCCGTGACCGTGAGGGCGTTGGTCAGCGCCGCGCAAAGTTTGCGCGGGCGCTGCGAGGGCCTGTGTGCGTCAATGATCTGCATCCGGCGCGGCGGCCAGGTCGTGCAGTTCGTACAGCAGATCGAGCGCTTCGCGTGGCCGCAGATCGTTCGGATCGATTGCGCGCAGACGCTCGACAAGTGCCTGCATGGCCGGCGACGCCGCCGCTGCTGCTTGCTTGCGACCGGGTTCGTCGTCGGCGTCTTCAAGCAGCATGGGCATGGGCGCGGCGAACAGATCGAGTTGCGGAGCGGGTTGCGCCGCCGATTGCTGTTCGAGATGCGCAAGATGCTTGCGGGCCGCGCGAATCACCGCGTTCGGCACACCGGCCAGTTGCGCGACCTGCAAACCATAGCTCTGATTCGCCGGCCCTTCGCTGACCGCATGCAGGAACACGATGCCGTGCCCATGCTCGACTGCCGACAGGTGCACATTGGCCGCGTGTGGAAACTCGGCGGGCAACTGCGTCAATTCGAAGTAGTGCGTGGCGAATAGCGTATGACAGCCGTTGTGCGAGAGCAGGTGCCGCGCGATGGCCCACGCCAGCGCGAGGCCGTCGAACGTCGACGTGCCGCGCCCGATCTCGTCCATCAACACGAGACTTTGCGGTGTTGCGTCGTTCAGGATCGCTGCAGCTTCGGTCATCTCCACCATGAAGGTCGAGCGGCCGCCGGCCAGATCGTCCGCTGCCCCGATTCGCGTGAAGATGCGATCGATCGGACCGAATGCCGCGCGGCGTGCGGGCACATAGCTGCCGACGTAGGCCAGCAACGCGATCAGCGCGGTCTGCCGCATGAAGGTCGATTTACCGCCCATGTTCGGGCCGGTGATCAGCAACAGTTTGCGCTCGGGTGTGAGCGTGCAGTCGTTAGCGATGAATTGCTCGACCTGCGCCTCGACAACCGGATGCCGGCCCTGTTCGATTTCGATGCCGGTATCCGGCGAAAACGTCGGCGCGACCCAATCGAGTGCGCGGGCGCGTTCGGCGAAAGCAGCCAGCAGATCGAGTTCGGCGAGTGCCGCCGCGACGCGCTGGCAGTCCGGGATAAAAGGCAGCAGCGCTTGCAGCAACGCGTCGTAAAGCGCGCGTTCGCGGGCCAGCGCGCGTTCCTGCGCGGACAGCGCTTTATCTTCGAACGTCTTCAGCTCTGGCGTGATGTAACGCTCGGCGTTTTTCAGCGTCTGACGGCGGCGGTAGTCGTCCGGCACCTTGTCAGTCTGGCCGCGCGTGACTTCGATATAGAAGCCATGCACCTTGTTGTACTCGACGCGCAGATTGCCGATGCCGGTGCGTGCGCGTTCGCGCGTTTCGAGGTCGATCAGGAACTGCCCGCAGTTCTCCGAAATATCTCGCAACTCGTCGAGTTCCGCATCGTAGCCGCGGGCGATCACGCCGCCGTCGCGCACCATCGCGGCTGGCTCCTGCGCGACCGCGCGCTTGAGCAGTTCGACGCAGGCTTGCGGCGGTTCCAGCGACGCGTCGATACGCGCCAGCGAATCCGCATTGGACGAAACGGCCGCGAGTTGCGTGCGCAACTCCGGCAAGGCGATGAACGTATCGCGCAGGCTCGACAGATCGCGGGGCCGCGCCGACAGCAGCGCGAGACGCCCGGTGATCCGCTCGATGTCGGAGATTTGCCGCAACGCGCCGCGCAGCGTGTCGACGCCTGCGCCCAGCGGTGCGTCGAGCAATGCGCCGATGGCCTGCTGACGTGCTTGCGCCACAGCGGCTTCGCGCGGGGGATGATGCAGCCAGTGACGCAACAGGCGGCTGCCCATCGTCGTGCAGCAGGTGTCGAGCAGTGAACACAGCGTGGGCGATTCGGTGCCGCGCAGCGTTTCCGTGAGTTCAAGATTGCGGCGCGTGGCGGGGTCGAGCCCGATATATTCGGACTCGTACTCGACCTTCAGGCTGCGCACGTGACGCAATTGCTGGCCTTGCGTGGCCGCGGCATACAGCAGCAGCGCGCCGGCCGCGCCGCATGCCGCTGTCAGCGAGTGCGCGCCGAAGCCGTCGAGGCCGGCCACTTCCAGTTGATCGCACAGACGCTGCGTGCCCGAGGCGATATCGAAGTGCCAGACCGGCACGCGGGTGAGGGCGCCGGCGTTGACCGGCGGCGTCCAGCTCGCGGAGTCGGAGGGTGCATCGGCCACCAGAATTTCCGCGGGACGAATCCGTTCGAGCGCGGCGGCCACCTGATCGGGCGCCACTTCGGCAAGGCGCAGTGCGCCGCTCGCCAGATTCAACCACGCGAGCCCGACGCTCGTTGCGACGCCGCGACGGTTATGCGCGACACACAGCGCCATCAGGTAGACGTCGCTCTTGTCGGACAGGAGGGCTGCATCAGTCAAGGTGCCCGGCGTGACCACGCGCATCACTTTGCGCTCGACGGGCCCTTTCGACGTGGCCGGGTCGCCGATCTGTTCGCAAATCGCGACGGATTCGCCGAGCTTCACCAGCTTGGCCAGATACTGTTCGACCGCGTGATGCGGCACGCCCGCCATCTTGATCGGATTGCCCGCCGACGCGCCGCGCTGCGTAAGTGTTAAATCGAGCAGACGCGCGGCCTTTTCCGCGTCTTCGAAAAAGAGCTCGTAGAAGTCGCCCATCCGGTAGAACACCAGCGTGCCCGGATGATCCGCCTTGATGCGGAGATACTGCTGCATCATCGGCGTGTGTTGTGCGACGTCATTGGCCGCTGCGGTTTGAATGCCCATCCTCGGTGTCTTTTTGCGTTAGCTGTTCAGGGCGTGAGTTTAACCCGCCGACGCGGCGAGCGGACCCTGGCCGGATGGCCAATCCACAAAGCAGCTTACGTGTCGCAATGCGGATTCTCACGCCACCCGTGCGATTCTGATTCTCGCCATGCCATCATTCTTCAACGAGCGCCCGCATATCCACCGTGCGCTCATTCACAGCGCTGCGCCGCTTTGCGAGCCACATCATGAACGTGATGAAGCTGCCGAATACGACAATGATCCATTGCGCGGGCATCTTCGCGGTGAGCAGTATCGCGTAGGCCCCGAGCATCAGCAGCACGGCCAGATTCTGGTTGAAATTCTGCACCGCGATTGAATGCCCCGCGGAGAGCAAGGTCGCGCCGCGATGCTGGAGGATCGCGTTCATCGGCACGATAAAAAAGCCGGAGAGCGCGCCGAGCAGGATCATCAGCGGATAGGCGAGCAGGATGTAGGTCGGCAGCACGTATGAGCCGATACGGATGCCGGCGCCCGCCGGAAACAGGTCCCGGTTGTAGAACGCCACAGCGATCGCGACCGCGCCGGTGAGGATGCCGATCGGCAGCACGCGCAGCGAATTGCGCAATGGAATCAGCGCCGCCGCGGCCGCCGCGCCGACGGCGATGCCGAGCCCCGTCACGCCTTGCATCACCGCCGCCTTCGACAGCGACAGGCCAAGGTTCACGTTCGCCCACTTGAGCACCAGCAATTGCAGCGTGACCGCGCCACCCCACATCAGCGTCGTGACCCACAGCGCGATCTGCGCGAGCTTGTCGGCCCACAACACGTTGAAGCAATGATAGAAGTCGCCGACCAGTTTCTTCGGCTCGTTCAAACGGTTCGGATAACGCGCGCCGGTGTCGGGAATGAAGATGTTGACCGCCGCCGCGATGGCATACGTGACCATCACCGCGAACATCGCCAGATCGGCGGAAGAGCGGATCAGCGGCAGATGCGCATGCGCGACGAACCGGTCGGCGAGGGTGCTGATCAATGCGCCGCCGACCATCGTGCCGACAATGGTCGACAGGACGGTGGCCGATTCGAGCCACGCGTTCGCCTTGACGAGTTTGTCCGCGGGCAGGAGCTCGGTGAGAATGCCGTACTTGGCCGGCGAATACGCGGCCGCGCCAAAGCCGACCACGCCGTACGCAATCATCGGATGGACGCCGGCGATCATCATCAGGCAACCGCTCGCCTTGAGCGCGTTGGAGACGAACATGACGTGCCGCTTTTGCAACGCGTCGGCGAATGCGCCGACGAAGGGGGCGAGCAACACGTAGGAGATAGTGAAGAACATCTGCAGCAGCGGCGTGACCCAGGCGGCCGAACGGATCACCGATAGCAGGGCGATGGCGGCAATCAGCAGGGCATTGTCCGCGAGCGACGAAATGAACTGCGCCGCGATGATCGTGTAGAAGCCTTTTTTCATGAAGCGGATCGGAAGCTGCGCGGAAATCTGACGCGAAGCACGGCGCTGCAAGAAGCGCGCAAAACGCAGCCGGCGATCGTGCGTGCCGGCGCGGCCTTCCGCTTTGTAGCACGAACGCCCGCCGGGTGCAGGCGGGCCAACGAAAAAGCGGCCGAAGCCGCTTTAGGTATTACCGATGCTGTATTACCGATGCCGGCACCGAGCCGGCCAGTCCAGACCTGAGACCTGAGACCTGAACCTTAAGCCGATTGCTGGCGCGTGCGGCTGTAGCGCGACAGGATCGGGATCATCTGCGCGTAGACCTTCGGATTGCCCGCGACGATTTCGCCGACGTGCAGGAAGTCCGAGTCGCCCGTGTAATTGCCGACCAGACCGCCGGCTTCCGTGATCAGCAGGCTGCCTGCGGCGACGTCCCACGGATTCAGGCCTTGCTCGAAGAAGCCGTCCATACGGCCCGCGGCAACATTCGCCAGATCGAGCGCGGCAGCGCCCGGACGGCGCAGGCCGGCGCAGGCTTCGGTCATTTCAGCGAACTGGCGGCCATACGCTTCGAGGCCATCCTTTTCACGGAACGGGAAGCCGGTGCCGATCAGGCCGTCAGCCAGGCGGTCGCGCTTGGCGACGCGGATGCGGCGGTCGTTCAGGAACGCGCCGCGGCCGCGCGAGGCGGTGAACAGGTCGTTGCGGGTCGGATCGTAGACCACCGACTGCGTCACGATGCCCTTGTGCGCAAGTGCGATCGACACGCAGTAGTACGGGAAGCCGTGGATGAAATTGGTGGTGCCGTCGAGCGGATCGATGATCCACTGATATTCGGAGTCGTTGTCCGACTTGCCGGATTCTTCGGCGAGGATGGCGTGATCGGGGTAGGCTGTCTTGAGCGTATCGATGATCGCCGCTTCAGACGCTTTGTCGACCTCCGTGACGAAATCGTTGTGCTGTTTCTTGCTGACCTGGAGGAGATCGAGGTCGAGCGACGCGCGGTTGATGATCTGGGCTGCGCGGCGCGCGGCCTTCACAGCAATATTGAGCATGGGATGCATGAGACTGGATCCTTGTGCCGGGGCAGCACGGCTGCTTACCGGTAAATGAGCGCGGGATGAGCGCTAATTGAGCGCCATCAAAGGGCGCGGAAACAGCACGGAACGCACGTCCGGCAAAGGACCGGGTGCGCATTCCGCCGACGGAGACGAATTGGATAAGAACGAAGCGCCGGAGCTCTCACAAGAGAAAACCGGGCGCGAATATTGGTATTTTACCTGAGTCCGGGCGCCGCGGCAGCGCTTGCTGCCAGGCATGGCGTGCGACGGTCCAACGGCGCGGCTTTAGCGCGGCGGACACGCGCATTTCGGAGCCGATGCACTGTTGGCGCTACCATACGCGTTCTTTAGCTTGCCGAGTTTCATCGTGGACCACACCCACCATTCTTCCGATCCCGCCGTGGCGGACCTGCGCGGCGGTTTTACGTCGACGCGCTTTGTGCTCGTCGAGCCCAGCCATCCCGGCAACGTCGGCGCCGCGGCGCGCGCGCTGAAAACCATGGGTTTCTCGCGCCTCGTGCTGGTGTCGCCACGTGTGCCGCACGTGCAAAGCGATCCGGAAGCCATCGCCATGGCGAGCGGCGCTGACGACGTGCTGGCGTCCGCGCACGTCGTACCGACGCTTGCCGATGCGTTGAGCGGCGTGCATTGGTCGATTGCACTGACCGCCCGGCTGCGCGAATACGGGCCGCCGCAATGGACGCCGCGTGCCGCGGCGGGCGCCGCGCGCGAGCAGGCAATACATGGCGAGATCGCGCTGGTGTTCGGCAACGAGCGCACGGGCCTGTCGAACGAGGATGTCGAGCGCTGCAGCGCGCTCGCGCATATTCCGGCCAATCCCGCCTACAGTTCGCTCAATCTTGCGCAGGCCGTGCAGGTGTTGGCGTATGAATTGCGCACGGCGTATCTGTCCGCGGGCGAGGCAACGGCTGCAGCATCCGCGGTGGCTCAAGCGGTCGCCGGGCAGGGCGAGCCGGTCGGCACGCGGGCGGCAAGCGACGAAATCGAAAGCATGTACGCTCATCTGGAAAGCGCGCTGGTCGCGCTCGAGTTTCTCGATCCGGCCAATCCGAAGAAATTGATGTCCCGCTTGCGGCGCCTGTTCGCACGTTCCGGTCTGGAGCGCGAGGAAGTGAATATCGTGCGCGGCATCGCCAAGCATATTCTGCTGAAGACCAAACCGCCGGGCGACGACGCGTCCTAAGGGCTGCGTGCCCATCAATCTACGACCTTGCCGGCAGCGTGGGCTTCCGGCAGGTTTCGCGCAATCGCCCTACAATCGCTCGAAACGTTCTAAGCAAAGCTGCCGATCTGCTATGCGGCAAGCATCCGTCGTGCGTGGTGTTTCACGCAGGCGGTCTTTTCCCCCACAACCTAGTCCCTGCCATGTTCACGAGACTCCGCGAAGACATCGCCACGATCCGCGAGCGCGATCCCGCCGCCCGCAGCGCCTGGGAAGTCATCACGTGTTATCCGGGTCTGCACGCGCTCGTGCTGCACCGGCTCGCGCACGCATGCTGGCAGGCTAAACGCCGCTGGCTCGCGCGTTTCATCTCGCAGATGGCGCGTTTCATGACCGGCATCGAAATCCATCCGGGCGCTACGCTGGGCCGCCGTGTGTTCATCGATCACGGCATGGGCGTCGTGATTGGCGAGACGGCGCAAGTCGGCGACGACTGCACGATCTATCAGGGCGTGACGCTTGGCGGCACGTCGCTCACGCGGGGGGCGAAACGGCATCCCACGCTTGAACGCGGCGTGATCGTCGGCGCGGGGGCGAAGGTGCTCGGCGGTTTTACGATCGGCGCGGACGCGAAGATCGGCTCGAATGCAGTGGTCACGAAGCCGGTGCCGGCACGCGGCACGGCGGTGGGGAATCCCGCGCGGATCATCGTCCCGGCAGCGGCTGCCGTGGTTGCTGCGGCAGCGGGTTCGGCGAGCGCATCGGCAAATAGCGCAGTGCGTGAGTCGAAGGCGGTGTCGGAAAAGAGCGCATTCTGCGCCTACGGCATCACGCCGAATGCGGACGATCCGGTATCGCTGGCGATTCACGGTCTGATCGACCACGCTGCCACGCAATCGAAGCGTATCGACGAAATCGTCGACGCGCTGGAGCGGCTGGGAACCAGTCTGGAAGGCTTGCAAGGCGCCGACGCGGCGCTGCTCGATCTGCGGCGCCTGTCGGCCGCGATTGCAGGAAAGGTGGAAGGGGCGGTGGCGGAGCGCTAGTCAATTCAGCGGCAACGCCCGAATCCCTTCCGCATCGATTCGTAGATAACCGCCACGGCGCTCGCCGTGGTCGAGATCCCAATCCGGCAACACCCAGCGCGTGCCGCCCGGCTCGCGATGCCGCGCCGGACGATGCGTATGCCCATGAATGATCGTGGCCGTTTTCGACGACTTGAATAACGCAGCGACGGCCTTCGGCGTCACGTCATACTTCGGCGAAACCGGACGCGAACGGCCTTGCTCGCTTTTCGAGCGCATGTTTTCCGCAAGCGCCTGACGCCAGCGAAACGGCCACGCGAGAAACAGCATCTGCGCGAAACGGATGCGCGCAAAGCGCCGGAAAAATTGATAGCCGCGATCCGCGGTGCAGAGGCCATCACCATGCGCGAGCACGATCCGCGTGCCGAACGCGGTGATCACGAACGGATCGGGCAACCAGATCGCGCCGGCCGCTTTCATGAAGCGCTTGCCGAGCAGAAAATCGCGATTGCCGTGCATGATGTAGAGCGCGATACCGCGTTCCGACAGCGTATGCAGCAACGCCGCCATCCGCGCGACGAACGGCTCGACGAGCATGTCGTCGCCGATCCAGTACTCGAACAGATCGCCGAGAATGAAAACCGAATCCGCCTGCTCGGCCGTGACGCGGACGAAGTGTTCGAACGCGGCGACCGTGTGCGGAATCGCCTCGCTCAGATGAATATCGGAGAGGAGAAAAAACGGACGTGCGGCGTGCGGGCGTTTGCCCTCGCCAGGCACGCCCGCGGCGACGCTTCGCAGCGGTGTTTCTTGCAGCATTGAAGGTGCCTGATGTCAGTTCAAACGCGTTGGCCCTTATCGGACGCTTAGTCGACGATCACTGCTTTTTCGATCACAACGTCGTCGGCCGGCACGTCCTGATGGAAGCCCTTCGAACCCGTCTTGACCTTCTTGATCTTCTCGACGATGTCCATGCCGTCGACCACCTTGCCGAACACCGCATAGCCCCAGCCCTGCGGCGTCGGCGACGAGTGGTTCAGGAAGTCGTTGTCGTTCACGTTGATGAAGAATTGCGCGGTTGCCGAGTGGGGGTCGTTCGTGCGAGCCATCGCGATCGAGCCGTTGACATTCTTCAGGCCGTTGTTCGCTTCGTTGGTGATCGGTTCAGCCGTCGGCTTCTGCTTCATGCCGGGTTCGAAACCGCCGCCCTGGATCATGAAGCCGTCGATCACGCGGTGGAACACCGTGTTGTCGTAGTGACCGGCCTTCACGTAGTTGAGGAAGTTCTCAACCGACTTCGGCGCCTTTTCAGCGTCCAGTTCGAGTTTGATGACGCCGTGGTTTGTATGCAGTTCAACCATGATGGAATCCTTTGATGAACGGGGTGGGTAAAAGGCGCGGCCGTTCGTCATGAAGTGAGATGACGACGGGCCGCGCCGGGGGCGTAGATTGGGTTGATTTCCTGTGCAGCGTGCCTGGTGCTGCTTCCTGCTCTATTGCTTACTTGCCGACCACCGTGGCCGATTCGATCACGATCGGTTTTTGCGGCACGTCGCTCATCGGGCCGCGTGTGGTGGTGGCCGTGCCTTCGATCTTCTTCACGACGTCCATGCCGCTCGTGACCTTGCCGAACACCGCGTAGCCGTTGCCGTCCGGATTCGGATAGTCGAGCCCGGCGTTATCCACCGTGTTGATGAAGAACTGCGCCGTGGCCGAATTCGGATCGCTGGTGCGCGCCATGGCGAGCGTGCCGGCGGCGTTCTTCAGACCGTTGCGGCTTTCGAGCGGAATCGGCGCGCGCGTGGGCTTCTCAGCGAAGCTCTGCGTATAACCGCCGCCCTGAATCATGAAGCCGCGAATCACGCGATGGAAAATCGTGCCGCTGTACTGGCCGGATTTCACGTAGTCGAGGAAGTTGGCGACCGTTTTCGGCGCTTTCTCAGGATACAACTCGACGCGGATGTCGCCTTCCGTGGTCTTGAAGAGGACGGACGGATGCGCGGCCTGCGAACCGGACTGGGCAAAGGCGGGGGCGTTTGCGATCAGGGCGGCGCTGCCGAGCGCCAACATCAACCATTTCATGAAGATCCTCAGGGTTGGAAAAAACGTGTTGCCGAAAACGGTGACGGTGTTACTGCGACGGCGCCATGTAGGGCGGCATGGCGAGCGAGCCGTTTGCGCCGCCGTACTGGAAGCTCGGTGTTTGTGTCATGTCCGCGGTGGGGCGCGCGGCGCTGGCCTCGGCAGGCGCCGCGGCTTTTTTCGCCGGCGCGCTGCCCTTGGGCGGCGAAACGATCTTCTGGATGTCGGTGAGGCGCTGCGTGGTCGTGGCGCTTGCTTTGCCGAGGCCCTGGGCGCGACGGTAGGCTTCGTTCGCCATGCGCAGATACAGATCGCCGAGATTCTCGTACGCGAGACCGTAGCCAGGATTCACCTTGGTCGCGGTTTCGAGCGCGGCGCGTGCCTCGGCATAACGGCCGTGCTTCGCATAGAGCGCGGCCAGGTTGTTATACGGTTCGGGCAGTTCCGGATACAGCTGCGTGAGTTCGGTGAACGCGGTGATGGCTTCGTCGTCGCGATTCAGGTGGGCCAGCACCGTGGCGCGCTTGAACCTGGCTTGCGCGTCGTGCGGATTCGAGGCGATGCGCGCGTCGAGCTGGGTGAGCGAGGCTTCCCAGTTCTTCTGCGCAATCGACGCGTCGATTTCCGGCGTGTTGTCACGCACGGCGGGGCCCTGCGGCATGGTCGCGGCGCCTTTCTGCGCGTACGCGGCAGCACCCGGCAAGACCGTGAGGGCGACGGCGCAGAATGCCGTCGCGGCGAGGGTCGCAGCGCTGCGCGCGCGGCCGCTGGAAGGTTTCATAGGCTCGGGTCTGGATGTTATACTCCGACCCATTCTAACAAAAGGTCTGCGCGTTCCGTCGAACCGCAAACTGTCTTTTCGCCACTCGTGGTCGTCTCCGCCTTGAACGCAGCCTGACCGCCGCACCAGGTGCACCGGTTTGCTGCTGTGCGTGTTGCAGTACACAGAACGCACCCGCCGTCTTCTCGCGGGGCGCCTCATGCACGAAACACATTGCGGATTTCTTTCGGCCCACGCACCGTTCTCTATGGAATCACTGCGCATCTACAACACGCTCGCGCGTGACAAGCAAACTTTCGTGCCGCTGCAGGATGGCGTCGTGCGGATGTACGTCTGCGGGATGACCGTGTACGACTATTGTCACGTCGGTCATGCACGGGTGATGGTCGTGTTCGACATCGTGCAGCGGTGGTTGCGCACGCTCGGCTACGACGTTACCTACGTGCGCAACATCACGGATATCGACGACAAGATCATCCGGCGCGCAGTGGAGAACGGCGAAACGATCAAATCGTTGACCGATCGCTTCATCAAAGCCTTGCATGAAGATGCGGACGCGCTCGGTATCGAGCGGCCCGATCTGGAACCGCGCGCCACCGATTTCATCTCGCAGATGCTCGGCATGATCGAGAAGCTCGAGGCGAACGGTTACGCCTATCAGGCGGCCGACGGCGACGTGAACTATGCGGTGCGCAAGTTCGCGGGCTACGGCAAGCTGTCGGGCAAGTCGCTCGAAGATCTGCGCGCCGGCGAACGGGTCGCCGCGAACGAGGCGAAGCAGGACCCGCTCGACTTCGTGCTGTGGAAGCAGGCGAAGCCGGACGAACCGGCCGACACCGGCTGGGAGTCGAAGTACGGGCGCGGCCGCCCCGGCTGGCATATCGAATGCTCGGCGATGGGTTGCACGTTGCTCGGCGAGCATTTCGACATTCACGGCGGCGGTCAGGACCTGCAGTTTCCGCACCACGAGAACGAGATTGCGCAAAGCGAAGCTGCGACCGGACAAACCTTCGTCAATTACTGGATGCACAACGGCTACGTACAGATCGACAATGAGAAGATGTCGAAGTCGTTGAACAACTTCTTTACGATTCGCGAAGTATTGGCGCAGTACGATGCCGAAGTCGTGCGCTTTTTTATCGCGCGCGCGCATTACCGTTCGCCGTTAAATTACAGCGACGTGCATATCGACGACGCCCGCAGTGCGCTGACGCGTTTGTACACCGCGCTGAAAGACGTCACGCCGGACGGTGCGGAACTCGACTGGAACGAAGCGCATGCGCAGCGTTTCCAGGCAGCAATGAACGACGACTTCAACACGCCGGTTGCAGTGTCGGTGTTGTTCGAGTTGGCAACTGAAGTGAACCGCACGCGCGATCCCGCGCTGGCCCGTCAATTGCGCTCGCTGAGCGCTGTGATCGGCTTGCTCGGCCGGGAGCCGCGTGCATACCTGCAGCGGGCTGCGGGCGCCGCCGCGGAAGGCGCGCTCGACGCCGCCGCGATCGAAGCGAAGATCGCCGCGCGCGTGGCCGCCAAGCAGGCGAAAGACTATGCAGCAGCAGACCGGATCCGGGCAGAATTGCTCGAGGCCGGCGTTGCACTTGAAGACAAACCCGGCGGGTTGACCGAGTGGCGGCGCGTGTGAGCGCACCTCGTACTTCCCTCTGATCGACTCGCCAGGCAGGAGGCAGGATGGCAACGGCCACGAAGACGCCGGCTAAACGAGCCACGTCTCAAACAAACGCGGCAACCGCGGTAAAGTCGACACGAACGTCGGCTCGCGCGGGCGGCAGCGCGGTAAAGAATGCAGCATCGAAAGCCGCCGGGGCGGCGGCGAAGGCAGGCGCGCGTGCCGCGGCGGGTGCAGCAGCAACGGCAACGACCGGGGCTGCGAAGAAGGCCACCGTCAAGCGCGCGCTGAACGGCTCGTCGGCGCACGCGCCTGTTTCGACGCGCGCCAAAACCTCGCGTGCAAAAAGCAATGGCGCGTTGCCTGCCGAACTCGCAGGCGACGTGCGAGAACTCGCGCGGGATACTCGCGAAGGCGAAGTCGTACGCAAGACGCGCGCGTCATCGAGTGCGGGCGGGGAAGCCGCGGATGTTGCTGAACTCGCGGTGCCGGTGGAGATCGGCGGCCTCACGCCTGAAGTCACCCGTCCGGCGTATTGGGACAAGGCGTGCGCGGACCTCGTCAAGCGCGACCGTATCCTGAAGAAACTGATTCCGAAGTTCGGCCCGGTGCATCTGCTAAGCCGTGGCGATCCGTTCGTCACGCTCGCGCGTTCGGTGGTCGGGCAGCAGATTTCGGTAGCGTCCGCGCAGGCGGTCTGGGCGAAAGTCGAGGCGGCGTGTCCGAAGCTCGTGCCGCAGCAGTTCATCAAGCTCGGTCAGGACAAGCTGACCGCGTGCGGGTTGTCCAGGCGCAAGGCCGAATACGTCCTCGATCTCGCGCAGCACTTCGTGTCGGGCGCGTTGCACGTCGGCAAGTGGACCTCGATGGACGACGAGGCGGTGATCGCCGAACTCACGCAGATCCGCGGCATTGGCCGCTGGACCGCGGAAATGTTCCTGATCTTCAATCTGTCGCGCCCGGACGTGCTGCCGCTGGACGATCTCGGCCTGATCCGCGCGATCAGCGTCAATTACTTCAGCGGCGAACCGGTTACGCGCAGTGAAGCGCGTGAGGTCGCGGCAAACTGGGAGCCGTGGCGCACTGTCGCCACTTGGTATATGTGGCGTAGTCTCGATCCGTTGCCGGTCGACTACTAAAGCAAGAGAAGCGATGCCGTTTGAAAAGCTATCAATTGTTAAAAATCGATAGTTGAGAAATGGTTTTGACATCGGCGAGCGCGGTTAGAATACGCGCTGCCGGTAAGTCCAAGGATTACAACCAATGAAGACCACCTTTCTGGATTTCGAACAGCCGATCGCTGAACTCGAAGCGAAGATCGAAGAATTGCGCTTCGTGCAGGACGATTCGGCCGTCGATATTTCGGAAGAGATCGAGCGGCTGTCCAAGAAGAGTCAACAGCTCACCAAAGATCTGTACGCGAACCTCACCCCGTGGCAGGTTTCGCAAATTGCCCGACATCCCCAACGCCCGTACACGTTCGATTACGTGAACGAGCTGTTCACCGATTTCCACGAGCTGCACGGCGACCGCAACTATGCGGACGACCTGTCGATCGTCGGCGGCCTCGCGCGGTTCAACGGCCAGGCTTGCATGGTGATCGGCCATCAGAAGGGGCGTGACACGAAGGAGCGCGCGCTGCGCAACTTCGGCATGCCGCGTCCGGAAGGCTACCGCAAGGCCGAACGCCTGATGCGTCTCGCCGAGAAGTTCGGCTTGCCGATCTTCACGTTCATCGACACGCCGGGCGCCTACCCGGGCATCGGCGCGGAAGAGCGCGGCCAGTCGGAAGCGATCGGCCGCAATCTGTACGTGATGGCTGAACTCAAGACGCCGCTGATCGCCACGATCATCGGTGAAGGCGGTTCGGGCGGCGCGCTTGCGATTGCCGTCGGCGACAGCGTGCTGATGCTGCAGTTCTCGACCTATTCGGTGATTTCGCCGGAAGGGTGCGCGTCGATCCTGTGGAAGAGCGCCGCGAAAGCGCCGGAAGCCGCGGAAGCGCTCGGCCTGACCGCGCATCGTCTCAAGGCGCTCGGCCTGATCGACAAGATCGTCAACGAGCCGCTCGGTGGCGCGCATCGCGATCCGAAGGGCATGGCCGCGATGCTGCGCCGTGCGCTCGCCGACTCGCTGCGCCAGTTCCAGGGCATGAGCATCAACGACCTGCGTCAACGCCGTTTCGAACGGTTGATGTCGTACGGCAAGTTCAAGGAAACGACGCCGGGTGCCTAAGCCCGCGCGCGTTCTCTTTCGTCCTTTAGCGCGTAACGCGCTAGCGACGTGACTCCCACCGCCAAATCGCCCGCCGACCGCCTCGTTCTCGATGCGGTCGGCGTTGCGCTGTCCGCGTTGCCTGCGAATGCGCGCATTGCGGTGGCGTTCAGCGGTGGCGTCGATTCGAGTGTGCTGCTGGATGCGGTGGTGCGCGTCGCGGGGGCGTCGCGTTGTGTCGCGCTGCATGTGCACCATGGACTCAGCGCGCATGCCGACGAGTGGCTCGCGCATTGCGAAGCATTTGCGCAGGAACGTGGCGTTGAATTCGCGGCACAGCGTGTCGAGGTGCCGCGTGACGCGGGTGTGAGTGTCGAGGCCGCGGCGCGCGATGCGCGTTACCGTGCGCTGGACGCCATGTGCGCAACACGCGGCGTTCGCGCGCTATGGCTCGCGCAACATGCGGACGACCAGGCGGAGACGGTGCTATTGCAGCTGCTGCGCGGCGCAGGCCTCGCGGGACTTGCGGCGATGGCGCCCGAGTACTTGCCGGCAGGCGCCTCCTCGGTGCGCGTGAGGCCTTTGCTGCATCTGCTGCGAGTGCAACTCGAGCAGTATGCGAGCGCCCGGAATCTGCGCTGGATCGACGACGAATCGAACGCGGACACCCGTTACGCGCGCAACGCATTGCGTCACGAGGTGACACCGGCGCTGGCCGTCCACTTTCCTGGTTTTCGCGACGCACTCGCGCGCACCGCCGCGCATGCGGCATCGGCGCAGCGTCTGCTCGACGATCTCGCGCGCATCGATCTGGACGAAGCCGTGCGCGATGATGGCCGCGCGCTATCGCATGATGTGCTGCTCGCCCTCGACGACGATCGCGCGCTCAACCTGCTGCGCTACTGGATGCGCACACTGGGTCTGGCTGCTGCATCGACCGCGCGTCTGACCGACGTTTTGCGGCAGTTGCGCGAAGTCGGGGAAGCCGGCGAGGGCCATAGCCTGCGTATCGATCATGCAGGGCAAGCGTTGCGCAGTTATCGCGGCTTGATCTACTGGGAAGCGGGCGATAGCAGTGAGCCCGCCGATGAAACCGCGCTCGCTGAGCGCGCAGTGAGCGAACTCGCATGGCAGGGTGAAGCGATCTGGCGTTTGCCGCAATGGCGGGGCACCTTTGTGTTTGTCGCAGTCGCTGTCGCCGCCGCTTCTGATGTCGATTCCGCTGTCGACGGCGATGCCTCCGGCATTGTCGATACAGCGTCAGACGATCCCGATACGCTTCCCGTCAGCGTGCTGCGCCGGGCATTGCTAAGCGCACGTTCGCGCAGCGGCGGTGAACGGATGCGTACGAGCGCTGCACCAGGCAGCCCGAGCCGCACGCTGAAGAACCTGTTCCAGGAGCGCGGCATTCCGGCATGGAAGCGTGACGTGCCGCTGCTTTACGTCGGCGACGATTTGCTGTTCGTGCCCTTGCTCGGCCTGAACCGCACAGCGTTGCCCGAGCAGGTCAATGCGGCCGAGCCGCGTGTCAGGATCATCTGGCGCGACGACCTGCTGATCGCCTGACCGACCAGTCGGACAGGCGGGTTATCTATCCGGTGAATCTCCGGAATAGGGCGCAAAACCGCGCCGGATACGCCTTTTCAGCCGGTAATATGGACCATTCGACGGCCATTTCGGCTTGTCTTTTTGCGCTCGATCGGGTAATTTAACTTGTTTGCCCGACCCGATTTCGCCGTCGCTTTTGCGGTTTCCGTGCGTGATCCGTCGTTTCCGGTAAGCCACTAGCGATCATTCCCGGGCAAATCCGCGCGTGTTACACGCGCGCTGCATCTACGCCGCCACACACTTTGCCGTCGTTCACAAGACGTTGCGCTCCTGTGCTTTTGTGCGGTCGTCTCCAGCGCGCCAGCGCGTTTTCTCCTCCAGTTCAGAACGACAATGGCACTCATCGTACATAAATACGGCGGCACCTCGATGGGCTCGGTCGAGCGCATCAAGAACGTCGCCAAGCGCGTCGCGAAATGGCATAAGGCCGGCCACAAGATGGTCGTCGTGCCGTCGGCAATGTCCGGCGAAACCAACCGCTTGCTCGGCCTCGCGAAAGAAATCACGAGCCAGCCGAGCCCGCGCGAACTCGACATGATTGCCGCTACCGGCGAGCAGGTCAGCTCGGGACTGCTGGCCATCGCGCTGCAGGAAGCCGGCGTCGACGCGGTCAGCTATGCCGGCTGGCAAGTGCCGGTCAAAACGGATAGCGCGTTCACGAAAGCGCGCATCAGCGAAATCGACGGCGAGCGCGTGCTGCGCGATCTCGACGCGGGCAAAGTAGTGGTGATCACCGGCTTCCAGGGTATCGACCCTGACGGCCACATCACCACGCTCGGCCGCGGCGGTTCGGATACGTCGGCTGTTGCAGTCGCTGCCGCATTGAAGGCCGACGAGTGCCTGATTTACACGGACGTCGACGGCGTCTACACGACCGACCCGCGCGTGGTGGAAGAAGCACGCCGCCTCGATCGCGTGACGTTTGAAGAAATGCTGGAAATGGCAAGCCTGGGTTCCAAGGTGCTGCAGATCCGCTCGGTGGAATTCGCCGGCAAATATCAGGTGAAGACGCGCGTGCTGTCGAGCCTGACCGATCCGCTGATCCCGCTCGACACTGAAATGAAGTCGGGCACCCTGATTACTTTTGAAGAAGACGAGACCATGGAAAAAGCAGTCATCTCGGGCATCGCGTTCCAGCGCGACGAAGCTCGTATCGCCGTGATGGGTGTGCCCGACAAGCCGGGCATCGCATATCAGATTCTCGGCCCGGTGGCGGACGCGAATATCGACGTCGACATGATCATCCAGAACCAGAGCGTCGAAGGCAAAACGGCCTTTACGTTCACGGTCGGCCGCGGCGATTATCAGCGCGCCATGGACATCCTCACCGGCCAGGTGAAGGGCCATGTGCAGGCTGAGCAGGTGCTGGGCGATCCGAAGGTGTCGAAGGTATCGGTGGTCGGCGTCGGCATGCGTTCGCACGTGGGTATCGCGAGCACGATGTTCCGCACGTTGTCGGAAGAGGGCATCAACATCCAGATGATCTCGACCTCCGAAATCAAGATTTCGGTGCTGATCGACGAGAAGTACATGGAGCTCGCCGTGCGCGCGCTGCATAAGGCGTTCGAACTGGATCAAGCGTAATTTGCTGTGCGGGGTGGGGTGTACAAGAGCACCTCATCTCTGAATGTGTGCGGTACGCCCGGCTAATGTGACGCAAGTTAATGTCAATTAATTGCGTCGTCAGTGACAAAGCTGGCACAAAAAATGTGCGGCAGACATTGACCTTCGCGGTTCGGCCCGCTATTATCTTGGCTTCGTTGCGCTGACTCCCTGCGCAACCGAAAGTTTGGGAGACGTGGCCGAGAGGTCGAAGGCACTCCCCTGCTAAGGGAGCATCTGGGCCAAAACCTGGATCGAGGGTTCGAATCCCTCCGTCTCCGCCAAAAGCGGTGACAAGGCCCCGTAAGTTCAACGACTTACGGGGCTTTTTCTTTTTCAGCCCATCAGCTAGCCCATCGCGGATTTCCTGGTAAGTCCGTCTCCCATGGCAGACCCATCCCTGTTCTGGTCGGGAAAATTAGAGCAGCAATCGTGCGATAGCCCTCGGTCGATCAAGGAAAGGCGAGCTGTTGCATCGGTGATGTGACGCAACAGCGTGATTCGTCAGCGCGCGGCGAGCGGGGTTTCGCCCGCGCCTTCCCAGCCGCCGCCAAGCGCCTTGTACAGACGTATTGCGTTCAGCGATACGTCCGCATCGCTGCGTATCCATTCGAGCTTTGCCGCGAGCAGGGTTCGATGCGCTGCGAGCGCATCGAGCCGGGTGCCGGCGCCGGCCTGGTAGCGCGACGTCGAGAGCTGCAAGGCATGGTCGCTTTGCGCAACATTCGCCGCGAGACTCGTGCGTCGCTGCTGCTCCGTCGAGAGCGCGGAGAGCGTGTTGTCGATCTCGTTCCAGGCGCCAAGCACCGTACGCTGATACGCGAGCGCGGCCTCCTGCTGCTGTGCCTCACGCAGCTTCAGTTGGGCACGCAGTCGTCCGCCTTCGAAGACCGGCAGGCTGAGCGTCGGGCCGATCGCGAAGGCGGTTGATCTACCCCGTTCCACGATCCAGCGCATCGTGAAGGCGCTGGCTGACGAGGAGCTCGTTCGTACCGGGCGCGCTGATGGCGTGCGGCTCGGGCCGGCGTTCCTGCGGCTGGTCGGCAAACTGCATACCGACGTGGTAGCCGTGGCGGCCCCGCACCTGCAGTCGCTGAGCGACGATATTGGTGAAACGGTGGCGCTCGGCCGGATCAGCGGCCGCGAGCTGGCGTTCATTCACGTGGTGGTAGCCGAGCAGGAACTGCGTGTGGTGCCGCGTGTCGGGGCGAACCTGCCGCTCGCGACCACGGCGGGCGGGAGGGCGTTACTGGCGCTCTGTGCGGACGAGGAGGCGTTGATGCTGCTTCAACTGCCAGACGCCAAGGGGACGGACAGCGGCGAACTACTGAAGGAACTGAAGCGTGTGAGGCGCATCGGCTATGCGGTCGACGACAACGAAACGACGCCCGGTGTTGTGTCCCTTGCTGTCGGCGTTGATACCATCCTCGGGCGCTTTGCGGTATCCGTTCCGGCTCCGGCAGTCCGTGTCGCGGCAGCCGGACGACCACGAATCGTGGAGAGGTTGCTGGCGTGCCGGGATGTCTTGCTGGGTGAGATAGGGCGCAATCGCCCCGATGAATGAAATGAGGTGGAAATGAGGTGGAAATGAGGGATATGAACACAGTCTTTGCTGCCGCACCCCAGCGAGGTGCGGCAGCACAAGCCTAGCGTGACACACTACCGGGCCTTGCCGGTCCTTACTGGGTCAAGGCGGCCAATTCGCCCGTGCAACTGGTACATGTGAGCTATAACGACTATCTCGGCCGGTGGCAGGTTGAATCGTTCGGCGACAGCATTGCACTTAACCTGGATCCTGTATTCAAGGGAGCCCTGTGGCACGGGCCGTTGTCTGGCCCCGACGATGCCGACCGCAGGGTTGAGCGCGCCGTGATCGGCGAAGCGCGAAGGCAAGGAGTGCCGCCAGACGGACGACCAGTTCACCGGCATGATCGACAGTTCGGCCAGGTATGCCATCCCTATGACGCCGACGAAACCGGCGATCACGAGTTCTAACGGGCGGAATCCGCGCTTTTCGAGTTGCAGGAGGGCATAGGTCGCGATGATCGTGATCACCATCCCGTCGAACAGCGTTATGTGCAAAAGCAGCGATATGCCGATGGCGCCACCGAGTACCTCGGCGAGATCCGTGGCCATGGCGGCCGCTTCGCAGAACAACCACAGGGCAATGGCGTAGCGGCGCGGCAGCGCATCGCGACAGATCTCGGCAAGATTGCGTCCTGGGGCGATTCCGAGCCTGGCTGACATGGACTGGAACAGCATTGCAACGATACTGGCAAGGAGGACGACCCACAGGAGGGTGTCGCCGTATCGTGCGCCTGCCTGCAGGTTGGTGATGATGTTGCCTGGGTCCAGGTAGGCCACGGAGGCGATGACGGCAGGCCCCGAGGCGGCGAGGAGGGTGCGCAGACCTCGCCCCCCGCTGCGCGTGAGGGTGTGCTGCCCGTTCAGGCACGCCTGGGTAAGGTCTGGATCGGCGACGGTCGTTCTGTTCATGGGGGACGCGTGATGGTCGTGTGTCGGTGCGCAGCGGCCCGCAGACTGCGGGCTTGGCGCTAGCGCATGGCCCCGGGTGGCTAGAAAGTGGTCGCCATTCCGATTCGCGCCAGGATCTGTGAACCGGTGCTGGAGGGTGCGAGCAATCCGTTGATCCACGCTGTTGCCGGACCGTTGCCGCCGATCGCGCGCTGGTAGATGCCCTCCGCGTACAGGGTTGTCCGCTTCGACAGCCAGTACATCACCGATGCTGTGACTTCATGGGCCTTGTTGCTGGAGAGTTCGGCGTTTCCCTTCATGTATTGGTAATCCCCACCGAGTGACCATTCCGGGGTGATACGCCAGTTTGCGCCGAGCTGTATCGCATTGATCTCCGCACCCGTGAGGGTGTTTCGGGTATTGGTGTAGAGGACATTGGCGAGGACTTTGCCGGTGTCGTACTTTGTGCCGACTCCCCAGTTGCGAATCCCCTCATGGCCGTTATCCATTTGCGGGTATTTGACGTCGGTGTAGGCCGCGGCGATGCCGAACCCGCCACGCTTATACTCCAGCGCCGCACTGACCGTGTTATCGGTCGATACGGCGCCGGCTACGTTGCCGAAGCCGTACATCAGGCCAAATGAAAATCCGCCATAGTCGATAGACCGGTACCTGACGGAGTTGGACACGCGCGACGATCCGCCGACGCGATCGAAATCCCATGATCCGGTCGCGTTGTCGGGGATCTTCAGCGCCTGAAACGGGCCGTCGCGAAAATTGTAGAAACCGCCTGTATAGAGCGAAGCGTCGTACTCGAGCAATTGGTCCTTCATGAAGTCGTACTGGGTACCGAACGTCAATCGTCCGAGCGTGCCGCTGTCGAGGCCAACGTAGGCTGTCCGGTTGAAGAGCCCGTCTGCGTCAGGAATGGTCGAGCCGTTGGCGAGTGAAAACTGGTTCACGAGTTCGAACACGGCTTTGGTTCCACCACCAAGATCTTCCTGCCCGAGGAAGCCCAGCATGTTGGGATAATAGTTGCCGTCGTCGAAGAAGAACTTGTTCTTTCCGCCTGAATTGTTCACGTATGTGATGCCGGCATCCATCATGCCGAAGATGGTCATGCTGCCCTGTGCCGATGCCTGGTCGCATGCGAGCAGCGCGGTGCAGATGAGTAGCGTTCGCTTGAACATGTTTGTCTCCTGGATATCGCTTGTTTTTGTTTGATCGGTGCTGGCCAGGGGCTTCGTCCCCTGGCCTTGATTCAATGCGCGGCGAATTCGGCGCGATCCGTTGCATGCACGGTGTTGAGGCGTCCCATCATCAGCATCACCAGTGCTGCGCCGAGCACAGGAGCCGAGATCACGATGAAGGTCTGGGCGACCGGGAATCCGGCGGCGACGAGAGCTCCGACCACGACCGGGCCGGATGCGCCACCGAAACGTCCGGCCGCGAGTCCCCAGCCCACACCGGTCGAGCGGATCGCTGTCGGATAGGCGATCGTCGCGATCGCGATCAGACCTGAGGTGGCGCCGCCCACGAACAGGCCGGTCAGACCCGAGCACAGCGCGACCGAAGCAGTGTGCGGCGCGCAGATGCCGGTCAAGGCCAGCGCGATCGCGCCGACGGTGTAGATCAGTGCAAGGAAGCGATAGGTGCCGAGCCGTTCCATCACAGCGCCGGCTATCGCAACGCCTATGGTTCCGCCCACGTTGTTCCAGCCAATCACCGTCGCTGCGTCTGCCACCGGCATGGCAGCGCTGCGCAGCAGCGTGCTGGTCCAGGCCAGGGTCGCGATCAAGGCGAGGAAGTTGAGGAAGAAGGCGAGCCAGAGCAATGCGGTGAACGGCGCGCGGCCGTCCATGAAGAGATGTTTGACCGGCAGCCCCTTTTCCTGATGCTCGTGCGTGGCGTAACGCACCGCGTCTCCGAACGAACGCGACGGAGCGAGCCGCCTGATGATGCGCTCGATGCGCTGCTGCGGCGCGTTGGACAGGATCAGCAGCCGCACCGATTCGGGAACGAAGAGCAGCACCAGGATCGCGGCGACGATGGGCACGATGCCGCTCAGGTAGAACATCGACTTCCAGCCGTACTGAGGAATCACGACGCTTGCCGCGAAGCCGGCAATGACGCCGCCGGCCGGCATCGCGGCCCAGAGCAGCGATGCTACCCGTCCGCGGTAGCGCTGCGACACGTATTCGGTTGCGAGGCTCACGAGGCATGGCGCCGCGCCACCGAGTCCGATGCCGGTCACGACGCGCAGCGTGAGCAGCGCCGCGAAGCCGGGTGCGGCAACGGTGCCGAGCGAGGCCAGCCCGAACAGCCAGGCACACGCAACCAGTACGGTCTTGCGGCCGATCCGATCTGCGAGCGGACCGAGCAGCAGCGCGCCCATCATGAAGCCGAATTCGGAGCCGGCGAAGAGCGGGCCGAGCTGGGCCGGCGTGAGTTTCAGATCGACGGCCATGAGGGGCGCGCTCAGACCCATGACCTGGACGTTGGCGCCGTCCATCAGGGCGATCAGGAAGCAGATGGCGAAGATGCCAGCCTGGAACAGGCCGAAGGGCCGCTCGTCAATGAGATCGTCTACCAGTACGGTATTCATGTTTGTCTCCTATGTGTCTGGGTCGGCTATCGGTGCCGCTTTTTTCTGTTGTGCGAATGGCGCGCCGAGGGACGTCATTCGTACGGTGCCGGGCTGCCGCGGGCGCGACAAACCCTCCGCTACGCCAGGAGCGATCCAGGCGCCGCGGATACGTCAACTTCAAGGAACGACGGATATGGCTTAAGAACGCAACGCGTCAGCTCGCCGGGCGCGCGGCGAAATGCGGAAACAGGCGCAGTGCGTTATTGCGCGCGATCGCCTCGTGCTCGTCTGCATCGATGCCTTCGAGGCGGCGGAAGTTGTCAATATTCCGTGCCACGTTGGCGGCCGGCTGGAACGGGAAATCCGTGCCGACGAGAATCTGCGAGATCGGCGCGAGCGTGCGCAGCACGTCGAAACCCGGCTGATTCGCGGACATCGCGAGGTCGTAATACAGACCCTTGAATTCGGCAATCACTTCTTCCGATGCCTTGGGCTGCGGTTTCATCACGGGCATGGGTGACAGCAGTGCGATCCGGTGCGCGATCGCAGGCAGGACGCCGCCCGCGTGCGGCAGGATCAGCTTGATGTCGGGACAGCGCTTGAAGGTGTTCGAGAACACCAGGTCGATCACCGTACGTGCCGTGTCGCACGGGAATTCGAAGAGCGGCGCAGGTCGTCCGAGGCCGACCGCCGAGAAGCAGGCCGGCGCGGTTGGATGCAGGAAGATGGTGGCCTGCCGTTCGTTGAGCCGGTCGAAGATCGGCGCGAGCGACGGGTCGCCGAGATATTTGCCGTCGCTATTGGTTTCGATGACGATGCCGTCGAGATCGAGCTCGTCGAAGGCGTAGTCGATCTCGGCCAGCGATTCGGCGACGTACGGCAGCGGCAAGGTCATGAAGCCGCCAAAGCTGCCGGGATGATCGCGCCGCAACTGCGCGATATCTTCGTTGATGGTGCGCGCGAGACGCACGCGCGCTTCCCGCGTGGGCAGGAAACTGACGCTCGGCGAGGACACCGACAGCATCATGGTATCGATGCCGTTTTCCGCCATCACTGCGGTGGCTTTTTCAGGCGTCCATTCGGGAACCGGATAACCACCGTCGAGCGTGGCGAGGCCGGCTGCGTCGAGCGCCTTGCGGTAGGCGGGCGGCAGGCAGTGGGCGTGTACGTCGATCAGGTCGCAGGTGCAACGGTAGGGTGTGTTCATGATGCGATGACCGTAATGTGGATGAGGGTGCGCTCAGGCGCGTTCGAGCTGGATTGGCGAGGGCAACCAGTCGTAGCCACCGCCGTTGCGCCGCAGATGGCCGCGTCCCGGGAAAGGAAAGTGATACGACAGCACCTGGTATTCACTCTTCTCGATCCAGTCGAGCACCTTCACGCGGGTTGCCGCGGCGGCGGAACTGTCGTAGTCGAACAGGAACGCCCAGTCGGGGCGCTGCAGCAGCAGCACCTGGTGATGGCACAGATCGCCCCAGCAAACGAGCGTCTGGCCTTCGCTGGAAATTTCATAGATCGTATGGCCGGGGCTGTGGCCCGGCGTGGCATGCGCGCGGATGCCCGGCACGATTTCCTGGCCATCCTCAATGAAGCTGATTACATCGCGGTAGGGCGCGAGGTTCTTGTGCGCGCCGTAGAAGTGATCCTTCATGTGGTCGGACATCGACGGTCGGATATTGTCGAGATTGGTCCAGTAGTCGACGTCGGCACGGCTCACCACGATGCGCGCGTTCGGAAACAGCTTGCGGTCGTCGTCATCGACGAGTCCCCAGCAATGGTCCGGGTGCGTATGGGTGAGCGCCACTATGTCGATTGCCTCGGGTTCGATTCCGGCGGCGCGCATGTTGGCGATCGCCTGGCCGGTCAGCGGCCCGAAGGTCTTGACGCCGAGATCGGCATTGATGCCGACGCCGGTGTCGAACAGGATCAGTTGTTCGCCGGTGTTGACGAGCAGGACGTTCTGATCGAGCGCAATCGATTCGGTGGGCAGGAAGGCACGGATCAGCAGATCGTCGAGTTCCTCGACGTCGGCCTCCGGAAACGTGGTGCGTGGCGGCCCGAGATGCAGGAGACCATCGGTGACGACCGTGCATTCGAAGGCGCCGTGATCGAAGCGGGTCCATCCCGCCTGCAGCGTGTGCGCCCGTGCGTCGGTTGCGTGAATACTCATGTTTATCTCCTTGCTTGATTTTTGTATCGGGCGAACGCTTGATGGCGCTCGCCCGCTGGCGATTCGCTGATCAGATCGGGAAGTGCGGCGCATCGGATGCCACCGTGATCCAGCGCAGCTCGGTGAACTCCGCGATCCCGGCCTTGCCGCCAAAGCGGCCGTAACCGCTGCGGCCGGTGCCGCCAAACGGCATCTGCGGTTCGTCGCTGACGGTCGCGCCATTGATGTGGCAGATACCCGAGCGGATGCGCTTCGTGACCGAGAACGCGCGCTCGATGTTCTGGCTGAAGACGGCGGCGGACAGGCCGAATTCCGTGTCGTTGGCTAGCGTCACCGCATGGTCGTCGTGGTCGGCGTGCAGCACGCAGACGATCGGGCCGAAGGTCTCTTCACGGTAGATATGCATGTCCGCGGTGACGCCGTCGAGCACCGTTGCCGGCATAAACACGCCTTCGGCCTTGCCGCCGGCCACCAGGGCGGCACCCTTGCTCAGTGCATCGTCGATCAGTTCGTTGATGCGCGCGCCGGCCGCGGCGCTGGCCAGTGCGCCGAGCGGCGCGTCGCTCACGAGCGGATCACCGACGGCGATGCTATTGGCCTTGTCGCCGAGGCGCCGTACGAACGCGGCGGCGATGCCGGGCGTAACGACAATCCGCTCGGTCGACATGCAGATCTGCCCTTGATTGAAGAACGCACCGAATGCCGCGGCTTGAACGGCGCGTTCCAGGTCGGCATCGTCGAGCACGATCAGCGGGGACTTCCCGCCCAGTTCGAGCAGGACCGGCTTGAGCACGCGCGCGGCCTGCTCGGCGATCAACTGGCCGACGCGGGTGGAACCCGTGAAGTTGATGCGCCGCACGGCCGGATGCTCGATCAGCGCGCCGACCACTTCGCCTGCTGCGGCGGGAGCATGGGTGATCAGGTTGACCACGCCATTGCCGAGGCCGGCCTCGACCAGCACCTCGGCGATTTTCGCGTGGGTTGCCGGGCACAGTTCTGAGGCCTTCAGTACCACCGTGTTGCCGCAGGCGAGCGGCATCGCGATGGCTCGCGTGCCGAGCACGATCGGTGCGTTCCAGGGCGCGATGCCGAGCACCACGCCGGCGGGCTGGCGCACCGCGAACGACAGGCGGCCTTCATCGGAGGGAATGACTTCGCCGCTGATCTGGGTGGTCATGCTCGCGGCTTCTCGCAGGATCGCGGCCGCGGCGAACACGTTGTGCTCGGCCCAGACGCGCGTCGCGCCGGTTTCCGCCTGCATGATCTCGACGAACGGGTCTTTCTGCTGTTCCATCAGGTCTGCGGCACGCAAGAGCCTGGCGCGACGCTCGGACGGGCCGGTCTGGGACCATTGGGCAAAGGCGGCTTCTGCCGCATCCGCGGCAAGCCGGGCGTCTTCTGCGCTGGCTGCGGATGCTTCCGTGACGGCCTGATTCGATTGCGGGTTGATGCGCGCGAATGTGGCGCCGGACGCGGCCGGCTGCGCACGCCCCCCAATGAGCAACTGGACAGATCTCAAGTTAAATGTCTCCATTGGAAATACACTGTGGCGCCGAATGTACGGGAACGGCAGAGAGATCTCTTGCCTGACAGTGCAATTTCGCCGGGGAGATTTGCTGCCGGGTCAACACTGCACTTTCAGGCAAGACGTGAGCGTTGTTCTGCGAATAGAGTTGGGCCATCCGGTGCCGCAGAGTCGGTGCCAGGGAGACAACTCAAGGAGATGACGAGCATGTCGTTGCAAGGTAAAACCATAGTGATAACTGGGGCAGCTTCGGGAATTGGCGCAGCGTGCGCCGCAGAAGCGAAGTCGTTGGGTGCGAAAGTGATCGCGGTCGATCGCAACGAACCGACGGCAGGTTTGTGTGATCAGTTCATCCGCGCCGATCTCTCGCGCGCGGATTCGATCGATGCGGTCGCGGGAGAAATTCAGGGCGGCGTGGACGCACTGTGCAATATCGCGGGTCTGCCGCCGACCAGGGGCGGCGCGCTGGTGTTGCAGGTGAATTTCGTCGGCCTGCGTCGTTTGACGCTGTCGCTGCTGCCGAAGCTCAACGACGGCGCGTCGATCGTCAATCTGGGCTCACTGGCCGGTTTCGGCTGGGCCGAGCAGGTCGACCAGGTGCGCGCCTTGCTCGACGTCGACAGCCTCGACGATGTCGCGACGTTCTGCACGCAGCACGGGGGCGACGATGCGCGCGCATATTTCCTGTCGAAGGAAGCCTTGATCGCGTGGACGCTGCAGAGGCGCTGGCAGTGGCGCGCGCGTGGGATCCGCATGAATGCCGTCAGCCCCGGGCCGGTGGAAACGCCGATTCATCAGGATTTCCTGCAGACGCTCGGCGAGCGTGCCGAGGAGGATATGCGGCTCCTGGAGCGCGCAGGACAAGCGGAGGATATTGCTCCTCTCGTGGCGTTTCTTTGCGGCGAGGGTAGTCGCTGGATACGCGGGGTGAACATCCCGTGCGACGGCGGGATGGCGGCACATATCCTGTGTCAGCAGGCAGGTATCGACTGAGCCACGCTCGCCCTGTAGTCGCGGGGCGTGATACCGAACGTTTCCTTGAAGGTTCGGCTGAAATGGCCGGGGCTGACGAAGCCCCACTTCATCGCAAGCTCGGTGATCGAGCACTGTTGCAGCGATGGATTGCTGAAGGCACGACAGACGTTCGTGAGTCGCAGTTGCAGAATGTAGCGCCCGAGCGTGTTGTCCGCGGTATCGAACACCGTGTGCAGATAACGTTTCGAACAGTGCAGGTCGTGTGCGATCCGGTCAACGGTGAGTTCCGGATCGGACAGGTTCTGTTCGATGTATTCCACGATGCGAGCCCGTAGCATCCTCGGGTGCAGGTTCCTTCTCGTTTCGGCAATCTGGTCCTGCAGGGCAACCTTGATCTGGCTCGCCAGTTCCCATTCAATTGACGGGGCGGTTTCGACCGCGTCGCATCCCGCTGAGATTTCGAGTTCGTCCAGGCGATCAACGATGTACTGTCGAAGTTGACGGCCTGCGCCGCTAAGGGAAGTCAGGGGCTGCACAAGCGCACAACGCTCGGCGAGCGTGAGGCGAACGAGTTCCTTCGGAATGGTTGCGATGGCCACGTGAATGGAATGTGGCGCGCTCATCAGATACGGTCTCGCCGTATCGTAGATGACCCACTGGCCGGGGGACAGTCTCGCCCTCAATCCATCCTGCTCAAAGTCAGAGTGACCCTCAAGCTGGAGGGTGATCTTGTAGTGGCTGGCGTGAATACTGCTGCTTCGCGGCGCGTTTTCTACCTGATGTCCTTGCGCGGCAAGTCGGCATAACTGGATCTGTCCAATGCGGGCGTAACCGATCCTGCCGGTAAAGGGTTCGCCGCTGGCGGTACGGCGACGCTGTTTATCGAAGCATTCGCTGAAGCGCTCACTAATTGTGCGAGCCCATTCGGCTGCCTGCCCTTCGGGTGGGATCGTCGCCGTGGAGACGGTAACGAAGTGCGTCATTCTATATTTCTCGAATTGTGCTAAACGGACAATCGCATACTGTCAATTATTATCAAAATACGGGTTTTTTGTATAGGTGTTTACCGGTACGATTCCTTGGTCAATAGTTAAAGCAAATGAAACAGTGATGGCAAAACATTGCTAATTATCTTTGTCGCGATGTCGGTCAATATCCTGCTCAGGTTTCAACCTGAATAGGAGATTTTCGATGAGTGCAGCAAATCAATCCGGCGTCGCGATCGTGACCGGCGCTTCCCGTGGCATCGGCGCAACCATCGCGCGTCGTCTCGTCCGTGACGGTTTCGCGGTCGCGGTCAACTATGCGTCGAGTTCCGCAGAGGCGGACAAGCTCGTCGCCGAGCTGGCACAGGCCGGTGGCAAGGCGCTGGCGGTTCAGGGCGACGTCTCGAAGGTCGAAGACGTGCGCCGTCTGTTCGAAACGGTCGAGCAGCAACTCGGCAAGATCGACGTGGTGGTGAACAACGCCGGCATCCTGAAGACGGTGCCGCTCGCGCAGACCACCGACGAGGTGTTCGCGCAGACGTTTGCGATCAACGTTGGCGGCGTGTTCAACATGCTGCGCGAGGCAGCGACGCGCCTGAACGATGGTGGTCGGATCATCAATCTGTCGAGCACGACGCTCGCGCTGAACCTACCGGGCTACTCGATTTACAACGGCACGAAGGCGGCGGTGGAAGCGTTCTCGCGCGTGTTCGCGAAGGAACTGCGCGGCCGTCGCATTACGGTGAACTGCGTGGCGCCGGGTCCGGTGGCAACGGACCTGTTCCTGAACGGCAAGACCGACGAGCAGATCGCACAGTTCTCGAAGATGCCGCCGCTCGAACGTCTGGGCCAACCGGAAGACATCGCAAACGCGGTGGCGTTCCTTGCCGGCCCGGACGGTGCATGGGTGAACGGCCAGGTGCTGCGTGCCAACGGCGGCATTGCCTGACGTACCGGCGAGCCGATAGTGGAACCTGACATGGTGACCCTTCAGGCTCCGGGAGGCGCGGCGCGTTGGCGCCTGCGTCTCTCGACCTCCATCCTGACGCTGATCGCAGTATTGGGATTGGCATCATGCGGCGGAAAGCGGGAGCCGGACGCTGCACAGAAGATGACGATGAGACCCTCTGTTACGTATTTGCACCTTCTGCGGCATACGCCGTTTTTCACTGCACTGTCCACGGCGCAGCTCCGCTGGGTGATCGACCACTCACGCGAGTGGGAAGCGGACGCCGGTGCCGTGATCGCAACGTGCGATCACGGTGTCGAGCCGGATGCGCCGTACTGGATCCTGCTCGACGGTGGTTGGCAGGTCGAGCATGCCGGACGCACCGTAAGAAGTGGCCATGCGGACCCGGGCAAGTGGTTCAGTGCTGCTGAGGCGCACGGCGAATCGTGTGTGCTTGTGACGAACGAGCACAGCTATGTGATGCGCATTGAGCGTGCCGACATGCTGGCAATGCTGGATCAGCAGTTCGGATTCCGCACACATCTGGATAGCGGGATCGACCTCTACCGGTCGATTTTCGGCGATCGCACCGGAACAGGCCGGGTCCAGGTGGTCCAGCCTTCGCAACCCGTAGTCGGGCATTGAATCCAGGAGATAACTCATGACGTACACCATTCTCGTGACTGGCGCATCATCCGGTTTCGGTTTAATGACGGCCCGTGCGCTGGCCGAAGCGGGCCATACCGTCTACGCGTCGATGCGCGAAACGCAGGGCCGCAACGCGCCTCGCGTCGCGGAAATCGCACAGTGGTCGAAGGAAAAATCGCTCGATTTGCGCACATCCTGAAGGACTCCGGCCGTCTCGATGTGATCGTGCACAACGCCGGTCACATGGTGTTCGGCCCGGCCGAGGCGTTTACGCCCGAGCAAATGATCCAGCAGTACGACGTCAACGTGCTCGGCGCGCAGCGGGTGAACCGTGCGGCGCTGCCGTATCTGCGCAAGCAGGGCAAGGGGCTGCTGGTGTGGGTCGGCTCGTCGTCCACGCGCGGCGGCACGCCGCCGTTCCTCGCACCGTATTTCGCGGCGAAGGCGGCGATGGACGCGCTTGCAGTGTCGTACTCGACGGAGCTGGCACGCTGGGGCATCGAGACGACGATCATGGTGCCGGGCGCGTTCACCAAGGGCACGAACCACTTCGCGCACTCGGGCAAGCCGGCCGATGCGCATGTCGCAGCCGAATACGAAAACGGCCCGTATGCGGGCGTGACGGATCAGGCGCTGAAGGGGCTGGCAAGCCTGGAGCCGGCGGATGCGGATCCGGCGGAGGTCGCCGCGGAGATCGTTCGCGTAGTGGATTTGCCGTTCGGCAAGCGGCCGTTCCGCGTGCACGTGGATCCGTCGCAGGACGGCGCGGAGATCGTCAATGGCGTGGCGGACCGGATGCGCCGCGAGATGTATTACGCGATCGGTCTGCAGGACCTGCTTTCGCCGAAGCTCAACGGTTGATCGTTTGAGGATGGCCCGTCGGTAGAACCGGCGGGTCGTCTGGCTCAGGACTGCGAATGGTGTTTCAGTCCTGATGAACGCCCGGCTTTACACGCCGCGGCCGGCTGGTTTGCAGCCCCTGTTTTGGCTCGTTTGCCCGTACCGCTGCTCCCCGCAGCGAATTCCCCACACCTGATTTTCCAACAAGAATCGACAGATGATCACGCTCAATATCAATGGACAGGATCACATGGTCGACGCTCCCCCGGCCATGCCACTGCTGTGGGTGCTACGGGATACCGTCGGCTTGACTGGAACGAAGTTTGGCTGCGGGATCGCGCAGTGCGGCGCATGCACGGTGCATCTCGACGGTGAGCCGGCGCGCGCGTGTGTGACGCCGGTGGCCCAGGTGGGCACCCGCCGCGTCACGACGATCGAGGCGATCGGCGCAACGTCGGCGGGCCGGAAGGTCCAGCAGGCATGGGTGGATCTCGACGTCGTGCAGTGCGGCTACTGCCAGTCGGGCCAGGTGATGGCCGCGGCGGCGCTGATCGCGGCGAACCCGAATCCGACCGATGGCGACATCGACGCTGCGATGGCGGGTAACGTCTGTCGCTGTGGCACCTACGTGCGGGTTCGTGCAGCAATCCATCGCGCGGCGCGGGAGGTATGAGATGACGCGTCAATCATTGGACGAGCGCCTGCAACCGGCGCTACGGGACAGGGATCCGCTGGCACGCCGCCAGTTCCTGAAGCTGGGCCTTGCCGTGAGTGCGGTTGCCGGGGGCGGGCTGCTGCTCGGCTTCAGCGTGAGCGGGCATGGCGAGGAGCGGCGAGCGGGCAAGGCCGTGCAACGGGTGCCGCACGACAGCGGATTCACGCCGAACGCCTTCGTGCGTATCGACCATGCGGGCCAGGTCCGGCTCGTGATGATGAAGGTGGAGATGGGGCAGGGCATCTACACCGCGTTTCCGATGCTGATCGCGGAAGAGCTGGAGGTGCCGCTGTCACAGGTCACGCTCGAACATGCGCCTGCCAATCCCGATCTCTATACCGATCCGCTGATGCACGAACAGACCACCGGTCTGTCGATGTCGGTGCGCTCAAGTTCGGAGCGCATGCGCCGGGCTGGCGCGGTCGCGCGCACGCTGCTGGTCAACGCGGCGGCGCGGCAATGGAGCGTGGACCCGGCGTCGTGTCGTGCCGAAGCGGGTATGGTCATCCACCCTGCAAGCGGTCGCCGGCTCGCCTATGGTGCGCTCGTCGACGCGGCAGCGAGGGAGCCGGTGACCGACGCACTGGTGTCGGGTGTCACGCTGAAAAAACCTCAGGATTTCAGGCTCATCGGGACGAGGGCGCATCGGCTGGATTCTGTTGAGAAGACCAACGGTACGGCGAAGTTCGGCATTGACGTCCAGGTGCCGGGGATGCTGTATGCCGCAGTCGTGAACTGTCCAGTTGTTGGCGGCAAGGTCGCTCATGTCGATGACGCGGCCACCCGTCGCATGTCCGGTGTGCGCCAGGTGGTGCAACTCGACAATGCGGTAGCGGTAATTGGCGATCGTACGTGGGCGGCGATGCGCGGTGCGGCCGCGCTTGAGATTGAATGGAACGAGGGCGCAAATGCAGACCTGTCGTCGCAAATGCTGTTCGATGACCTTGAGCGCGCGTCGCATCGCGACGGCGCGGTTGCGCGCCATCAGGGTGACGTCGAACAGGCGTTTCGTGGCGCGGCAAAGAAGCTGGATGCCGTCTACCGGCAACCGTTCCTTGCGCATGCGCCGATGGAGCCGATGAACTGCACGGTTCACGTGCGCGCTGACGCATGCGATATCTGGGTCGGCACCCAGAGCCCGACGCGGGCGATGGGTGCGGCGATGGCCGTCACCGGCCTGCCGGCGGAGAAGATCACGCTGCACAACCATCTGCTCGGAGGTGGCTTCGGGCGCCGGCTTGAACCGGATACGATCGCACAGGCACTGCTCATCGGCCGGCACGTCGACGCACCGGTCAAGATGACGTGGACACGCGAACAGGACATTCAGCACGACCTGTACCGGCCGTGCTACTACGACCGGATCTCGGCCGGCCTGGACGGTCATGGGAAACCCGTGGCATGGACGCATCGTGTGGTCGGCTCGTCGGTCGTTGCGCGCTTCGCTCCGCCGCTCTTCAGGAACAACCTGGATTTCGACGCGATTGAAGTCGCGTCGGACCTTCCGTACGACCTGCCGAATCAGAAGGTGGACTACGTACGGCAGGAGCCGCGCGGTGTACAGACCGGTTTCTGGCGTGGTGTCGGCCCGATGCGCAGCACGTTCGTGACCGAAAGTTTCATCGACGAACTGGCGGGGCTGGCGAAGGTGGACCCTGTCGCCTATCGGCTCGCGCTGCTCGGCAAGTCTCCACGAACGAAGAACGTGCTGGAGGTGGCGCAACGGGTGTCGGGCTGGGGTCGGCCTCTGGGCACTCACGCGGGGCGGGGCGTGTCGGTGATGAGCGCATTCGGCAGCTTTTTCTGCGCGGTGGCGGAGGTCACGGTGATCGACGGCAAGGTCGGCGTCGATCGTGTGGTCTGCGTGGTCGACTGCGGACAGGTGATCAACCCCGACACAATCGAGGCGCAGATGCAGGGCGGTCTGATCTTCGGGATCACCGCGGCGCTGCATGGTGAGATCACCCTCAAGGACGGGCGGGTCGAGCAGGGGAACTTCAACGACTACCGGATGCTGCGGATACACGAGGCACCGAAGATCGAAGTGCACATCGTGAAAAGTACCGAAGCGTCGGGCGGTATCGGCGAGCCGGGTACCGCGGTGGTGGCGCCGGCGGTGACCAATGCGATTTTCGCGGCGACCGGCAAGCGTCTGCGCACGCTGCCGGTCGGCAACCAGCTCAACGCGGCATGAGGGGCATGATCTTGAAGCGTTCGATTCCTGCTGCGGGTGTGTCCCGTCTTGCCTCCATCGCGGTAGGGGCCGCGCTGCTGGCGCTATCCGTTTCGGCCAGTGCGGCTCCAGCCGCCGACGCCGATCTGATCGCGCGCGGTGCGTATCTCGCGAAGGCCGGCGACTGCATTGCCTGCCACACCGCGACACGCGGCAAGCCGTTCTCGGGCGGCCTGCCGATGAACACGCCGATGGGGCGGATCTATTCGACCAACATCACACCGGACGCCGAGACCGGCATCGCCCGTTATTCGGAAGCGGATTTTGCCGCTGCGATGCGCAAGGGTGTCGCAAAGGACGGCCACAACCTCTATCCGGCGATGCCGTACCCGTCGTACGCGAGGACGAGCGACGCCGACATCCATGCGCTGTACGCGTATTTCATGCGCGGCGTGCAGCCGGTGAGTCAACCGAACCGCAAGCCGGATATTCCGTGGCGCGCTGAATGCGCGCTGGCCGCTGAAGTTCTGGAATCTGCTGTTCGTCGACGATGCGCCCTATCAGGATGTCCCCGGCAAGGATGCGCAGTGGAATCGTGGGGCTTATCTCGTCCAGACGCTCGGCCACTGCGGTGCATGCCATACCGCGCGTGGGATCGCGTTCCAGGAGAAGGCGCTCAATGAGCGCGGTACGGCATTCCTTGGCGGTGCTGCGCTCGACGGGTGGTTCGCGTCGAACCTGACGGGCGATAGCAACACCGGGCTTGGCCGCTGGAGCGAGGAAGACGTGGCCTTGTTCCTCGGGACCGGTGCCAACCGGCATGCGACTGCATTTGGTCCGATGACCGATGTGATCAATCACAGCACGCAGTATCTGAGCGATGCGGATCGGGCTGCGATGGCGCGCTATCTGAAGTCGCTTGGGCCAACGCGCGGCTCTGGTGATGGCGCACCTTACGACGGCAGTACGACGGGAGCAATGGCGCATGCGATGGCCGGAGGCCAGCTTGGGGCGGCGACGTACGCGACCTACTGCCTGCACTGTCACGGAGTGACGGGACGAGGCTATGCTCCGCTGCTGGCGCCGCTGGCTGGCAATCCGAACGCACTGGAGAAGGATCCGTCTTCGCTGATCAACGTCGTCCTGAACGGAACCGGTGCGTTGAAGATTCAGGGGGTGCCGGCGCCGTATCCGATGCCTGCCTATCGTGGGACACTCAGTGACCAGGAAGTCGCTGACGTCGTTACGTACATCCGGCATAGCTGGGGGAACGGGCAGACTGAGCCGGTTTCCGCCTACCGTGTGCGTGGTTTGCGTGAGGCAACACGCTGACCGCATCAAAACGCGTGCCTCAACCCCACCATGCCGACGAATTGTGACGGCCCCGACGACGGCGTCGTATTCTGCGAGTCGCCGACCACAGCCACTGCGTCAGTGATACTCGTGCCAGCGCTGCCCGACGCGACCAGCGTCTTGCCTCTCGCATGCTGATAGGCCTCCAGTGCGTATAGCGTCGTGCGGGCGGAGAGGTTGTACGTCTGCTCGAGCGAGACCTGCTGATAGCGCGCTGCATCGCTGATGCCATTCGCTTTGCTCGCTTGCGTGTAGCTGTAGCCGGCGCCGACCGTCACGGCCGGCGTGATCCGGTATGTGGAAATCACGCCGTACGTATTGAACACGCCTTCGCCGGTGAACGGCGAACCGGAGCCAGGCGCGTACTGTACGTTCGAATAGTTCACGCCGACCATCAGGCCCTGGTGGGTGTAGCGAGCCGCTGCGGCGAACAACTGCGCGCTGCGTGCCGTCGCATAGCCGCTGTTCACCGGCGAATTGACCGCGTAGGTGCCGAGCGCCTGGCTCGTCGCGATGTCTTTCAGTTTCACGTAGCCCACCGCGATCGCAAACGGCTGGTAGTCGTAGCGGGCCGTCGCGCTGAATTGGCTGCCGTTGGCCACGCTGCCCGGCACACCGCCCAGGCCGTACTGCGCGCTGAATTGCAAACCGGCGAGGTTCGGCGAAAGATAGGTAACCGAATTGTTGAGGCGTAACGTGGTGTCGAGCGCGTCGAGGTCGCCCGGATGCGCACCTGTCGCGCCCGTCAATACGCCTGTCGGCCCTAGTGCGCCGACCATCTGGAAGTAGGGCGTGTACTGGCGGCCGAGTGTCACCGTTCCGTATCGGTCGTTGTTGAGCCCGACGTACGCTTGCCGATTGAAAATGAAGCCTGCGCTACTCTGTGCGCCGGTCAGCGAGTTAAAGCCGCTTTCAAGCCTGAAAATCACCTTCGTGCCGCCGCCAATGTCTTCAGCACCGAGCAGGCCGAACTTGCTCGCCTGCAGGTTGCCCTGGCTCATGTAGAAGTTGGAATGTCCCTTCTGGTTGCTGACGTAGGCGAACGCGTTGTCGACGACGCCGTACAGCGTCACGCTGCTTTGGGCCGACGCGCCGCTTGACAGCACGATGCCCGCAAACGGCAGGCACGAGAGGACGAGTGCGCGTGTACGCGCGCGCTTCAATGAGTTCATGGCTAGCGGGTCTCCGGATTGGATGGGGAATCGTTGGTCTTCAGGTCGGTGATGCATGCTGGGTTAGGGGGCGATGGCAATCGTCAGGCATCGCCAGCCGTCGGCGGTGTGGTCGGCCACCAGCGCGCCGTCGATGCAAATGGCCGTGCGCGCTTCGTCCTTTGGCACGAGCAGTCGAATTTCCTGCTGCGGCTGCTGGACCCAGCCTTCCCGCACGATCGAAATGCGCAGCGTGCTCGCATCGCTTGTAATCGTGACCTGCCAGTGGCCTTGCGCGCCTGTGCGCCAGGCTTCGCTTTCGCCGTCGTCTTCGACGCAGCCGCCGCGAGCGATGCCTGTGCCGACGTGTGGCACGGCAATGAACGCACGTTCGTCGGCGGGACGGCCGAAGTGTTGTTCAGCGATGTTCAGCGGAATTACGCTGCCCTCGCGAAGCAAGGTCACGGGCTGCTCGAATGGGGCAGGCAGCGTCACCGTCTGGCCGCCTTCGAACACCTCGCCGCTCCAGTACGACGCCCAACGTGCACCGGTCGGCAGATAGACGTCGCGCGTCGACTGGCCCGCTTCGACCACCGGTGCAACCAGCATCGACGGGCCCAGCATCATGTCGTCGCCATCCGCGAGACAGCGCGGATCGTGCGGAAACTCCGCGAACATCGGACGCAATACCGGTTCGTACGCGCTGTGCGATTGCCATAGCAACTCGTACAGGTAGGGAATCAGCCGGTAGCGCAGTTTGATCAGCGCCGCGACCTGCTGCGTGACTTCGGGATACATCCACGGCTCATTGACCGTGCCGTCGTCGTTCCAGGAATGAATGCTGAAGCGCGGCAGGAAGATGCCGAAGGCGACCCAGCGGACGAACAACTCCGGACCCGGCGCCGGACCCGAGAATCCGCCGATATCGTGGCCGCTGTTCGACACGCCGGACATCGCGAGTCCGAGGCCCATCTTCAGATTGAAACGCAGCGTTTCCCACGAGGTGTAGTTGTCGCCGGACCAGGTTTGCACATAGCGTTGCATACCGACGCCGCCTGAGCGGGACACGAGAAATGGCCGGCGGTCCGGCGCGTATTCGCGCTGTGCGTCGTGCGACGCGCGCATCATCAACTGCGTTTGCAGCACCTTCGCCTCGCGTGCGGGATACGGTTGGCCGAAGCCCTGGGCAATCGCGTCGGGCGACCAGATTTCGAATTCGTTGTTGTCGTTCCAGGTTGCGGCGATACCGTGTTTCAACAGGCTGTCTTTCACGCGCGCTTTCCACCAGTCGATGGTGGCGGGATTCGTGAAGTCCAGATATGCGCCGACTTCGTCCCAGAACTGTACCCACGCCGGATCGCCGTCACTCGACGCGATCAGCAAACCGGCGCGCGCCACTTCGTCGAAGGCCGGATGATCCTGCAACAGGCACGGTTTGATATTCGCGCACAGACGCACGCCAGGCTCGAGATAGCCACGCACGAAGCCGTCGATGTCCGGAAACTTCTCGTGGTTCCAGTTGAACACGTAGCGCTTCGGACCGATCGAGGTATAGCCCGACGACAGGTGGAACGAATCGCACAGCACGTCGTGCTCGCTGCATCGATCGATGAATTCGCCCATGCGCTGCTGCGCGTCGGGCGCGTCGGTGTAGCTCATCGTCGAGCCGGAGTAGCCGAGTCCCCATTTCGGCATCCAGGCCGGACGCCCGGTCAGCCACGTAAAGCGGCGCACTGCATGCAAGGGCGTGCCCGTCGATGCGATGAAGTAATAGTCGAGATCGCCATGCTCGGCGACAAAGTGCCGGTAGTGCCCGTGATAGTTGTCGAGCTCGCGGCCCATATCGAAGCGGCAGTCGGCGAGCGTGTCGTAGAACAGGCCGAATCCTGTGGCGCTTTCCGGCTGCCACGTCACGTAGAAGGGGATGTGCTTGTAGAGCGGATCGGTCGTGCGTGCGCTATAACCCATCGCGTCGATATTGCGCATTTCGTAGGACTGGTCCGCGCGATTCAGCGAACCGGCGCGCTCGCCCAGGCCCACATACATTTCGTCCTTGCGACGCTCGATGTAGTGGTACACGCGCTCGTCCCACCAGCCGAAGTTATACGCCTGCGTCTTCCGATCGCTCATCACGCGATGCCAGGCCGAGTCGTGCAGGATGTCCCACGCGCAGAATCCGCCATCCAGCGTGACCGTCAAACGGATGCGCGCTGTTTCGACCACGACGTGCCCAGCGTCGCTTGAAAGCGTGAACGGTGGTGGCGTAAAGCCGCTCATGTCACGGCGATCGCGGCCTTCGAGCGGAACGTCGTCAGCGCCCGGCGCGAGAGACCAGGTACGCGGACCGCGCGTTTCGCCGTCCGGCAGCACGAGTACGCGGATGATGTCGTCGGCGAGAACGAACAGTTCGATCCGGCAGTTTTCCTGCGCGGCAAGAACGACGTGGTTGCCGGCATGGGAAGACAGTGAAAAAAGCGGCGGGTGCTTCAGATTCGTCAGTGAACGCATGATGGGTCTTCGAGTGAGGTCACGCAGCAGGGCTGGCGTTGTTGTCGACTTGATGCGGACGTGCGTCGCGTTTGACGCCGCGCATCAGAATGATCAGCAGCGTGGCGCCGATGAGATCGAACGCGCCGAGGGCGCCGAAGAGCGGCGTGTAGCCGATCGTATCGGCCAGCGCGCCGACAAGCAGCGAAAAGCCCAGGCCGCCGATCCACGCGGACATCCCGGCAAATCCGGCGACGGTGCCGACTTCGCTGGGGTCGAATACGTCGGCCGCGAGCGTATTGACGAGCGCCGAGATCATCTGATGCGCGAAGCCGCCCACGCAAAAGAGCGCGATAGCCTGATACGGTGAGGCGACAAGGCCGATACACGCCGGTCCGAGCATCATGAAGGCGCCGAGCACGACACCGGCGATTCGCGAGCCGATCAGCGGGATGCGCAAATGCTTCATCAGGAACGGCGACAGGTAGCCGCCGAAGAGGCCGCCGAGGTCGGCGGCAAGAAACGGCAGCCACGCAAACAGCGCGATCTGCTTCAGATCCATGTGGCGTTGCGTCGCGAGGTAAAGGGGAATCCAGAAG
This sequence comes from Paraburkholderia sp. WS6, assembly GCF_030464835.1. Classification (NCBI taxonomy): domain Bacteria; kingdom Pseudomonadati; phylum Pseudomonadota; class Betaproteobacteria; order Burkholderiales; family Burkholderiaceae; genus Paraburkholderia; species Paraburkholderia sp. WS6. Next base: position 214,113 of record NZ_JALQCK010000005.1, read on the forward strand.
CTGAACGTTTGCCACGCAGGCTCCGCGAAGAAGCGCGCTTGTGCGATCGCCCAGAAGCGGCGCGTGCGGAGGACTTCGCGGATGCTGCGCCGTTGCGGCGCGCCCGGAGTTTGTCCGCTGACGATCGTCTCGCGCTCGGCCGCGCTGATGCGCGCGTGATCGGCCGGCGAGCGATACAGCACATACCAGGCGGCAGCCCACACGAAACCGAGCGCACCGGTCACCGCAAACGCGCTTTGCCAGCCATATCTCAGCGACAGGAAGACGACGAGCGGCGGGGCGAGCAGCGAACCGAGCGACGTGCCCGCATTGAAGTAGCCCACGGCCACGGACTTCTCGCGATTGGGAAACCATTCGGCGACCACCTTCATGCCGGCTGGGATGGCGACGGCCTCAGTCAACCCCATGAGTCCGCGCAAGGCCGCGAGCGAAAGCCAGCCAGTCGCGAAACCGTGCAGCACGCCCGTCAGCGACCAGAGGCAGGCGAACAGCGCAAAGCCGAGCCTCAGGCCGATCAGGTCGATGATCAGGCCGCATACCGGCTGCATGATCGTGTAGCCGACCTGGAACGCACCGACTACGTACGAGTACTGCTTGGTGCTCATGTGCAGCAACTGCGTCAACTGAGGCGCCATCACACCGAGGGCGTTGCGCGACAGATAGTTGACGATCGTCCCGACGCATACGAGCGCGATGATCCACCAGCGCAAACCAATGATTGTTTTCAAAATCTGTCTCCGTACCCAATGTGTCCGCTGACTGGCCGCTGGACGGCAGGCATGCGCGAATTCGAACATTGATCTTCGTTTTAGTGTCAGTCATCGTATCACTGATAGTGAGGCCGGGTACTAGGGAAAACCATGAATTAAGTGGTTGAGTTTCTTGAATTATCTATTGAATTTGGCCTTTTGCGCCATGCTTTTAAGGTGATGAGGTCGGACGACTGGTGACTTCTGGATATTATTTAAATGTTCTTTCGAACATTCAATGTTCGTTTTGGCGGCCGATGCGAATGAGCGTGGTTGATCTGCGGTTATCGCGGCGGAGAGGTGGCGAGGTTGCTGAGATGAGAGGCGACGCTTGGCAGCGCTGCGTTGTCTTCTTGCGATCCGATATGAATCACCTACTGGGGCAGCGCGAACGCACGGGAAGGCAGTGGCGATTGAGGCGAATGGAGCGGACGGTTTTTGCAGTCAGGTTAGGCCCGCTACGTGCCGCAAGAATGCTTCGACATCCTACTGATTTGAGTGCGCCGCCATTGCCGCAGCCACAAGGCGGATCGTGAAGCCGGCGACCGGATTACCAGGTGCGTGCGAAAGCGGCGGCCAGAGTCGCCCTGCCGCGGCGAGGGCGGTGAAAGATGAGCAACTTGCCGACAGATGGGCGACTAACAACAACTCGGCTCAATTACACCGCCACTACTTTTTCACCCAACCTTCGTCCAATGTAACGAGACGTAACGAGGCGGCCACCCATGCGATCTTGTGCATCAGTTATTACAAAGTTGAAATACGCGGATGGCTGCCGTGCGCTATATTTCGGCCAACAACACACATTCTTCAAAAGGGTGATCAATGAAGTCCGCACGTCTTGTTCCACTTCTGATCGGGGTTCTCGGGTTGGCTGCGTCGGGTGCTGCAATGGCCGGCGGGCTCAACATTGGTGTCAACATCGGCATTCCCGCGCCGGTCTACGTGGCGCCGGCTCCGGTCTACGCACCGCCGCCGCCCCCGCCGCCGCCCGTCGTCTATCAACCGGCTCCCGTGTACTACGGCGGCCCGGCGATCGTGATCGGCTGGCACGGCGACCGCTACTGGGACGGCCGCCGCTACTGGGCGCGTGACGACTGGTATCGCCGTCATCCCCCTGGCCGCTACGATTACGGCCGTGACCACTACGACAATCGTCGTGGCTGGCACTAAGCCATCAAAAAGCCACAGTTGACGCAGTTACCGCGTTGAAAAAACCGCCCCAAAAAGGGCGGTTTTGTTATTGCGCTCGCGAAACCTGCGGGCTGAGCTGAAAACGCCGAGTCAACAGGGCAAGCCGGTCAGCAGGATGCGTTTGCCAGCGAGGACGCCCATGAATTCTCCCAATGAGGTTTGCGCACCACGCGCGTGAACGTCCCGCAGATGAGATGTGCGGATTGCGCGGGTTTATTGGGTAGAATTCCCTCACACCGCAATTGCCCACTGACCAACAAGGCCCCTATGACAACTGGCTCGCGATGGGTTCAAACGCCTCGTGCACTTTGGTGCAGCGTGATTCACAGGCTATCGCGTGTCGGTCTACCGGTTGTGCCGCGCTCCTCGCGCTCGGCGTGCGCTGTTGCACTGTGCGGCGTGTCACTTCTCGCCGGTTTGCTCGCGGCGCCCGAGGCCCAGGCGGTCTATGCGATCGCGCAATACGGCGAGCCGAAATATCCCGCGGATTTCAAGCACTTCGACTACGTCAACCCGGATGCGCCGAAGGGTGGCACGCTGGTGCTTGCCAATCCGAGCCGGCTCACCAGCTTCGATAAATTCAATCCGTTCACACTGCGCGGTAACACCGCACCGGGCGTCGACCTGATGTTCGAGAGCCTGACCATCGGCAGCAGCGACGAAGTGGCGTCCGCCTATGGCCTGCTCGCGGACGACATCAAGATCGCGCCCGACGGCCTGTCGACCACTTTTCACATCAACCCGCGCGCGCGCTTTTCGAACGGCGATCCGGTCACCGCGGACGACGTCAAGTTTTCGCTCGACACGCTGAAAAGCCCGAAGGCCGCGCCGCAATTCGCGTCGTTTTTTGGCGAGATCACACGCGCAGTCGTTGTTGATCCGCATACGATCCGCTTCGAGTTTCATCAACGCAATCGCGAGTTGCCGCTGCTCGCGGGCGGCATGCCGGTGTTTTCGCGCAAGTGGGGGATGAAGCCGGACGGCAGCCGCATCGCGTTCGACCAGTTGGCGTTCGAGAAGCCGATCGCCAGCGGGCCTTATCTGATCGATCAGTACGAGAACGGTCGCACGATTGCCTATCGACGCGATCCGAATTATTGGGGCGCGACGTTGCCGGTGCGGGTCGGCATGAACAATTTCGATCGGATCGTCTACAAGCTGTATTCGGATAGCACCGCGCGGCTCGAGGCGTTCAAGGCGGGTGAGTACGACGCATTGGTCGAATATATCGCGCGCAATTGGGTGCGGCGCGACGTCGGCAAGAAGTTCGATAGCGGCGAGTTGATCAAACGCGAATTCCCGCAACATAACGGCATTGGCATGCAAGGCTTCGTGCTCAATACACGGCGGCCATTGTTTCAGGACGTCCGCGTGCGCAAGGCGCTCGATCTCGCACTCGACTTTCAGTGGCTGAACCGGCAACTGTTCTTCAATCAGTACACGCGCATCGACAGTTTCTTCGCCAATACAGAATTGCAGGCGAAGGGTATGCCAACGCCTGGCGAGTTGGCGCTGCTCGACCCGTGGCGCGCCAAACTTGATCCGGCTGTGTTCGGTCTGCCGCCGAAGCAGCCCGACACCGATCCGCCAGGCTCGCTGCGCGCCAATCTGCTGCAAGCGCGCGCGTTGTTGCAGCAGGCGGGGTGGACCTATCGCGACAATGCACTGCGTAATGCCAAAGGTGAGCCATTCGAGTTCGAGATACTCGACGACTCCGGCTCGTCCGCGCAGTTTGAGCCGATCGTCGCGACCCTCGTCCGTAATCTGCAGAAGCTCGGCATCACCGCGAGGTTTCGAGCGTCCGACTTCGCGGTCTATCAGAAGCGACTCGACGCATTCGACTTCGATGCGACCACGATTCGTATGGGAGACGTGCAGGTGCCCGGTTCGGAGCAGATCGACCGTTTTGGTAGCAAGGCTGCGGACACCAACGGTTCGGACAATGTGATCGGGATAAAGTCGCCGGCCGTCGACGCGATCCTGAGCGCGCTCGTGCATGCGCAGACGCGCGCGCAGCTGATCGACGCTACGCACGCGCTCGACCGCGTGCTGATGCATGGCTACTATGTGATTCCGCAGTGGTACAGCGCTTCGCACCGGGTGGCGTTCAAGCGCGGTCTCGCCTGGCCGAAGACGCTGCCTCTGTACTATGGCGCGGAAGGCTGGATCACGTCGATGTGGTGGTATGCCCAGCCGCAACCGCCGCAATCGCCGCAAGCACAGTCGAACTGAACGCGTCCATTCATTCACCGCCTTCGCACCGGAAACGACGCCATGTGGAGCTACATCCTCAAACGCCTGCTGTTGATGATCCCGACCTTGCTCGGCGTGCTGACGCTGACCTTCGTCGTGATCCAGTTTGTCCCGGGCGGCCCGGTCGAGCAGATGCAGCACGAGCTGCGCAAAGGCGCTGAGAATGGCGCGCCGTTCGGTCTGCGCGCGCATACCGGTGTCGACGCGCAGCAGATCGCGCAACTGAAAGTGCTGTATGGCTTCGACAAACCGCCGCTCGAACGCTACGTCCTGATGCTCAAACGCTTCTCGACGTTCGACCTTGGCCAGAGCTATTTCCGCCACCAGAGCGTGTGGTCGCTGATCGTTTCGAAGTTGCCGGTGTCGATCAGCATCGGCTTATGGACGTTCTTTCTGACGTATCTGATATCGGTGCCCTTGGGCATCGCCAAAGCGGTGCGCAACGGTTCGCGCTTCGATATCGCGACGAGCCTCGTCGTGCTGGTCGGCTATGCGATTCCGGGCTTTGTATTGGGCGTGCTGTTGCTGGTGCTGTTCGGCGGCGGCAGTTTCCTGCAGTTGTTCCCGCTGCGCAATCTCACCTCAGACAACTGGGCGCAATTGAGTTTTGGCGGCAAGATCGTCGACTATCTGTGGCATATCACGTTGCCGATCACGGCCTCGGTGGTGGGCAGTTTCGCGGTCGTCACGATGCTGACGAAAAACGCCTTCCTCGACGAGATCCGCAAGCAATACGTGCTGACCGCGCGCGCCAAAGGTTTGTCGGAAAAGCGCGTGCTGTGGAAGCACGTGTTTCGTAACGCGTTGCTGCCGTTGATCGTCGGTTTCCCTGCGGCATTCATCGGTGCGTTTTTCACCGGCAGTCTGCTGATCGAGACACTGTTTTCGCTCGACGGACTCGGCCTGCTGTCGTACGAATCGGTGGTGCGGCGGGACTATCCGGTCGTGCTCGGCACGCTTTATCTGTTCACGCTGATCGGTCTTGCGACCAAGCTGATTTCCGATCTCTGCTATGTGTGGGTCGATCCCCGCATCCAATTCGAACAACTGGAGCGCTGATGAATCGAGCCCGTCGTTCAGCCGATGCGGCGGCGCGCACCGAACCGGCTCGCGCGTTCGTGTCACCCACGCCCGCGCGTCGCGTCTGGCAGCGTTTTCGCCAGCAGCGTCTTGGCTACTGGAGTCTGATCATCTTTGTCGTGGCGTTTGCAGCGAGCCTCGCCGGGCCGTTGTGGTCGAACGACAAGCCGCTCGTGGTGCGTTACGAAGGGCAGTTGTATTTTCCGATGTTCAAGACCTACGCGGAGACCACCTTCGGCGGCGACTTCCCGACGCCCGCCGATTATCTCGATCCGTATATCAAACATCGTTTCGACACGCCGGGTAACTTCGCCGTGTATCCGCCGAACCGGTACTACTACGACACGCTGAATTACTTCTCGAAGGCACCGAACCCGGCGCCGCCGTCGCGCGATAACTGGTTCGGCACCGACGACCGTGGTCGCGATCTCTTCGCGCGTCTTCTGTACGGTTTTCGCGTGTCGGTGGAATTCGCGCTGGTGCTCACCTTGATCGGCACCGTGCTCGGGATTGCAGCAGGCGCCGTGCAGGGTTACTTCGGAGGACGTATCGATATCATCGGGCAGCGCCTGATCGAAATCTGGAGTGCCATGCCGGAGCTTTACCTGTTGATCATTTTCTCGTCGATCTTCGAGCCGGGGTTCATTCTGCTGATCGTGCTGCTGTCCTTGTTCGGCTGGATCGGTTTATCGGATTACGTACGAGCGGAGTTTCTGCGCAACCGTCATCAGGACTATGTGCGTGCGGCTCGAGCGATGGGGCTCTCGAACTGGCAGATCATGTGGCGGCACGTCTTGCCCAACAGTCTGACGCCGGTGATCACGTTTCTGCCGTTCCGCATGAGCGGCGCGATTCTCGCGCTCACGAGCCTCGACTTTCTCGGCCTCGGCGTGCCGTCGCCGACCCCGAGTCTCGGCGAACTGCTCGCGCAAGGCAAAGCAAATCTCGACGCGTGGTGGATCTCGTTGTCCACGTTCGGCGTGCTGGTTGCGATGCTGTTGCTGCTGACGTTCATGGGCGATGCGCTGCGCAACGCGCTGGACACCCGCATCTCCGATGCCATGCGCGCAGGAGGCAACCAGTGAGCGCCATGGTGGAGAACGAGGCAAAACAGGCTATAACACCGCCGCTGCTGGAACTCGATCATCTGCATGTGACCTTCGGTGACACGGTCGCGGTGAACGACGTGACGCTCGCGATTCAACGCGGCGAGCGGGTCGCGCTGGTCGGCGAATCGGGCTCGGGCAAGAGCGTGACTGCGCTCTCGATCCTGCGTCTGTTGAGCGACGCGCAGGTGAGCGGGTCGATTCGTTTCGATGGGCAGGATCTGCTTGCGAAAAGCGAGCGTGAGATGCGCGGCATGCGCGGCTCGGACATCGCGATGATCTTCCAGGAGCCGATGACGGCCCTTAATCCGCTCTATACGGTCGGTGACCAGATTGCGGAGACGATCGTTGTACACGACGGCGTCACGGCGAACGAGGCGCGTAAGCGCGCAGTGGCGTTGCTGGGGCGCACGGGCATTGCCGAGCCCGGCAAGCGTGTGAACAGCTATCCGCATCAGCTCTCGGGCGGTCAGCGGCAGCGCGCGATGATCGCGATGGCGCTCGCGTGCCGTCCACGCCTGTTGCTGGCTGATGAGCCGACGACGGCGCTCGACGTCACGATCCGCGCGCAGATCGTCGAGCTGCTGTTGGAGCTGCAACGCGACGAAGCCGAGAAGCGCGGTATGGCCGTGCTGCTGATCACGCACGACCTGAATCTGGTGCGCCATTTCGCGCAACGCATCGCGGTGATGGAGCAGGGCGTACTCGTGGAAAGCGGGTCGGTCGAGCAGGTGTTCGAGTCGCCGCAGCATCCGTACACGCAGCGTCTGTTGGCGAGCCGCCCGCAACGCACGGTGGTCCCCGTGCTGCCGATCTCGCCCGTCCTGCTCGAAGCGCGGGATGTCTCGGTCGATTTCAAAACGAAACTTCCGGGCGTGAGCGGCTGGTTTCGCTCGGGACACTTCCGCGCGGTTGCCGATGCGAACGTGTCGGTGCGCCAGGGCGAGACACTGGGGATCGTCGGCGAATCGGGTTCGGGTAAATCGACGTTGGCAATGGCCCTGCTCGGTCTGCAACGCACGGTGCACGGCGAGATCGAGTTTCAGGGCAGGGCGCTCGGCAGCTATCGCGGCGCCGAACAAACCGCCTTACGCTCGAATATGCAAGTTGTCTTTCAGGACCCGTTCAGCTCGCTTTCGCCGCGGCAAACCATCGAGCGGATCGTCGGCGAAGGGCTTGCGCTGCACCGGCCGCAAATGAGCCAGGAGGCGCGGCGCGACAAGGTGGTGTCGGTCCTGCGCGAAGTCGGTTTGGACCGCACGGTGCTGTACCGCTATCCCCATGAGTTTTCCGGCGGCCAGCGTCAGCGGATTGCGATCGCGCGCGCTCTGGTGCTGGAACCACGCATCCTGATACTCGACGAACCGACCAGCGCGCTCGACGTGTCGATCCAGCAGCAGGTGCTGAAACTGCTCGCCGGGTTGCAACAGAAGTACAACCTCGGCTTCGTTTTCATCAGTCATGATCTGGCCGTAATCGGGGCGATGGCGCATCGTGTCGCAGTCATGCAAAACGGATCGATCGTCGAAAGCGGGGACGTTGAGCAGATTTTTGCGACACCGGCGCACCCTTACACCCGAAAGCTGCTGAAAGCGGCGCTTGACCACTGATTTTGCACTCTTTCACCAATTGGGTGCGTGTCTCGATTGTATTTTTCTATTTGTTTTGACACGTGAATACTTACTGGCTAGTATCGACCAAACTTTTTTCCGTAGCCCACTGATTTTTAGGCAAAAAATACCGACCAATGCAGCACAGAAACCTAACCCAGGCTTGCACGCGCGTCGTCGCCGGGATGTTCATTGGCGTCTTGATGGCAGCAGCTCCCGGCGCGTTCGCCGACGAAGTAAGCAGTTTTAATCAGAATGCCTCATATTCGACCCCCAGCGGGTCGAATTCTTTGTCCCCCCTCAATTCGCAATCGGCCGCTCCTGACAGCGACGGCAGCGCCAAATCGTTCCTGTCCGGCATGGCCGGCAAAGCGGGCGACGTGGTGGTCGGCGCGCTGAACATGATCGGCGTTCGCTACCGTTGGGGTGGTAATACGCCCGATTCGGGGCTCGATTGCAGCGGTTTCGTTCGCTACGTGTTCCAGGACACGCTCGGTATGGCGCTGCCGCGCCGCGCCGAGGAAATGAGCCGCGTCGGCGAAAAGATTCGCGTCAGCGACCTGAAGCCGGGCGATCTGGTGTTCTTCAATACGATGCGCCGCACGTTCTCGCACGTCGGCATCTACATCGGTGACAACAAGTTTGTGCATTCGCCTTCCACGGGCAGCACGATCCGCGTCGACGATATGGATAGCGGGTATTGGGAAAAGCGCTTTACTGGTGCACGCCGGATCGAGACGTCCTATCAGGAAGGCGAAGATCTGCGCAAGCGCGTGAATGCGTCGATTGGCGGCAATCAGTAACTGATTCAGCCCGCACCGGCGGTTTTGGTGCGACAAAAAAGCCTGCTTCGTTCGAAGCAGGCTTTTTGCGTTTGGGCGCTGACCGATATGGCACGGAATCTTCCGCGCGGTACGCCGGGTTGGGTAGGCGCTGCGTGCGTGACGACAACTGCAGCCCCCGCGCCCCGGCCGGTATAACTGGCTCGATCCTGCCGGGTTACACCGCGGCGCGGCTCGCGGCCATCTTGCGTTGCAACTCGGGCATCATCTTCGCCACGGCTTCCTCGCCGGCCAGGATCGCTGCGTTGCGCTGCGAGAAATCGCTGCCGCTCATCGCGGCCAGATTCGGCCGGATCACGACGTCGGCGTACTTGTCGAGCTCATAAGCCTTGATCGTCTGGCCCATGATCGTGAAAGTCTGCATCAGCACGTCGAACGAGCTGGCTGTGAGGCCGCTTTCCGGGCGCTGCGAGATGTCCACGGCGATCACAAAATCCGCGCCCATCTTGCGCGCGAATGAGGCGGGCACCGGACTCACCAGGCCGCCGTCCACATACTCGTGCCCACCGATCTTCACCGGCTCGAAAATCGACGGCACGCTGCATGACGCGCGCACCGCAATGCCGGTGTTGCCGCGCTGGAACAGGATCGGCTGGCCGGTCTTCAGATCGGTGGCGACCACGCCGAGCGGCTTGACCATCTTCTCGATCGGACGGTTGTTGAGCGTCGTATTCAGGTAGTTCTGCAGCGCGACGCCTTGCAGGAAGCCGCGCGTGCGAAACGGCATCGCCCAGTCGCTGATCGACGCTTCGTCCATGGTCAGCGCGAGCTTGTTCAGTGCAAAGCCGTTCATCCCCGAGGCGTATAGCGCACCCACCACCGAGCCCGCGCTGGTGCCGGCCACGAGATCGACCTGGATATTGCGCGCCTCGAGTGCCTTGATCACGCCGATGTGCGCGAAGCCGCGCGCGGCACCGCCGCCTAGTGCAAGGCCGACGCGGATCGGTCGCTGCGGTTTGTCGAGCGGTGGCGGGTTGGCGGTGGGCGTGGTGGCGACCGGCGTGCTATCGGTCTTGCTGCCGCCAGTCGTAGTGCACGCAGCGAGCACCGCGGAGGCGCATGCCAACGAGAAGTTGCGACGGGCGAGGCGAGGGGATGACGGTTTCAACGGGTTCTCCAGCAACGGCAGAGTCGGCGCGATCGGCGCAACCGGTGCCGCGATCAGGCGGATAGTCAAACGGACGGAATTGCCGCTGGCGATTCCATGCGCTGTGGTTCTATCCCCACCCGCAGCGCGCGCACATCATAAATCAAAGCTCCGGGCACGCGTCGGTCCGGTAATGAAACGTTGCAGAGGAAACGCTCAGGCCTGCCGAGGCGCGCTTCCCGCGCGTCTTGTGCGCTGCCAATGGCCATTCGGACGAGGGCAGGCATCGCGTGTTCGGAAGGTATAATTCGGCTCTCGCATTTATTTCCTTCGTGTCTGTGCAAGGCAGCTTTCTGCTGCATGGACGCGGTCCGCTGCCGCGCTTCACTGGCAATGTTCGCCACGGCGCCGGCGCCTGTCTTCCGAGTAACCGCTAATGACCACCTCCGTCCGTACCCGTTTCGCACCGAGTCCCACCGGCTTCATCCACCTCGGCAACATTCGCTCCGCGCTTTATCCGTGGGCGTTCGCGCGCAAGATGAAAGGGACCTTCGTGCTGCGGATCGAGGACACCGACGTGGAGCGTTCCAGTACCGAAGCGGTCGACGCCATTCTCGAAGGTATGGAATGGCTCGGCCTCGATATCGACGAAGGCCCGTTCTACCAGATGCAGCGCATGGACCGTTATCGCGAAGTGCTCAAGCAGATGCAAGGCGAGGGGCTCGTGTACCCGTGCTACATGTCGACGGAAGAGCTGGACGCACTGCGCGAACGCCAACGCGAGGCCGGCGAAAAGCCGCGCTATGACGGCACGTGGCGCCCGGAACCCGGCAAGGTCTTGCCGGAGCCGCCGGCCGGCGTGCAGCCCGTGCTGCGCTTCCGCAATCCGCTCTCTGGTGTAGTCGCATGGGACGACGCAGTGAAAGGCCGCATCGAGATCTCGAATGAAGAACTCGACGACCTCGTGATCGCGCGCCCGGACGGCACGCCGACTTACAACTTCTGTGTGGTGGTGGACGATCTGGACATGCGCATCACGCACGTGATTCGCGGCGACGATCACGTGAACAACACGCCGCGTCAGATCAACATTCTGCGTGCGCTCGGCGCCGAGCCGCCGGTTTACGCGCACTTGCCGACCGTGCTGAACGAGCAGGGCGAGAAGATGAGCAAGCGTCACGGCGCAATGAGCGTGATGGGTTATCGCGACGCGGGCTTTCTGCCGGAAGCGGTGGTCAACTATCTGGCGCGTCTGGGCTGGTCGCATGGCGACGCGGAGATCTTTACGCGTGAGCAGTTCGTCGAATGGTTCGATCTGGAGCATCTGGGCAAGTCGCCGGCTCAGTACGACCACGACAAGCTGAACTGGCTCAACGCGCACTACATCAAGGAAGCGGACAACGCGCGCCTTGCAGAGCTCGCAAAGCCTTTCTTCGCCGGGTTGGATATCGACGAAGCCGCCATTGCGCAGGGCGCCGATCTGACGTCGGTGGTGGGCTTGCTGAAGGACCGTGCGTCGACGGTGAAGGAAATCGCCGAGAACGCGGCGATGTTCTATCGCACGCCGGCGCCTGAAGCCGAGGCGCTCGCGCAGCACGTCACGGATGTCGTGCGTCCGGCGCTTGCCGATCTGGCCGCTTCGCTCAAAACGGTGGAGTGGACCAAGGAAGCGATCGCTGCGGCGTTGAAGGCAACGCTTGGCACACACAAGCTGAAGATGCCGCAACTGGCCATGCCGGTTCGTCTGCTGGTGGCAGGTACCACGCATACGCCGTCGATCGACAGCGTGCTGATGCTGTTTGGCCGCGACGTTGTCGTGAGCCGTATCGAAAAAGCGTTGGCTTAAGCGCGTTCGCATTTGCATTGAGAGGGTTTGCATGCGACTTGCGAAAAAAGTCGCATGCAATTGCGCAAAGGGTATTTACAAAGCGCAAATTGGCCTCTAAAATCTCGTTTCTGTTCTGCAAGGGGGGTATAGCTCAGCTGGGAGAGCGCTTGCATGGCATGCAAGAGGTCAGCGGTTCGATCCCGCTTACCTCCACCATCAGAGCAGAGTGAAGTCGTTCCGAAGTCTGGAGCTTGTAGCAAAAAAGACTTCACAAACCGGTGTAACGTAGTTAGAATATCGGTCTTTGCTGCTGACGAAACGAAATTAACGTCAATTAGCAGCAAGATAAAGACAGATCTGAAAAGATTATGTCCCCTTCGTCTAGAGGCCTAGGACATCACCCTTTCACGGTGAGTACAGGGGTTCGAATCCCCTAGGGGACGCCAAACATCAGCGTCGCTTGGTAGTAGTAAAGCAGCGCAGCTTGCAGAGAAAAAACCAACGCTCGCAAGTCATGATAGGCAAACTGGAGTGGTAGTTCAGTTGGTTAGAATACCGGCCTGTCACGCCGGGGGTCGCGGGTTCGAGTCCCGTCCGCTCCGCCAGATTTTAAGAAGCCCACTTCGAAAGAAGTGGGCTTTTTTTATTTCCGCAGCCGGTCCGCCTGGGTATCGTCCGGGTATGCTCGGGACAAACAGCCATTGCCAGCGCGCGCGGCCTGTTTTACCGTTGACCCGACTCATCTTCGTCGTTCCACCATGTTCGATCCAACCGAAGCTCCGTCACCGTTTCATCTGCGCCCGGCCAGCATGGACGATTTCGAGTTCGCCGAGGCGCTGACTCGCAATAACATGGGTGGCTACTATCGCCGGCACCATCTGGTCTGGCGTGGCGATCTGTTTCTCGGCAGTTGGCGCGAGTCGGAGAATTTCATTCTCGAAGTGGACGGCACGCCGATCGGTGTGCTGCGCATCACCCAGGAAGGCGATTCGCTGCATATCCGCGACGTGCAGATTGCCGAAGGGCATCGGCGTCTCGGCGCCGGCACGTATCTGCTCGATATGTCGCATCAATGGGCGCGCGAGCGCGGGCTGCGCGAGTTGCAGTTGCGCGTGTTTGTCGACAATCCTGCCGCGCGGCTGTACCAACGCAAGGGGTACAAGCTGGCCGGGCCGCGTCTGGCGCAACTCGGGGCGATCCGTCATCTGGCGCGGCGCGTTTGACGCACTGCGGCGAGTGGCTGCTGGTTACGCTTTACGCCGTCACTTTTGCGCGGTCTCTTCGTCCGCCTCATTGCCGCCCCGATCCCCGCTCTCTACACGATGTTCAGCGCCACGCTCGATGAACGCCCGCGGACTTTCGCCGAAGGCTCGCCGGAACATCGCCGAGAACGCACTCTGACTCTGATAGCCCAGCTCTTGCGCGACATGTGAAAGCGGCCGTCCCTGGCTTAACAGCGGAATCGCGCGCGCGAGAATGGCCTGCTGACGCCATTGCGAAAAGCTCACGCCCAACTCCTGACGAAACAGCCGCGCAATCGTGCGCGTACTCGCCCCCACGCTTAACGCCCATTGTTCGAGCGACTCGCCGTGCGTCGGGTCCGCGATCACAGCCTCGCACAACGCGCGCAAACGCTTCTCGTTGGGCATCGGCACGGACAGCGGCAGTGGCTCCGAACGCGTCAGTTCGTCTAACGCGAGCGCGCCTAGCAACTGTTCGCGCGTCGCCGAAATGCCTGGCGTATCGAGCGCTGCGATGACTTCGCGCAGCAGATCCGATACTTCGACCACGCGCGGCGTATCCAGTCCGGCCGGGACGGTGCTTTCGGTGATGTAGAGCGTGCGCAGAAAGGCTTCTTCGACTGCGACCACTTCGTGCGTCACGTGCGGCGGCACCCAGATCGCCCGGGATGGCGGCACCATCCACGTCGTGCCGGTCGTCGCGACCCGCAGCACGCCGCGTGATGCGTAGGCCACCTGCGCCCATGCATGCGTGTGTCGCGCAATGCGCCAGCCCGACGGCATCAGCCGCGAGCGCACGCGGATCGGGTGCGTTTGCGTGGGCTGGAATTCGGGTGGGATGTCGGCGAAGTGGACCTGGCTCGACAGGGCTGAGTCAGTGGACGAATTCATCTTGAAGATCGATCCAATGGATGGAACGCAAAAACTGCAGTGGGTGTAAACGCACAACGCGCAAGCAGGGAGCGCTCACGCACAGAGCCATCAAGCGCGGACCCCGAGAGCACAGACCCAAAGGCACAGACCCGAAGGCACAGACCCGAAGGCACAGACCCGAAGGCACAGACCCGAAGGCACAGACCCGAAGGCACAGACCCGAAGGCACAGACCCGAAGGCACAGACCCGAAGGCACAGACCCGAAGGCACAGACCCGAAGGCACAGACCCNGAAGGCACAGACCCGAAGGCACAGACCCGAAGGCACAGACCCGAAGGCACAGACCCAAAACCACCGGGGGCCTCTCATTGTAGGTGTTACGTCGGAGTCAACGTTGCATAATGTCCCGAGTACACGGATCCCGAGGAGAAGGTCATGAGTTTTGCAACCGCTGACTTGTGCGACGCACACGAGGACCAACTGGCCCTAGGCACACTGCGTGTGCTCGAACCGGTCTTTCATCTCTTCAGCCGTGCCGAGTGTTTCAGCGGCGAGGCGGTAACGCTAAAGGTGTTCGAAGACAACGCGCTCGTCCGCGCCACGCTCGAGGAGAAGGGCGCCGGCCGGGTGCTGGTCGTCGACGGCGGTGGCAGTCTTCGTTGCGCACTGGTGGGCGGCAACCTCGCGCAAATCGCCGAGCAGAATGGCTGGGCGGGCATCGTGTTGAACGGCTGCGTGCGCGACGCGCTGGAGCTCAATGAAGTCAATGTCGGCGTGGCGGCGCTGACGACCTGCCCACGGCGCGGCAAGAAGCTCGGCACCGGCGAGCGCGACGTGCCGGTGCAATTGCCGGGCGCACTGGTACGTCCTGGCGAGTGGATCTATGCGGATATCGACGGCGTGCTGGTGGCGAGCACGTCGTTGAACTGAACCCCGGCAACAGCCGAGGCAAGCCGAACCCATCATCAAGGAGAGCAAACGACGATGCAGACCGTTTTTGTATACGGCACATTGCGTGCCGGTGAAGTGAACGACCTCAGAGATGCTGCGGCGCGCAACGAAATCGCCGCGCCGAATTTTCTCGGCACGGCCACGGTGCGCGGCCATCTATTCGACTTCGGCTTGTATCCGGGCCTGGTGGTCGACGAAGCGGGTGTGGACGTCACGGGCGACGTCTACGAAATCGACGATGAACTGGTGGCGGTGCTCGACGAGATCGAAGCGGTGTATCCCGGCGTCGAAGATCGCTTCCTCGCGCGAGAAGTGATAGTGAAAGTAGACGGTAACGTCGTGAACTGCCGCTTCTATCCGGTCGCGCCCAATGTGGTGAAGGGGCACCCGGAAATCAGGTCAGGCGATTGGGTCGAGTATCGCAGCACGCGCTGAGGCGCGGCATAGGTAGCCCACGGCGAGCGCACCACGAGTACACGGCGCAAGCATAACGACCGCATAACGAGCACCTCGCGAGCACATAAAAAAACGGCCCGGCAGGCATACGCCTGTCGGGCCGCGCGGTCGGTCAGCCTTGCGACCCAAGCCGCTCTTTCATCTTGCGTGGCTGGTGAAAGCGGGCCTGGTACGACGTCGTTATTGCTCGTAAATGAGGCTCGTGCCTGAGGCCGTTCAGATAACTCAGATTTCCTCGTACAGCGGCAGCGTCAGGAAGTCGGTGAACTGCTCCGACGTCGACATCTCTTCGAAGATTTGTGCAGCGCGATCGTACGGCTTCGTATCCCCGCCGACTGCCTGCTTCACCTTGTCGAGTTCTTCTGCCGACAACTCGCGCACCAACTCGGCCGTGACCTTGCGGCCATCTTCGAGCTTGCCCTTCGGCGAGCGAATCCATTGCCACACTTGCGAGCGCGAAATCTCCGCGGTGGCGGCGTCTTCCATCAGGTTGTGAATCGGCACGCAGCCATTGCCCGCGAGCCACGAACCCAGGTAGTGAATGCCGACGTTAATGTTGTTGCGCAAACCGCCTTCGGTGATCGGCGCTTCCGGGCGGAAGTCCGTCAGGTCGGCCGCCGTGACGAGCACGTCGTCGCGTTGCTTGCCGATCTGATTCGGCTTGTCGCCGAGCACCTTGACGAATTCTTCCATCGCGATCGGCACGAGGCCCGGATGCGCGACCCAGCCACCGTCGTAACCGTCGCCGGCATCGCGCGCCTTGTCCGAGCGCACACCACCCATTGCCTTGTCGTTCGCGGCCGGATCGTTCTTGATCGGGATCAGCGCGCTCATGCCGCCGATTGCCGGCGCGTTGCGGCGATGGCAGGTCTTCAGCAACAGCAGCGCGTACGCACGCATGAACGGCGAGGTCATCGTAATCTGCGAACGGTCGGCGAGACAGAAATCGCGGTCGTTCTTGAACTTCTTGATCGCCGAGAAGATGTAGTCCCAGCGGCCGGCGTTCAGACCCGAGCTGTGTTCGCGCAACTCGTACAGGATCTCGTCCATTTCGAACGCGGCGACGATCGTCTCGATCAGCACAGTCGCGCGAATCGTGCCGCGCGGCACGCCGACGGCTTCCTGTGCGGCGAGGAAGATGTCGTTCCACAGGCGCGCTTCCAGATGGCTCTCCATCTTCGGCAGATAGAAGTAGGGCGCCGTGCCGCGCGCAACCTGTTCCTTCGCGTTGTGAACCATGAAGAGCGCGAAATCGAAGATGCCGCCACAGACGCGCTTGCCGTCCACCGTCACGTGCTTTTCGTCCAGATGCCAGCCGCGCGGACGCACGATCAGCGTGGCGATCTTGTCGTTCAGCGTGTACGACTTGCCGTTCTGTTCGAGCGAAATCGTGCGGCGCACTGCGTCCTTCAGATTGATGTGGCCGGTAATCTGGTTATCCCAGCTCGGCGCATTCGAATCTTCGAAGTCGGTCATGTACGAATCCGCGCCCGAATTCAGCGCGTTGATGATCATCTTGCGCTCGACCGGTCCGGTGATTTCCACGCGGCGGCATTGCAGATCTTGCGGCAGCGGCGCGATCTTCCAGTCGCCTTCGCGCACGCTTTTCGTTTCGGCGAGGAAGTCGGGGCGCTCGCCGGCATCGAGACGTTTGGTGCGTTCCACACGCGCCTGCAGCAGTTGCTGGCGGCGCGGTTCAAACGTGCGATGCAGCGCGGCGACGAGTTCGAGCGCTTCGCGGGTGAGGATCGCTTCATAGCCCGGCTTGATCTCAGCCGTGATTTCCATGCCCTGCGGCAGCGACAGCGATGATTGCGATGACAGCGGATTCGCCATGGTTTCTCCTTGGTCGGTCAGATTGCAAAGGTGCAAATGTTGAGATGCGGTTGAATTGCGTCGCGCGATCCTGGTGGTAGCCGTCATGCGCCAGGGCTGTGGCGTGTGCGGCTGCCACCGGGATCGCCGGTGTTGCCCGTGCCGCTATTGCGGCCGGGCGACGCGAGGGACTTCAGAAACGCGAGCAGATCGTTCATGCCTCCGCCCACGCCATGCGGCATGACGCCCAGTTCTTCGGCTGGTGCGTTTTGCCGGTTAAGCCAGAAAGTTGTGAAGCCGAACCAGCCCGCGCCTGCCACGTCCCAGCCGTTCGACGACACGAAGACGATCTCGCGCGGCTCTGCGTTGAAGGCTTGTGTGCCGAGCGTGTAGGCTGCGGGCGAGGGTTTGTAGGCGCGTACGGTGTCGACGGACAGGACATGGTCGAACAGGCGCGTCATGCCGGCGCTCTTCACGGCGATGTCGAGCATTTGCGGATTGCCGTTCGAGAGGATCGCGAGACCGGGCCTTGTTGAACTTGCGCTTGCCCCGGCTTTGCCGCCCGCAGGCGCGGATGCGGACCCGGACGACGCCGAAGGCGCGTCGCGCAACTGGCGCAGCGCGGGCACGGCATCGGGAAAGGCGGACAGGCACGCATATTCGTCCATCAGACGCTTCTCTGCCGCGCGTCCCAGCGTCAGATGCAGTTTCTTGGCGGCGAAGCGCAAGGCGTCGAGCGTGATGTCCCAGAACGGCCGGTAATGTGCGCCGGGCGCACCCGCAGGATCGGCGAGCGTGCGCAACTGCGTATATTCGATCTGTTTCTGGCGCCACAACTGCGAGAGCGCGTCGCCGTGGCCCGGGAACATCTGCTCCGCGGCAGCGATCACCGAATGCACGTCGAAAAGCGTGCCGTACGCGTCGAAAATCACTGCTTTGGGGAAGGGTGTCGTTGTGGCCGACATTGCCGTGCACTCCTATCAGAGGTCAGGATGGATTGTATTAGTGATGCTCCACGCTAAAAAAGAGGCTAAACATCACTTGATCTTTTACTTTCATGCACCTAATCTGACGCGCACCGACCACTTTCCCGCACGACGCTCCCAAGGGGACTTCCTTCGAGGCGTCGCGGCTCCGCTCCCTATGGATCGTTTCAAGCAGATCGAGACTTTCGTTACCGTTGCGGCCAAGGGCAGCCTGTCCGCCGCGGCGCTTGCTGAGGGCGTCGCACCCGCGATCATCGGCCGCCGCATCGATGCGCTCGAAGAGCGTCTCGGCGTCAAGCTGCTGGTGCGCACCACGCGCAAGATCACGCTGACCTTCGAAGGCTCGGCTTTTCTCGAAGATTGCCAGCGCGTCATCCACGACATGCAGAACGCCGAGGCCAGTGTGTCGGCGGGCGGCGTAAAGGCGAGCGGCCATTTGCGGCTGTCGGCGCCGGCCGGGTTCGGGCGCCGGCATGTTGCGCCGCTGGTGCCGGCCTTCACCGTCGCGCATCCGGATGTATCCATTACGCTCGACCTGTCTGACCGGTTGGTCGATCTCGTCAACGAGGGCTTCGACTGCGCCGTGCGCCTCGGCGAATTGCCGGATTCGTCGCTGGTGTCGCTCAAGCTCGGTGAGAACCGCCGCGTGTGCGTGGCTTCGCCGTCGTATCTGAGCCGGCGCGGTTCGCCGCATACGCTGGCCGATCTCGCGCATCACAACTGCCTCGCGCTCGGCGCGAGCGCCAACCAGCAGCGCGGCTGGATGTTCCAGCAGGGCGACAAGGTCGTGTCGATCAAGGTGTCCGGCACGATGGAATGCTCGGACGGCGCCGTGCTGCACGAGTGGTGCCTCGAGGGTTACGGGCTCGCATGGCGTTCGTGGTGGGAGGTCGGCACGGATATCGCGGCCGGCCGGCTGGTGAGCGTGCTCGACGAGTTCGCCGCGCCGCCGATCGGCATCCATGCGGTTTTTCCGCAGCGCCGGCATTTGCCGCTGCGGGTCCGGCTGTTTCTGGATTTTCTCAAGCATACGTACGGCCATCCTGATTACTGGGGCGAGGGCGGCTGAGTTGCGGCTGCGGCCCGGTGACCGGCGACCGGCGCAACGATCCGTATGCCGTCCTGCACAACCGCCACACACGACTCCCACGCGGACCGGCGCAGCGGGTTTCCGATATGCGGACAGACCCGCACGACGGCCTTGACCGCGTTTCTGCGACCTACAATCGATTGAAGCGGCTTTCAAGCCGCGCCTCGTGGGACGCTGACGCCGCACTGCATGCAGCCGGCGACGGAGGGCATCATGTTCAGGCACATCCTGGTTCCGACCGATGGTTCAGACCTGTCACGCAAAGCGATAGACGGCGCCATCGATCTCGCGCAGGCCGTCGGCGCTCGCGTTACTGCCTACGCGTGTCTGCCGCAATATCCGTACTCGCCGTTCTCCGACGTGGTGATCGAGCCGCCGGTCGAGTTTCTGCAGCGCAGCGAGCGTGAAGCGCAGGTGCACCTGAGAGAAGTGGAGTTGGCCGCGCGCCGCGTCGGCGTCGCGTTCGACAGTCGTACCAGCGTGCATCCGGCGCCGTACCTCGGCATCATCGAAGCGGCCGAGCAGGGCGGCTGCGACGTGATTTTCATGGCGTCGCATGGGCGGCGCGGTCTCGGTAGTTTGCTGATCGGCAGCGAGACGCAGCGGGTCCTGACGCATACGAAGATCCCGGTCATCGTGTACCGCTGAGGTGCGCACTCGCGATTCCCGTCGCGGGAAAAAACGGCATAGCAAAAAAAACGCGCCGACGATGAGGCCGGCGCGTCCTATGCTCGCCGCACAATGCGTTGTGCTGGCTTTGTTTGCACTACCGCCATCTCTCCCAGATTCCAGCCATCAGGGCAGACCGGCGTGCTTCGGCCCTGATGGCTGCTCCTCCCTGACAGCGGCTCTCTAACGGAGCCGCTTTCTTTCTGCCTTGCCGTTCCCGCGATCAGACCACAGGGTACTTAAGCGACCTTCTTGTCGAAGAACTGTTCGTCTTCCGTCGAACCGTGCAGCGCGGTCGTCGATGCATCGCGCTCGACCGTTTGCGTCACGGCGTCGAAGTAGCCGGTGCCGACTTCGCGCTGGTGCTTGACCGCGGTGAAACCCTTTTCGGCCGCAGCGAATTCAGCCTGCTGCATTTCGACGAAGGCGGTCATCTGGTTGCGGGCATAGCCGTGCGCCAGGTTGAACATCGAGTAGTTCAGCGCGTGGAAGCCGGCCAGCGTGATGAACTGGAACTTGTAGCCCATTGCGCCGAGTTCGCGCTGGAACTTGGCGATGGTTGCGTCGTCCAGGTTCTTCTTCCAGTTGAACGACGGCGAGCAGTTGTACGACAGCAGTTGATCCGGGAATTCCTTGTGGATCGCGTCGGCGAATTTCTTCGCGAACTCGAGGTCCGGCTTGCCGGTTTCGCACCAGATCATGTCGGCGTACGGTGCGTAGGCGAGGCCACGCGAGATCGCCTGTTCCAGACCCGGCTTCGTACGATAGAAACCTTCCACCGTGCGTTCGCCCGTCAGGAACGGCTTGTCGTTGTCATCCACGTCGGACGTGATCAGGTCGGCGGCTTCCGCGTCGGTGCGAGCCAGCAGCACGGTCGACGTGCCCGAGACGTCGGCGGCCAGACGCGCGGCGGTCAGCTTGGCGATGTTTTCGCGGGTCGGCACGAGCACCTTGCCGCCCATGTGACCGCACTTCTTCACCGAAGCGAGCTGGTCCTCGAAGTGCACGCCTGCGGCGCCTGCTTCGATCATGGCCTTCATCAGTTCGAATGCGTTCAGCACGCCGCCGAAACCGGCTTCCGCGTCGGCCACGATTGGGGCGAAGTAGTCGATATAGCCTTCGTCGCCCGGATTCTTGCCTTCCGACCACTGGATCTGGTCAGCGCGCGTCAGCGTGTTGTTGATGCGCTTCACGACGAGCGGCACCGAGTTCGCCGGGTACAGCGACTGGTCCGGGTACATTTCGCCGGCCACGTTCGCATCGCCCGCCACTTGCCAGCCCGACAGGTAGATCGCCTTCAGGCCGGCCTTGACCTGTTGCATCGCCTGGTTGCCGGTCAGCGCGCCGAGCGAGTTCACGAACGGCTCGTTGTTGACGCTCTCCCACAGCTTTTCCGCGCCGCGCTTGGCAAGCGTGTGCTCCACTTGCAGCGAGCCGCGCAGACGGATCACGTCTTCGGCCGTGTACGTACGCTTCACGCCTTTCCAGCGCGGATCGGTTTCCCATTGCTGTTGGAGTTGCTTGGCTTGTTGTTCGCGCGACATGGTGTGCTCCTTGGTTGCCTGTAATGAATGGATAGGTGACTCTGTCGACCAGAGTTGGCGCTTTAGCGCTTACTCTGGTCCCATGCAAGAAACTTGCGGTCTTCGTCGAAGCGGCAGGCCGTTTGAGGCGTTTCGTTTCGTGAAGTCTTATATAAGAGTCTAGGCAAATCGATCGCCGCGCAATAGCCGCCAAGGAGCGTTTTTCGAATATTTATTTTTGTTAAAAATCAAATGCTTGCATCACGCGTTTCGCATTAAGAAACGTCTTTTTCCATCTTGCAATAGGCCCTGTTGTGCCTTGCAGCACGATTTTTTACGACGCAAAAAAATTTTCCACATCGTGAAATTTCGCCGGTGCCCAAAGTGTGGACGAAAAAAAACCGGTGCCTGAGCACCGGTTTCTTTCGACTGACGGATGGCGCGGGGCCGTCCGGGTCTTTTCAGGCTGCCTTACGCGCTAAACGAGCCACGTAAGTAGGCTTGCCTGATGACTGCCAAGCAGTCGCTGCTTAGCTGCCGCGACGCGCCGTACGCGGGCCGTCGCTGCGGCGTGCGCCGTAGCCACCGTCACGCGAACCGCCGCCGAAGCCGCCTTCACGCGAACCGCCGCCAGCCGACTTGCCAGCCCAGCCGCCGCCATTGCCGCTACCGCTGCGCGAACCGCCGCCGTTACCAGCCGGCTTGCCTGCGCCGCTGCCGCTACCGAAGCGACGGCCACCGCCGTTGCCACCGCCCGGACGGCCACGGCCGCCAAAGCCAGGACGGCCACCGCCCGACGGAGCCGATTTACGCGGCTCGAAGCCTTCGACGACGTTGACCGGCAGCGGGGTGCGCACGAAACGCTCGATGCGCTTCAGCGCGCCTTGTTCCGCATGGTGCACGAGGCTCACTGCGATACCCGAGCGGCCAGCACGGCCGGTACGGCCGATACGGTGCACGTAGTCTTCAGCGAACTTCGGCAGGTCGTAGTTGAACACGTGCGTGATGCCCGGGATGTCGATACCGCGAGCGGCGACGTCCGTTGCCACCAGCACGCGCACACGGCGCTCGCGCAGAGCCTTGATCGTGCGGTTACGTGCGCCTTGCGGCAGATCGCCGTGGAGCGCTGCCGATTCGAAACCGGCGTCTGCCAGACGGCCAGCCAGTTGGTCAGCGTCCATCTTGGTCGCCGTGAAGACGATAGCCTGGTCGAGGCCCTCGTCGCGCAGCAGATGGTCGAGCAGACGATCCTTGTGATCGCGGTCGTCAACGTAGTGGACGGTTTGCGCGATGTTGGTGCGTTGTTCGAGGCGTTGAACGATCTCGATGCGTTCCGGATCCTTCAGCAGGCGGCCGGTCAGCGAGCTGATCTTGCCGTCGAGCGTAGCCGAGAACAGCATGGTTTGACGCGAAGCCGGCGTAGCGGCGACGATCGTTTCGATGTCTTCGATGAAGCCCATGTCCAGCATGCGGTCGGCTTCGTCGAGCACGAGGATCTGCAGTTGCGACAGATCGATACGGCCGCGTTCCAGGTGGTCGATCAAACGGCCCGGCGTAGCAACCAGGATTTCCGGGTTCTTTGCCAGCAGCATCAATTGTTGACCGTAAGCGACGCCGCCCAGAATGCTGACGGTGCGCAGACGCTTGAGGTGCTTGCCGTACGTGGCAGCGGCGGTGGTGACCTGCATCGCGAGTTCGCGGGTCGGCGTCAGAACCAGCATGGTCGGACGGGCAACCGGTTGCGGACGGCGCGTGCGGGCACCGTCAGCCGGACGCGGTTCACGCGGCTGGCTGGCTTGTGCTTTTTGCAGTTGCGAAAAACGTTCGATGGCGGGCAGCATGAACGCGGCGGTCTTGCCCGAACCGGTCGGGCTCGAGACCATCAGATCGCGGCCGGCGATGCCAGCGGGGATCGCGCGTTGCTGAACCGGAGTCGGGTTTTGATAACCAGCGGCGGTCAGGGCGGAGACGACATCCGCGGAGAGACCGAGCGACGCGAACGACGGGCCGGTCGGCGCTGCGGCTTCTGCGGCGACAGCTTCCGGAGCGGCAACAACTGCGGCTTGTGCGGGAGCGTCGGCGAAACCGAGAGCTTGATCGGCGATGGCGTTCAACGGGCTGCTGGGGGTATTGCTCGAAGTCATGAGAATCCTTGGTACACAGGGAATTAAAACGTCGGCGCCAATCGGCATACCCAAGTCGTCGGATTCAGCGAGCAAAGAAGCAGCGAGCAAATCGAAAAACGGGGGCAGCTCGCGACAATGAAGGCGAGCTTTTCGTTAGAAGCTGTATCGGATGCGACATGCCAACACGGCGTGCCGCCAGCCTGGGACATGATCGCCCGTAGGGGGCTAGGCAGGAGGGGACAGGTTCTAAACTGGATTGGAGCTAAACGCTACGAGGCGCTGCGCCGCAAAGGCCGCTAGAGGAAAGCCGGGCAAAGCAGTGAAGCGCAGGCAGCATTGTATAGGGTTTTGTTGCACTGCGCCACTGTTAGGAAGTTTCCTGGCGGAAAACTTTCGTTTGGCTGCCCGAATAGGCTTAAGGAGTCGGCCCGCTGGGCCTACACCTAAGGACTTGGCCGCGGGGCTGCCGCGGCCTGCCGTTCCGACGGCGGATTTAGCCGCAGGGTCAGATTCAGGCGGCGGTGCCGCTCTTGAGGGCTTCGATCAGTTCGACGTATTGCTGCTTTGCGGCGTCCGGCGCGGTGCCTTTGAGCGCGGCCCACGCATCGTACTTGTATTTGCCGACGATATCGGTGAAACCGGGTTTGTCGCCGTGGACGTCGCCGTCGATGGCCTGTTTGTAGAGGGCATAAAGGCGCAGAAGGGTAAGGTTGCCCGGACGCTCGGGCAGTTGCTTGGCATCTTCCTGAGCCTGGACGAATTGCGCGTTGATGTCTGTCATGGTGGTTTTTGCCCGGCTGGCGGGGTTGGTTCTGGCTGGGCCGATGATCATAGCAACTGCATGCGGCGGCGGGGCCGAGGGCTTATTCCAAACATTCTTGCCCGCCCGGCAGGCACACCCAAAACCGCATCTGCACGCGCCGTGCCGATTACAATACGGTCCATGACTCAAACTGTGCTTCTTGCTCTCGATACCTCGACCGAATTCTGCTCGGTAGCGCTCCTGTCCGCCGTCGGCGGCGCGGCGAGCCAGACAGCGGACCAAGGCAACGCCGAACCACGGATCTGGATGCGCCACGAGCAAACCGGCGCAGTCTCCAGCACGCGCCTCTTGCCCGCCATTCGCGAACTTTTCGACGAAGCCGGCCTGAAACTGGCGGACTGCCACGCCATTGCTTTCGGCTCCGGCCCCGGCTCATTCACAGGTCTTCGCACCGCGACCGGCGTTGCTCAGGGCCTCGCATTCGGCCTGAACCTGCCGGTCGTGCCGGTCAGCACGCTGCTGGCCTGCGCGGAAAGCGCAAGGCTGCGCGATCCGTCGGCGACCCGCGTGCTCGCCGCGCTCGACGCCCGGATGGACGAAATCTATTGGGCCGACTACGCCTGGGACGCCGCCCTTGGCGAATGGCGCACGCTACAGGCGGCTTCGCTCGACGCGCCGGAACGGCTCGTGTTGCCCGACGTCCCCTTCACCCTGGCGGGCAATGCTGCTGCGGCCTTCGGCGCGCGGCTGCCCGCTGTCGCGGCTGCGCGAACCGTCGACGGCGAAGCACTGCCGCATGCTGTGCCGCTCGCGCACGCGGCGTTGCGCGCGTTTCGCGCCGGCCGCACCGTGCCCGCGGATCAGGCCGCGCCGGAATACATTCGCGACAAGGTTGCCCAGACTACGGCGGAACGCGTCGCTGAAAAAGCCGCCAAGGCCGAGCAAGCTGCGAGGGTGGCGCATGAAGCGGATCAAGGTGAGGGCCGGCAATGAGCGGGGTGTTGCTGGCGGACCGTTATATGTCGCCGATGACCGAAGCCGATCTGGACGAGGTCGCTGCCATCGAAAAGATTGCCTACGAATTCCCCTGGAGTCGCGGCAATTTCGGCGACTCGCTGCGCAACGGCTACTTCGGCATCTGCATGCGTCACGTAACCGGCTCGCTGATCGGCTATTGCGTGCTGATGCCGGTGGTCGATGAAATGCATCTGCTCAATTTGTGCGTGACGCCCGCCGCGCAAGGTGCCGGCGCCGGGCTCGCGCTGCTGCGTGAGGCGGTGCGCGTTACGCGCGCCGAAAAACTCGACGGGCTGTTGCTCGAAGTGCGGCCCTCGAATCACCGGGCGATCCGGCTTTACGAGCGCTTCGGCTTTGCGTCGATCGGCCGGCGCAAAAACTATTATCCGGCGCGGCATCGCAGCCGGGAGGACGCCATCGTGATGCGTTTCTCGTTTGCCACGGAGGGCGCAGATGGCGCTGCATGAATCGGTACTGGAAGAGTTCGGGCTCGCGCCGCTGTGGGTGCGTCGCGGGATGTCGGCGGCGCAGGAACCCGCAGTCGAAGCCGGTGCCGAGCAGGGCGGTGCTGGGTCGGCGGACCAGATAGCGCGTCGCGACGATTCGCGGATGGCGGGGGGTGAACCATCGTCGTCCACGCTCGCTCAGGATGGCTGGGACGCTGCGCAGCCCGCGATGCGAACCGGCGAAGCTCGACAAGGCGAGCGCCTTGCTCCCCCGGCGGAGGAGCCGCAGCGACGCATGCAGGCGCCGGCCGTAGCGCGGCAGCCATCGCAGCAGGCTCGTACACCCGAGCCGCCGGCGTTCGACGCTCCACCCGACGACGATTTCGCATGGTTCGACGATCAGCCGGCCCACGCTCCCGTTGAAGCGCGCCGCGAGGCGCCCGAGCCCTCATCGATCCAGACGCTCGACTGGGACGCGTTGAGCCAGCAGGTCGCCGCGTGTGAACGCTGCCGCCTGTGCGAGAAACGCACGAACACGGTATTCGGCGTCGGCGATCGCAACGCCGACTGGATGCTGATCGGCGAAGCGCCGGGTGAGAACGAGGATCGCCTGGGCGAGCCGTTCGTCGGCCAGGCGGGCAAGCTGCTCGACAATATGCTGCGTTCGCTGACGCTCGCGCGCGACAGCAACGTCTATATCGCCAACGTAATCAAGTGCCGCCCGCCGGGTAACCGCAATCCCGAGCCGGACGAAGTCGCGCGTTGCGAGCCTTACTTGCAACGCCAGGTCGCGCTGGTCAAGCCGAAAGTGATCGTCGCGCTCGGCCGTTTCGCCGCCCAAAGTCTGCTCAGGACCGAAGCGAGCATTTCGTCGCTGCGCGGCCGCGTGCACGAATACGAAGGCGTGCCGGTCATCGTCACCTATCACCCTGCGTACCTGCTGCGCAGCCTGCCCGACAAGGCGAAGGCTTGGGCGGACCTGTGCCTCGCGCGCGACACGTGGCTCGCGGCGGGCGGCGTGCCGTCCAACGCGGCAAAGTGACGGACGCGAACGGACCGGCGGCGCGCTTCGCCGCCGCACCCGCACCCGGCACATCCGCGGCGGTCCTCGGGAACCTGCTCGATACATTGCGCGAACCGGCCGTGCGCGATCTCGCGTGGCTGCTGCTGAGCGCCGATTTGTTGCGCGCGCAACCACCGGTAGGTGCGCTTGCCAGTCCTTTCGACACGCAACAGGAAGCTGACGCAACCGTCGACTGGTTACGCGCGCTGGACGCCGATCCGGCCGACCTGCACCGCGATCTCGCCGCGACGCGTATCACGCGTCTTGGCCGCTACGCCGAACGGCTGCTCGGATGGTTCCTGCAACATGGACCGGCGGCGCGGCTGGTCGCGGCCGGCGTGCCGTTGCGACGCTCGGGCGTCACGCTCGGTGAATGCGATTTTCTCGTGCAGAAGCAGCAGGGCACGCGTCTGCATTGGGAGCTGGCGGTGAAGTGCTATCTGCATGCGGGCGAAAGCCGTGCGCAGTTGACCACGCAGTCGGTGGCGCGCCTGGCCGACTACGTCGGCCCGAATCTCAAAGACCGCTTCGATCTGAAGCTCGCGCATGTGCTGAATCATCAACTGCCGTTGAGCGCACGGGAAGAGTTCGCATCGGTCGGTCATGCAGGGCCGTGGACGCCGCAGATGTTCATCAAAGGCTGGCTGTTCTATCGTGCTGGCGAGACGCCGGTCGATCCTGCGGAGCTCGATCCGTCGCATGGACGTGGCTGGTGGGTGACCCGCAGCGAATGGACAGACTTTGCCGAGGCGCATGCGCAAATGTGGCGTGTGTTGCCACGGTTGGAATGGCTCGCGCCGCGGCGGCATAAAGAGAGTGAAGCCCAGGCCGCAGGGTTTGCTTTCGTCGCTCAACAGATGCTTGCTGAACAGACATCACATCAGCATGGACCAACGATGGTCGCGGCGTTCGCCAGCGACGGCGTGGGCACGGTTGCAGAACTTTCGCGCGGCTTCATCGTGCCGGACGATTGGCCAGAACAGGCGCAGATCTACGCGCGGAAGTAGCATAGCCATGCGCGCCCCTGTCTCAACCCCTCACCACCACCGATAAAAATGATGAACCGGCCCGACGCCGCTACCGACGTCCAGCCGGTCGCTCGCCTGCAACGCGCCGGTCAGATAGAGCTTGGCGTCGGCGACCGCGCTCGCCAGATCGGCGCGCTGCGGAATCAGTGCAGCAATCGCCGACGACAACGTGCAGCCCGTCCCATGCGTATTCTTCACCGGCACGCGCGGGCCGCCCAGGCGCAGCGTGCCGCTGTCCTCTACGAGCCAGTCCGGACTGTCCGCCGCGCTCAAATGGCCGCCCTTCATCAGCACCGCCCGCGCGCCAAGCGCACGCAACGCTTCGCCTTGTTCGACCATGCCGGCTTCGTCGGTGGCAGCTTGCACGCCTAGCAGGGCCGCGGCTTCCGGCAGATTCGGCGTCAGCAGATCGGCGAGCGGCAGCAACTCGTCGCGCACCGCAGCGACCGCATCCGGCAGCAGCAGCGCGTGATTGCTCTTCGAAATCATCACGGTGTCGAGCACGACGTGCTTCGGCTTGTGCCGCCGCAACGCATCGGCGACCGCACGCGCGATGCCTGCATTCGCCAGCATGCCGATCTTCACGGCATCGATACGGATGTCGTCGAACACCGCATCGAGTTGCGCGGTAATGAAGGCGGGCTCCGGCGCATGAATCGCCGTGACGCCACGCGTGTTCTGCGCGGTGAGCGCGGTGATCACGCTTGCGCCGTAAGCGCCGAGCGCCGAGAAAGCCTTCAGATCGGCTTGAATGCCGGCGCCGCCGCCGGAATCGGAACCGGCGATCGTCAGCACATTGGGAATGGGTTGAGTCATGGCAAAGCGAGGAAAGGGGGAAGGCGCGGGCACTACTAAGAACAGTGCCCGCCGCGGGTCAGTGCTTGACTTCGCCGATCAGCGCAACCGAGTCGAACGCGCGCTGATTCGCCTGGTGGCGGCGCATCACGAACCACATCATCACGCAGACGAAGGTGCCGAATAGCACGATCACCGCCGTGACCGGCACGTCGAGCCACACCAGCACGGCGTACAGGCACAGCATCACGAGCACCGAGAGATTTTCGTTGAAGTTCTGCACGGCGATCGAGTGCCCCGCCGACAGCAGCACGTGGCCACGATGCTGGAGCAACGCATTCATCGGTACGACGAAAAAGCCCGACAGGCCGCCGACGACCATCAGGAAGATATACGCGACTATCAGATAGCCCGGCACATGCACGCGGCCGAAATACAGGCCCCAATGCGTGGGGAAGAGATCGCGTGTATAGAAGGCCATCAGCATGACAGCGATGCCCATCATGATGCCGACCGGAAGCACCGACAGCGACTTCCTCAACGGCACGCGCGAGGCTGCGTAAATCGCACCGACCGCCACACCCACTGCAACCACCGCCTGCAGAATCGCGGCTTCCGAAAGCGACATGTTCAGCGACACCTCGGCCCACTTCAGCACGATGAATTGCAGCGTCGCGCCGGCGCCCCAAAAAAGCGTGGTGACGGCGAGCGAGATCTGGCCGAGCTTGTCGCGCCACAGCACGAGAAAGCAGTCGGCGAAATCGGTGACCAGCTTGATCGGCCCGCGTTCCTGTTTCGGATAGCGCGCGCCGGTGTCGGGAATGCGCAGATTGAAGAGCGCCGCGATCACGTAGATGGCCATGATCACCAGCATCGCCGCTTCAGCGGGCGTGTTGACCGTGGGGATGTGGTGCCTGAGGATCGGTGCGGCAATGTGCGGGCTGATGAGCGCGCCGCCAAGCACGGTGCCGAGAATGATCGAACCGACCGTGGTGCCTTCGATCCAGCCGTTCGCGGCGACCAGCCGCTCAGGCGGCAGCAGTTCGGTGAGAATCCCGTACTTGGCCGGCGAGTAGGCCGCCGCGCCAAAGCCGACGATGCCATAGGCGAGCAACGGATGCGCGCCCACCAGCATCGTGATGCAACCGACTACTTTGATGGTATTGGTGACGAACATCACCTGTCCCTTTGGACGGGAGTCGGCGAAGGCACCCACGAAGGCGGCCAGAACGACGTACGACAGCACAAAGAACAACTTGAGCAGCGGCGTCATCCAGTTCGGGGCGTGAAGATCTTTCAGCAGTGCGATAGCAGCGATCAGAAGCGCATTGTCGGCCAGCGACGAAAAAAACTGCGCGGCCATGATGGTGTAAAAACCTTTTTTCATCTGATGCGATGCTGTCCTCGCTGCGGTCTGTCCGCCCCGGCCGTGTGCAAAGCGTCCGGGCTTATACCGTTCGAAATGGGTTGTGCGCACGGCTTTATATCATGAAAATAGCTGGATTCGGACTAGCAGAATCCTTGATCGCACCGCCCAGCGGGCTGCCGAGCACTGAAAACGCCCTGTAAGCTCCTGATTCGCAAGCGTCTTTACGAAAATTACCCATGCCGCGCCCCCTCTCAGCCACGATTCACACTGCCGCACTCGCCAATAACCTCGCCGTCGCCCGGCGCTACGCACCAAAATCCAAGATCTGGGCCGTGGTTAAGGCAAACGCCTATGGGCACGGCCTCGCGCGTGCTTTTCCCGGCTTGCGCGCAACCGACGGCTTTGGTCTTCTCGACCTCGAAGAAGCGGTGAAGTTGCGTGAATTGGGCTGGGCCGGCCCGATTCTGCTGCTCGAAGGCTTTTTTCGTCCGACCGATATCGACGTGATCGACCGCTACAGCCTGACCACGGCGCTGCACTCGGACGAACAGCTACGCATGCTCGAAATGGCGCGCCTGTCCAAGCCCGTCAATATCCAGCTCAAGATGAACACCGGCATGAACCGCCTCGGTTACACGGTGGAAAAATTCCGCTCCGCGTGGGAGCGCGCGCGGGCCTGCCAGGGCGTCGGCCAGATCACGTTGATGACCCATTTCTCGGACGCGGACGGCGAACGCGGCGTCGCCCATCAGCTCGAAGCGTTCGAGCGCGGCGCGCAAGGCATTGCCGGCGCGCGCAGCCTGTCGAATTCGGCGGCCACGTTGTGGCATCCCGAAGCCCACTTCGACTGGGTCCGCCCGGGCATCATCATGTACGGCGCGTCGCCCTCGGGCGTGACGGCCGCGATCGCCGGCACTGGCCTGCAACCGGCCATGACGCTCGCCTCCGAACTGATCGCCGTGCAGACGCTCGCCGAAGGTCATACGGTCGGTTATGGTTCGGCGTTCAAGGCGCGCGGCGCGATGCGCATCGGTGTGGTGGCCTGCGGTTACGCGGACGGTTATCCGCGGGTCGCGCCGGAAGGCACGCCGGTGATCGTCGACGGCGTGCGTACGCGGATCGTCGGACGGGTGTCGATGGACATGTTGACTGTCGACCTGACGCCAATCCCGACCGCCAACGTCGGCTCGCGCGTCGAGCTGTGGGGCACGTCACTACCGATCGACGACGTTGCCCAGGCGTGCGGGACGATCGGCTACGAGCTGATGTGCGCGGTGGCGCCGCGCGTGCCGGTGCGCGCGGAGTAAGGCGGCACTGACGTGCGGGCCGCCGTGCTGGCATGCTGGCCAGCCGTGCTGGCGGTCTCAATGACGCTGCAAAGACAATCCCAAAGACGGTCGCAGTGAGGTCCCCGGCGAGCTGGAGCTGCTCAGCGAGGACCCCAGCGAGCGCATCAATCCAAAGAACAGCAACACAGGCAAGGGCGCGTGGCTAAACAGAAGACGTTGTACATCTGCAGTGAATGTGGCGGGCAGTCGCCGAAGTGGGCCGGGCAGTGCCCGTCATGCAACGCGTGGAACACGCTGGTGGAATCGGTCGCGGAGGCGCCGTCCACGCATCGCTTCCAGTCGCTCGCGAAGAGCGCGCCGGTGCGGCGTCTCGCCGATATCGACGCGTCCGACGTGCCGCGCTTTTCGACCGGCGTCAGCGAGTTCGACCGTGTGCTGGGCGGCGGTCTCGTGCCGGGCGGCGTGGTGCTGATCGGCGGCGATCCGGGTATCGGCAAATCGACGCTGCTGCTGCAGTCGCTCGCGGAAATTGCAGCGGACAAACGCGCGCTTTATATCAGCGGCGAAGAATCGGCCGCGCAGATTGCGTTGCGTGCGCAACGACTTTCGTTGCTGGAGCCCGGCTCGAAGGCGAGCGAGCTGCAACTGCTGGCGGAAATCCAGCTCGAGAAAATTCAGGCAACCATCGCCGAGCAGCGGCCGGACGTCGCGGTGATCGACTCGATTCAAACCGTTTATTCCGACGCGCTGACCTCAGCGCCGGGTTCGGTCGCGCAGGTGCGCGAGTGCGCGGCGCAATTGACGCGCATCGCCAAACAGTCGGGCACCACGATCATCATGGTCGGCCACGTGACCAAGGAAGGTGCGCTCGCCGGGCCGCGCGTGCTCGAGCACATCGTCGATACGGTGCTGTACTTCGAGGGCGACACGCATTCGTCGTTCCGGTTGGTGCGGGCGATCAAGAACCGCTTCGGCGCGGTCAACGAACTGGGCGTGTTCGCGATGACCGAGCGCGGTCTGCGCGGCGTGGCCAATCCGTCGGCGTTGTTTCTGTCGCAGCACGAGCAATCCGTGCCGGGGTCGTGCGTGCTGGTGACGCAGGAAGGCACGCGGCCACTGCTGGTCGAAGTGCAGGCGCTGGTGGATGCGGCCAACGCGCCGAATCCGCGGCGCCTGGCGGTGGGGCTGGAACAGAACCGCCTCGCGATGTTGCTGGCGGTGCTGCACCGGCACGCCGGCATCGCCTGTTTCGACCAGGACGTGTTCCTGAACGCGGTGGGCGGCGTCAAGATCACCGAGCCCGCCGCCGACCTCGCCGTGCTGCTCGCGATTCATTCTTCGATGCGCAACAAGCCGCTGCCCAAGGGGCTGGTCGTATTCGGCGAAGTGGGCCTCGCCGGCGAAATCCGGCCGTCGCCGCGCGGTCAGGATCGTCTTAAGGAAGCGGCCAAACTGGGCTTTTCGGTCGCGGTCATTCCGAAGGCCAATGCACCGAAACAGCCGATTGAAGGCTTACAAGTTGTTGCGGCGGAACGGATCGAACAGGCCATCGATCGGGTCCGCACGCTTGACTAGACGGGGTTCCGGCGCCTGCGGGCGCCTGTCCGTCCGTAATGGCCAGTAAATATCTCCATATTGGCTGTAACCTACCCGACATTCCTTTTTCCTAAGCTGGCAGGGTATTGCATCCCTTCTGATGCCCGAAAAAGGATCGCGCCTTGAAACAGTCATACGAAACCACGGCCGAGCGGCCCATGCAGGTGCGCGGCTGCCGCGTCTCCGAGCCGATTCGCCAGCCTTGGGGTGGTGCCTGCCGGATTGTCGAGTGGATCGACACGACCGGGCAGATTTCGCGCCGGGTGGTGGCCGAAGATGTTACCGCCGCCGAAGTGCGCGCAACGATCAACCGTCACGTGGAAGGCCGCAAGCATGTCCTGTACGACGACGAAAAAACGCCGCGCCAGGTTTTGCCGCGTCAAACGGCGGTGCGGCGCTGAGGTTTTGCACGGCGGGGTAGCGCTTAACCGTTCTGGCCTTCGGTCATCGCCGCGTACGCCTCGCGGTTGAACAGCGGATGCTGCGCGGCTTCCGCCGGCGTCAGCACCGGCGAGACGCAGCAGTCCAGCGATTCCAGCAGCAACACCCATTCCTCCAGCGGCCGCTTGACGATCAGCTCGGCCAACTCCTGCGTCAGCGCGGCGGCGTCCGGGCCGCCGATTGCCTGGCCGAGGCTCCAGTGCCGCGTCGCCCATTCGGGCCGGTCCAGCGCCATGCACAGCGTTTCCCAGAATTTCAGCTCGAGCGCGCCGACCGCGAGCCAGCGATTGTCGAGCGTCCGATACAGGTTGTAGCAGGGCACGCCGCCGTTCAGCAGACTGGCGCCGGCCGCAGGCGCGGCGCCCTCATTGGCGAGCGCCACTTGCGCGACGACGTTGTGCGCATAGGTGGCGTGCGTCATCGATACGTCGACGAAGCGGCCTTCGCCGCCACGCGACACATGCCATAGCGCGGCGAGAATCTGCGTCACCGCGCTCAACGCGCCGCCAAGCAGGTCGGCAATCTGGAAATTCGGCAGGATCGGTGTGCCGTCGCGGCTCGCCAACTGATCGAGCACGCCCGCGTAGCCGATGTAGTTCAGATCGTGACCGGCATGGTCGACAAACGGACCGCTGGCGCCGTAACCGCTGATCGCGCAGTACACCAGCCTCGGATTGAGCGCGCGCAGGGTTTCGTAGCCGACGCCGAGGCGCTCCATCACGCCGGGCCGGAAACTTTCGATCAGCACATCCGCTTCGGCCGCCAGCGCGCGCAAGACATTGCGTCCCGCATCCGATTTGAGGTCGAGGCGCGTCTCGCGCTTGCCGCGATTCACCAGCCGGTAAAACGCGCCGGGGCGGCCTGCCACGCGGTCGCCGGACGACTGCATCATCGTGCGGGTGGGGTCGCCTGCGCCGGGCGCTTCGATCTTCAGCACGTCGGCGCCGAGTTCCGCTAGCCGCAACGCGGCGACCGGACCCGGCAGCAGGCGCGTCAGGTCCAGCACGCGCAGCCCTTGCAGCGGAGCAGGTGCTGCCGCGGATGACGGCGCAACCGATGGCGCGGCTGAAGCAGCAGATGACGACTCAGTTGAAGACGCAGATGTGGACGCAGACGAGCTCACGGGTGACAAGGGCTACCTCCGATCGATGCCGGCGCGGACCGCGAACAGCCTGCCGCTAGCCGATTTGTTCGAGTTCCTCATGAGTCTCGAGCCATTCGGCTTCGAGCGTTTCGAGGCGCGCGTTCACATCTGCCTGACGGCGGATCGCCTCCGTCAGTTTGCTCTTCTGCTCGGGCTCGTAACTGGCCGGATCGACGACGAACGCATCTAGCGTCGCCTTTTCCGCGTTGAGCGCGTCCATTTCCTTTTCGATCTTCGTGATGCGGCTTTGCAGCGGCTTTTTCAGGTGCGCGAGCTTCTGACGCGTTTCCGCTTCCAGACGGCGTTGCTCCTTGCGATTGACGCCGCCGTCTGTGCTATCCGCACCGTTCGATGCCGTGCCCGCCTTGAGCGCCGCGCGCTGGTCGGCGGCATGTTGCAGCAGCCAGTCGCGGTAGTCGTCGAGATCGCCGTCGAACTCTTGCAGACGATGCTTGGCGACCAGCATGAACACGTCGGTGGTGGCGCGCAGCAGATGCCGGTCGTGCGACACCAGAATCAGCGTGCCCTCGAATTGCGCGAGCGCCATGGTCAGCGCGTGACGCGTTTCGAGATCCAGGTGGTTGGTCGGCTCGTCGAGCAACAACAGATTCGGCTTTTGCCAGATGATCAGCGCGAGCGCCAAACGGGCTTTTTCGCCGCCCGAGAAGGGCGCGATTTTCGCGGTCGCCATCTCGCCGGAAAAGTTGAAACTGCCGAGGAAGTCGCGCAATTCCTGTTCGCGCGTATCCGGTGCGAGACGCGCCAGATGCTGTAGCGGCGTGTCGTCCGGACGCAGCGTTTCGAGCTGATGCTGCGCGAAGTAGCCGATGCGCAGGCCTTTGCCTTCGCGCACATGGCCGCCGAGCGCTTCGAGCGTGCCGGCGAGCGTCTTGATCAGCGTGGATTTGCCCTGACCGTTCGCGCCGAGCAGGCCGATGCGCTGACCGTTCTGGATCGACAGCATCACATGGTCGACGATGGGAATTTCGCCATCTTCACCGCGATAGCCGCAGCGCACGTCTTCCATCACCATCATCGGATTCGGTGCGGAATCGGGCGTGCGGAATTCGAACGTGAATGGCGAGGACGCATGCGCCGGCGCGATCATCTCCATCTTTTCGAGCGCCTTCACGCGGCTTTGCGCCTGCCGTGCCTTGGTGGCCTGCGCCTTGAAACGATTGATGTAGCTCTGCAGATGTTCGACCGTGCGCTGTTGTTTCTCATACGCGCTTTGCTGCAAGGCGATCTGTTGCGCGCGCAGGATTTCGAACTGCGAGTAGTTGCCGCCATAACGCTTGATCTGCTGATGCTCCAGATGCAGCGTGACGTTGCAGACAGAATCGAGAAATTCGCGGTCGTGCGAGATCACGATCAGCGTGCCCGGATAACGGTGCAGCCAGTCTTCGAGCCAGACGATCGCGTCGAGATCCAGGTGATTGGTTGGTTCGTCGAGCAGCAGCAGGTCGGAGCGGCACATCAGCGCCTGCGCCAGATTCAGCCGCATGCGCCAGCCGCCCGAAAAGCTGCTGACCGGTTCGCGCGTTTGTTCGAGCGTGAAGCCGAGGCCGAGCAGCAAGGCCTCGGCGCGGGCGGGCGCGGTGTAGCCGTCGGCGTCCGCGAACGCGGCGTGCGCTTCGCCTTCCGCGGCGCCGTCATGCGCGGCGGAGGCTTCGGCGATGCACGCTTCAATCGCACGCAGGGCAGCGTCGCCGTCGAGCGTGTAGGCGAGGGCGGTCTTGTCCGCGGCGGGCGTTTCCTGCGCCACGTGGGCGATCTGCCAGTTCGGCGGGATAGAGAAATCGCCGCCGTCGGCGTGCAGTTCGCCGAGCAGAACGGCAAACAGCGTCGACTTGCCCGCGCCGTTCGCCCCCACCAGGCCGGCTTTCTCGCCGGGGTTGAGGGTGAACGTGGTGTTTTCGAAGAGCGGCTTGGTGCCGCGCGCGAGGCTGAACTGGTTAAAGCGGATCACGAAGAGGCCGACTGAAGAAAAACGCTATTTTAGACTGCCGGGGCTGACACCGGGCGGAGACCCAGGATCGGCCATTCGGCCGACTGTACCGGCGCGGCTTTTGGCATAGACTGACGGCTTTCAGGGGGAGAGCATATGACATCGATTTATTCGTTTTCCGCACGTACGCTTGGCGGCGAGGAAGTGAGCCTCGAGCGCTATCAGGGCAAGGTCTTGCTGATCGTCAATACGGCGAGCGAATGCGGCTTCACGCCGCAGTACGCGGGTCTGCAGAAGGTTTATGACACTTACGCAGCGCGCGGCCTCGCGGTGCTCGGTTTTCCGTGCAATCAGTTCGGCAAGCAGGAACCGGGTGATGCTACGCAGATCGGCAGTTTCTGCGAAAAGAATTACGGCGTGACCTTTCCGATGTTCGACAAGATCGATGTGAACGGCGCCAATGCGCATCCGCTGTTCCGCTATCTGACGGGCGAGGCGCCGGGCTTGCTGGGGCTCGAAGCGATCAAATGGAACTTCACCAAGTTCCTGATCGGCCGCGACGGCAACGTGGTGAAGCGCTATGCGCCGCTGACCAAGCCCGAGGCGATTGTCGAGGATATCGAAAAGCAGTTGTAACGCGCGGCGCGGTAGCAGGGGCGCTACAGGATCGGCGAGAACAACCGCGCCACGTGCATCAACACGCGCCGCAGCGCGCTCGCGTTGCGGTACTCGGTGCGGTCGATTTCGAGCGATTCCGCGAAGTCTTTGAGCAGCATTGCTTCGACATCTCTCGCGAAGCCGCGGTCCACGGTCAGCACCATGATCTCGAAGTTCAACCGGAACGAGCGGTTGTCGAGATTGGCGCTGCCGATGGCCGCCGCCGCGCTGTCGATCAGCACGACCTTCTGATGCAGGAAGCCCGGCTGGTAGCGGAAGATCCGGATGCCCGCGCGCAGCGAGTCGTACGCATACAGTTTCGAGGCGGCGAACACCACGCGGTGATCGCGCCGGCACGGAATCAGAATACGCACATCCACGCCGCGTAGCACGGCCAGTCGCAACGCGGCGAATACGGCTTCGTCGGGGATGAGATAAGGCGTGGTGATCCAGATCCGCTCGCGTGCCGCATTGATCGCCTCGACGAAGAAGAGCGAGCAGGTCTCCTGTTTGTCGGCGGGACCGCTCGGTACGACGAGGCAGTGCATACCCTCGTCGGCTGGCTGGAAAGCCGGCATGGCGAACTCGGGTAACTGCTGGGTCGCCCAGTGCCAGTCCTCGGTGAATACGAACTGGATGCTGGCGACAGCCGGGCCGCGCACTTCGATATGCGTATCGCGCCATGGCGACAGGGGTGGCTTGCTGCCGAGATATTCGACACCGACGTTGTGTCCGCCGACAAACGCGCGCTCACCGTCCACCGAGACGATCTTGCGGTGATTGCGGAAGTTCAACTGCAAGCGGTTCACAAAGCGGCGATTGGTGGCGAACGGGTGCGTCTCCACGCCGGCCGCGCGCAGCGCCGCCACGTAGCGGTGGGGCAGATCGAAACTGCCGATGCTGTCGTACAGGAAATAGACGCGCACGCCTTGCTGCGCTTTCGCGATCAATGCGTCTTTAAGCAGTTCGCCGAGCGCGTCGTCACGCACGATAAAGAACTGCACGATAACGTAATTGCGTGCACCTTCGATCGCCTCAAAGATCGCCTCGAAAGTGGCGGCACCGTTTACCAGCGTGCGCACGGAATTGCCGGGCAGGAACGGCATGCCACCCAGGCGCGTGAGCGAATGCACGAGTCTCGTGCCAAGTTCCTTGGTAGGCAGCCCTGCGGAGGAGGCTTGCGTATCCCATATCTGAGGATGCGCGCGCGTGCGCAGCAATTCGTTTTCGATGCGGCGAGCGTCCGCGTAACCCTGGAATTTGCTGCGGCCGAGGAACAGGTACGGCACCACCGTCAGATACGGCATGGCGACCAGCGACACGGCCCATGCGATCGCGCCTTGCGATGTGCGGGTGTTCAGAATCGCGTGGCAGGCAGCAATCACGCCGAGAACATGGGCGAGGGCGACCAGCGGGCCGACGTGAAGCAGGTCGAATTCCATAGGCGGGCGAAGGGTTGGCAAGGCGCCGCCGCTGCTGCCTGACGGCGCAGCGTGTGGCTGACCGCGCCCATCTTACCGAACGTGCGTGCGTTGGGGGGGCGTGACGGTCCAGCTTCCTCAGGGATTCCGCGAATGCGGGGTGTGCGGGCGGGGGAGAGACGGGTGGCGCTGGCGTGTGCGGGCGGTGAGAGACGGGCGGTGCTGGCGTGTGCGCTATGAGCTGCGACACGCGCGGCAGGCAATGAACGTCTGCCGCGCGTGTCACGCAATAAAGCGGTCCGGTGGTCCTGCAATCGACAACCGGTGGTCCAGCAACCGGCGATCCGGCGATCCGGCGATAAAACGTTATACCGGCAGATCCGCGGCCTGAATCAGGAACACGTTGTCGTCGCCGGCGCTCGTCGACAGCCAGACCAGATCGAGGCCGCCGAAGGCCGCTTCGACGTTCGCGCGCTCGTTGCCGATCTCGACCACCAGCACGCCGTCTTCGGTCAACCAGTTGCGCGCTTCGGCGATGATCCGGCGCACGATGTCCATGCCGTCCGTGCCGCCAGCTAAAGCCATGTCCGGCTCGTGCTTGTACTCGGCGGGCAGTTCCTGCATGGAAGCGGCGTTTACATACGGCGGATTGCTGATGATCACGTCATAGCGGCGCTCGGCGAGCGGCGCGTACAGGTCGCCTTCGAAGAGAGCGACGCGGTCGTCGAGCCGGTAGTCCGCGACGTTGCGCGTGGCGACTTCGAGAGCAGGGGCAGAGAGATCGACTGCGTCGATGTCCGCGTTCGGGAAGGCGTGCGCCGCGAGGATCGCAAGGCAGCCGGAGCCCGTGCACAGTTCCAGCACGGCGCTCACCTGTTCGGGATCTTCGACGTAAGGCTGCAGACCGTCCTGCAGCAACTCGCCGATGAACGAGCGCGGCACGATCACGCGTTCGTCCACGTGGAAGCGAAAGCCATGCATCCACGCTTCCTGCGTGATGTATGCCGCCGGCACGCGCTGGCCGGCGCGGCGCTCGATCACGTTCAGCACGGCGTCGACCTCGGCCGGGGAGAGACGCGCGTCGAGGAACGGCTCCAGCAGATCGAGCGGCAGATGCAGCGTGTGCAATATCAGATAAGCGGCTTCGTCGTAGGCGTTGGCCGAGCCGTGGCCGAACGATAGTTCGGCCTGGTTGAAGCGCGACACCGCGAAACGCAGCAGGTCGCGGACAGTGGAAAACGGGAGCGTCATCGCAGAAATTCCTTGGTCAGGCGATCAGTTGTTCGAGCACGCGGCGATACACGTTCTTCAGCGGCTCGATGTGTGCGACTTCGATATGTTCGTCGATCTTGTGGATGCTGGCGTTCAGCGGGCCGAATTCGATCACCTGCTCGCAGATGCGGGCGATGAAGCGGCCATCCGAGGTGCCGCCGGTGGTCGACAGTTCGGTCGTCACGCCGGTTTCGTCCTTGATGGCTTTAGCCAGCGCGTTCGACAGATCGCCGCGCGGCGTGAGGAACGGCAGGCCGCTCACGGTCCATTGCAGGTCGTATTCGAGATTGTGTTTGTCGAGGATCGCATGGACGCGAGCCTGCAAGCCTTCCACCGTGCTCGCCGTCGAGAAGCGGAAGTTGAACATCACGTCCGCGTGGCCCGGAATCACGTTGGTCGCGCCGGTGCCGCTATGGATGTTCGACACCTGCCAGGTGGTGGGCGGGAAGTACTCGTTGCCGTCGTCCCAGCGTTCGGCGACCAGCTCGGCCAGCGCGGGCGCCAGCAGATGCACCGGATTTTTCGCCAGATGCGGATAGGCGATATGGCCTTGCACGCCCTTGACGATCAGCTTGCCCGACATGGAACCGCGCCGGCCATTCTTCACCATGTCGCCGAACTGCGCGCTCGACGTCGGTTCGCCGACGATGCAGTAGTCCATGCGCTCGCCGCGTGCCTGCAGCGCTTCGACGACCTTGACGGTGCCGTCGGTGGCGGGGCCTTCTTCGTCGCTCGTAATCAGGAATGCGATCGAGCCGCGATGCGCCGGGTGCGCCGCGACGAACTCCTCGCTTGCCACCACGAAGCCGGCGATCGACGACTTCATGTCCGCCGCGCCGCGGCCGTAGAGCTTGCCGTCACGATGGGTCGGCTCGAACGGCGCCGAGTGCCATTGTTCGAGCGGGCCGGTCGGCACGACGTCCGTGTGGCCGGCGAACGCGAGCAGCTTGCCGCGCGTGCCTTCGACGCCGCGTTTGACGGCCCACAGGTTGGTCACGCCGTTCGATTCGATCGTCTCGTGCTCGAAGCCGAGCGCGGACAGGCGCTCGATCAGGAGGCGCTGGCAATGCTGGTCGTCGGGCGTGACGGACGCGCGCGCGATCAGTTGTTCGGTAAGGGCGAGGGTGCCGGACATGGATTCAGTACAAGCCACTTTGAAATGAAAAAATGCCGGCTGGCGGTTGGACACCGCAGCCGGCAACAGCTTTTAAGCAACGCGGCGAGGCCACGTTTTACTACCTGTTGCGTTCGATCGCGGCGCTGAGCCTGGCGTTCAGTCCCGTGCGTCTAGCCACGCGAGCGGGAGTGCGCGTCAGCAAACAGCGTACGCCGGGACAAACAGCGTCAG
Source organism: Paraburkholderia sp. WS6 (assembly GCF_030464835.1). NCBI lineage: Bacteria > Pseudomonadati > Pseudomonadota > Betaproteobacteria > Burkholderiales > Burkholderiaceae > Paraburkholderia > Paraburkholderia sp. WS6. The sequence goes on from NZ_JALQCK010000005.1 coordinate 255,190, forward strand.
GCAAACAGCGCCGTATATTCGTCCACGGAAAAACCGAGCGACTTGACCTTCCCGTTGACCACCAGCACAGGCCGCTTGATCACCGACGGCTTGTGAATCATCAACGCGATCGCGCCCGACTGCGTGTCCGCCGCCGCCTTCATGTCGTCGGACAGGCCGCGCCAGGTCGTGCCGCGACGATTCAGCAATGCGTCGAGTTTCACGTCTTTCAGCCAGTCCTGAACCAGCGGCTCGGTTACGCCGTGCTTCTTGAAGTCGTGGAACTCGAACTCGACGTTATGTTCTTCCAGCCACACACGGGCCTTCTTCACGGTGTCGCAGTTCGGGATGCCGTAGACGACGGTCTTGGTGCCGCGTGCCATCAGTCGCCTCGCAGCAGCTCGTTCAGGCCGACCTTCGCACGCGTCTTGGCGTCGACCTTCTTGACGATCACGGCGCAGTAGAGGCTGTGCGAGCCGTCCTTCGACGGCAGGTTGCCCGCCACCACCACCGAGCCCGCCGGAATGCGGCCGTACGTGACTTCGCCGGTTTCGCGGTCGTAAATCTTGGTGCTTTGGCCGAGGTACACGCCCATCGAGATCACCGAGTTTTCTTCGACGATCACGCCTTCCACCACTTCCGAACGCGCGCCGATGAAGCAGTTGTCTTCGATGATGACCGGGTTCGCCTGCAGCGGCTCCAGCACGCCGCCGATGCCTACGCCACCCGACAGGTGGACGTTCTTGCCGATCTGCGCGCACGAACCGACGGTCGCCCACGTGTCGACCATCGTGCCTTCGTCGACATAGGCGCCGATGTTGGTGTACGACGGCATCAGCACGACGTTCTTCGCGATGAACGAGCCGCGGCGCGCGATGGCGGGCGGCACCACGCGGAAGCCGCCGGCGGCGAAGTCTTCAGCGGTGTAGTTGGCGAACTTCGACGGCACCTTGTCGTAGAACTGCGAGTAGCCGCCAGCCGGTTGCACCACGTTGTCTTCCAGGCGGAACGACAGCAGCACGGCTTTCTTCAGCCATTGATTGACGACCCAGTCGCCGTCCTTCTTTTCGGCCACGCGCAGCGCGCCCTTGTCCAGTTGCTCGATGGCGTGGGCGACGGCTTCGCGCACCTCGGCCGGGGCGGCCTTCGGCGACAGGTCGGCGCGGTTTTCCCAGGCGGTATCAATGATCTGCTGAAGTTGTTGCGACATATGCGTGCTTTTCTGAAGAGTTGAAGTCTGAAGAAGGGAATGCGGTGCGCGGGGTTGCCGAATATGAAAATTCGCGAAAACTCAACCCGCGAGCGCGCGGCAAAAATCGACGATTCGTTGTGCGCCCTGCGTGCATTCGTCGACATCGGCGACGAGCGCCATGCGCACGAAATTGCGGCCGGGGTTCACGCCATGCGCAGTGCGCGCGAGGAACGAGCCCGGCAGAACCGTCACATTATAGTCGGCGTAGAGGCGCTGGGCGAACTCGGTGTCCGACAGGCCCGTGCGCGAGACGTCCGCCCACAGGTAGAACGCGGCGTCCGGCAGGCGTACGTCGAGCACCTCGGCGAGCATAGGCGTCACGGTGGAAAACTTCTGCACGTACTTCGCGCGGTTCTCGCGCACGTGCGTTTCGTCATTCCAGGCCGCGATGCTGGCACTCTGGAACACCGTCGACAAGGCCGTGCCGTGGTATGTCCGGTATAGCAGGAAGTCTTTCAGGATCGCCGCGTCGCCGGCCACAAAGCCCGAGCGCATGCCCGGCACGTTCGAGCGCTTGGACAGGCTGGAGAGCATCACGAGGCGCTCGAAGCCGCGGCCGAGCTTGTGAGCCGCTTCCAGGCCGCCGAGCGGCGGATTGGCTTCGTCGAAGTAGATTTCCGAGTAGCACTCGTCCGAGGCGATCACGAAGCCGTAACGGTCCGACAGCGCGAACAGCTCGCGCCAGTCGTCGAGCGTGAGCACGGCGCCGGTGGGATTGCCGGGCGAGCACACGTACAGTAGCTGCGTGCGCGCCCAGATGTCGGCCGGCACCGCCGAATAGTCGCAGGCGAAGTTGCGCGCCGGGTCGCTATTTACGAAGTACGGTTGCGCGCCGGCGAGAAGCGCGGCGCCTTCATAGATTTGGTAGAACGGGTTCGGACAGAGTACGATCGCAGGCTCGCCGTCAGCGTTTCGCTTGGGGTCGATGACCGTTTGGGCGAGCGCAAACAGCGCCTCGCGCGAGCCCGCCACAGGCAGCACCTGGGTGGCCGGATCGACCGGGGGCAGGTTGTAGCGCTGCGTCGCCCATTTCGCAATCGACTCGCGCAGTGCCGGTGAACCGATGGTGGCCGGATACGCCGACAAACCGCCAAGCGAGGCGATCACCGCGTCGCGAATCAGCGCGGGCGTGGGATGTTTCGGTTCGCCGATGCCGAAGCTGATGTGCGCGAGGCCGGCCGGCGGCGTGACGTCCTTGAAAAGTGCACGCAGCTTTTCGAACGGATAGGGCTGGAGGGAGTCGAGTAGCGGGTTCACTGGGCGGATCGAGCCTGATCGAAGATGGGCGCAGAGGAATGCTGGCACGCATGCTGACCGTAAAACGCATGAAACACGCGAAAAGGGCGGCAGCGGCGGCGAGCGAATGATTATAGCGTGGCGGCGCGCACGGGAAATTCATGGCGGCGCCCGGCGTGTAAGGCGCGGCGCAACCCGCCAGGCGGCGCAGGCAATGCGACGCAGCGGGAACGACGCGAACCGCAGACGGTTCGCGCAAAAAAGAAGCAGGAGCAGCAATGTATGTAGCAGCAACGGAGACATCCGCACTATTCGGACGAAGCGGGCGCAAGAACGCCGCCGTCGGCAAAGTCAGCAACATCGCCCGCAGGACCAGCAACCGTCGCGGGAGCCTTACATCATGACCAACTGGCTTCGCAACGGCTGGCCGACGCTCGCGATCATGCTTGGCGCCTCGGTATGGGGGATGATCTGGTACCCGCTGCGCATGCTGAATGCGCTCGGCGTGACCGGCACGGCGGCAAGCGCACTGACGAGCGCCGCCGGTTGCCTGTTCGTTCTGCTGGTGCGCCATCGTGCGCTTAAGACGGTGCGCTGGCACTGGCTGCTGCCGGCGCTTGCGCTGGCAGCCGGCATTACCAATCTCGGTTTCGTGTGGGGCTCGATCCACGGCGAGGTGATGCGCGTATTGCTGCTGTTCTATCTCACCCCCGCGTGGACCGCGCTCTTTGCGCACTTCATCCTGCACGAACGCCTGACCTGGTCGGGCGCAGGCCTTGCCGCGCTGTCGCTGGCCGGCGCGATGACCATGCTGTGGTCGCCGCAACTGGGCCTCCCGGTGCCCGGCAACCTCGCTGAATGGGCTGGCCTCGCGGGTGGCATGGGTTTCGCGATGAGCAACGTTCTGATCCTCAAGACGAGCCGCGTGCTGCCTGAGATGAAGCCCGAAATGCGCACCGCGACGATCTTCGGCGGCGCGGCGATTTTCAGCGCCTGTGCCTCGCTGTTCGAGGCGATGCCCGCACCACCCACCGGCGCGTATCTCGGCACGGCCGCGTTACTAGTGCTCGGCCTCGGTTTTCTGCTGGCGTCGAACAATATGCTCGTGCAGTATGGACTCGCGCGCGTGCCGGCCAATCGGGCCTCGATCATCATGCTGTTCGAGATCGTGGTGACGGCCTTGTCCGCATGGCTGTTCGCCGGCGAGTCGCCGGGCCCGCGCGAATGGGCAGGCGGCGCGTGCATCGTGCTGGCGTCGGCATTATCCAGCTGGGTGCACCGGACAAAGGCTTTACCGCCCGATCCGGCCAATCAGGATGCGGGTCTTGATGTCGACCGAGATGCCGACCTCGCTGCGGACCGTAAGGACGCTAAGAACCGCTCGCGCGCGATGGTATGATTGCCCCTCATTAGCCGGCTCATGCTTCATCGCATACAGTTGGCGCCCGTGTCGCGGGGGTTCGCGGGCCGTTTCGCTGCATCGGCGAACGGCTGGCGCGGCCTTCACGAGCCACCTTTTATTTTCCCTTTTCAAACAGCGAAATCGCCGTGCGTCTGACCTCGATCAAACTCGCTGGCTTCAAGTCATTCGTCGATCCCACGCATTTCCAGGTCCCGGGCCAGCTCGTTGGCGTGGTCGGACCGAATGGGTGCGGCAAGTCCAACATCATCGACGCCGTGCGCTGGGTGCTCGGCGAATCGCGCGCTTCTGAGCTGCGCGGCGAGTCGATGCAGGACGTGATCTTCAATGGCTCGACCGCGCGCAAGCCAGGTAGCCGCGCCAGCGTCGAACTCGTGTTCGACAACGCCGACGGCCGCGCCGCCGGGCAGTGGGGGCAGTATGCCGAAATCGCCGTCAAGCGCGTGCTGACGCGCGACGGCACCTCGAGCTACTACATCAACAACCTGCCGGCGCGCCGCCGCGACATTCAGGACATCTTCCTCGGCACCGGCCTCGGGCCGCGTGCGTACGCGATCATTGGGCAGGGCATGATCGCCCGCCTGATCGAGGCGAAGCCGGAAGAGCTGCGGGTGTTCCTTGAAGAGGCCGCGGGCGTGTCGAAGTACAAGGAACGCCGCCGCGAGACGGAGAACCGTCTGCACGACACGCGCGAGAATCTGATCCGCGTCGAAGACATCGTCCGCGAACTTAGTGCCAACCTCGAGAAGCTCGAGGCGCAGGCGATCGTCGCGACCAAGTACAAGGATTTGCAGGCCGACGGCGAAGAGAAGCAGCGTCTGTTGTGGCTGCTGCGCAAGAACGAAGCCGGCGGCGAGCAGGAACGCCAGCAACGCGCGATCGAACAGGCGCAGATCGACCTCGAAGCGCAAACCGCGAAGCTGCGCGAAGTCGAAGCCCAACTCGAAACGCTGCGCGTCGCGCATTACTCCGCCAGCGACGCGATGCAGGGTGCGCAAGGCGCGTTGTACGAGGCGAATGCCGAGGTCAGCCGCCTCGAGGCCGAGATCAAGTTCATCGTCGAATCGCGTAACCGCACGCAGGCGCAGATTGCCGCGCTGACCGCGCAGCGCGAGCAGTGGCAGTCGCAAGCGCAGAAGGCGCAAGACGATCTGGCCGACGCTGAAGAACAACTGGCCGTCGCCGACGAAAAGGCCGCGCTGGCCGAAGACGAGGCCGCCGCCAAGCACGATGCGATGCCGGCGCTCGAAGCGCGCTGGCGCGATGCGCAGACCGAACTGAACGCCGAGCGCGGCGGTATCGCGCAGACCGAACAGGCACTCAAGCTCGAAGCCGCGCATCAGCGCAATGCCGATCAGCAATTGCAGCAGTTGCAGCAGCGTCACGAACGGCTGAAGTCGGAAGCGGGCGGTCTGGATGCCCCTGACGAAGCGCAGCTCGAAGACATGCGCGCGCAGCTCGCCGAGCACGAAGAAATCCTGCACGACGCGCAGGCCCGTCTTGCCGACGCGCAGGAAACGCTGCCGCGTCTCGACGGCGAACGGCGTGTGGCCCAGGAACGCGTGCAGTCGGAAAGCGCACAGATTCATCAGCTCGACGCACGCCTTGCCGCGCTCAAGCAACTGCAGGAAAACGTTCAGACCGAGGGCAAGATCCAGCCGTGGCTCGAAAAGCACGAGCTGAGCGGCTTGCCGCGTCTGTGGAAGAAGCTGCATGTCGAAGCCGGTTGGGAAGCCGCGCTCGAAGCGGTGCTGCGTGAGCGGCTCGCCGCCCTGGAAGTGTCGAACCTGGACTGGGTCAAGGCGTTCGCCACTGACGCGCCGCCCGCCAAGCTCGCGTTCTACGCGCCGCCCGCAGCCGGTCAGCCGGCTGCTGCGCCGGCGGGCTTGCGTCCGTTGCTATCGCTGGTTCGTATCGACGACGCAGGCATTCGCGCCGTGCTGAATGACTGGCTCGGCCTCGCCTTCGTTGCTGACGATCTGCAGCAGGCGCTCGCCATGCGCGCGCAATTGCCGGAAGGCGGCTCGTTCGTCGTCAAGGCCGGCCATGTGGTGACGCGCGTCGGCGTCCAGCTATATGCCGCCGATTCCGAACAGGCCGGCATGCTGGCCCGTCAGCAGGAAATCGAAAACCTGGGCCGTCAGGTGCGCGCGCAGGCCTTGCTCGCCGATGAGGCGAAGGCCGCCGCGATCCGCGCCGAAGCCGCGCACACGCAAGCCGCGCAAGCGTTGACCGATGTGCGTCAACAGTCGGAGCGCGCGACTCAACGTGTGCACGCCTTGCAGATGGACGTGCTCAAGCTCGCGCAAGCGCATGAGCGTTACACGCAGCGCAGCACGCAAATCCGCGAAGAGCTGGAAGAAATCACCGCGCAGATCGAAGAGCAGCGCGCTTTGCGTGGCGAATCGGAAGCCAACTTCGAGCGTCACGACTCCGAACTCGCCGAATTGCAGGCGCGTTTCGAAGATCACCAGATGGCCTTCGAAGCACTCGACGAATCGCTCACCGCCGCGCGCGCCCAATCGCGCGATCTCGATCGGGCCGCCACCGACGCGCGCTTCGCCGCACGCAACATGGCGAACCGTATCGACGAGTTGAAGCGCAGCATCCAGGTCTCGCACGAGCAGAGCGAGCGCGTCGCCGCGTCGCTGGAAGATGCGCGCGCCGAGCTGGAAACGATCAACGAGCAAACCGCGCATACCGGCTTGCAGGACGCACTCGATATCCGCGCGGTCAAGGAAGAAGCGCTGCACGCCGCGCGTCTGGAACTGGACGACCTGACGGCCAAGCTGCGTGCTGCCGACGAAACCCGTCTGACCGCCGAGCGTGCGCTGCAACCGCTGCGCGACCGCATCAACGAATTGCAGTTGAAGGAACAGGCCGCGCGCCTGAACGGCGAGCAGTTCATCGAGCAACTGGCGGCAGCCGGCGTCGATGAGGCGGAATTGCAGGCCAAGCTCACGCCGGACATGAAGCCGTCCTACCTGCAAGGCGAAGTCACGCGGATCAACAACGCGATCACCGCGCTCGGTCCGGTCAATATGGCCGCGTTGGACGAACTGAAGGCGGCGACCGAGCGCAAGACGTTCCTCGATTCGCAGTCGGCCGACCTGAACAACGCGATCGAAACGCTGGAAGACGCGATCCGCAAGATCGACGGCGAAACGCGCACGCTGCTGCAAGGCACCTTCGACGAAGTGAACCGTCATTTCGGCGAGCTGTTCCCGCGTCTCTTCGGCGGTGGCCAGGCCAAGCTGATCATGACCGGCGACGAGATTCTCGACGCCGGCGTGCAGGTGATGGCGCAGCCGCCGGGCAAGAAGAATTCGACGATTCACCTGCTGTCGGGCGGCGAGAAGGCCTTGACCGCCACCGCACTGGTGTTCGCGATGTTCCAGTTGAATCCCGCGCCGTTCTGTCTGCTCGACGAGGTGGACGCGCCCCTCGACGACGCCAACACGGAACGTTTCGCGAACCTCGTGCGCGCGATGTCGGACAAAACGCAGTTCCTGTTCATTTCGCACAACAAGATCGCGATGGAAATGGCGCAGCAACTGATCGGCGTGACCATGCAGGAGCAGGGCGTATCGCGGATCGTCGCGGTCGACATGGAAACGGCGGCGGGTTTCGCCCAGAATATCGTTTAAGTTTTCGTTTAGGTTGATCATCGCGGGCGCCCGCATTCAGCGCAGCGGCCATCGGCCGCGCGACACGTGGGGCGGGCGCAAAGCCGCGCAGACAGAAGAATTGCTGATGGAGCATGCATGGACGAGTTGACACTCGGTTTGATCGGCGCGGGTGCCGTGGTGGTCGGGGGCGTGGTCGTGTACAACGCATGGCAAGGCGCGAAGGTGCGCCGCAAGATGCCGCGTCCTATGCCGGCCGATACCGCTGAAAGTTATGCGCGGGACGATCAGGAGGAGCAGAGCCCGTTTATCGAACCGGCCCGGCCGACCACGCGGCGCGAGCCGGTAGTGGGTTCGGAGCAGGCGGCGGAAACCTCGGCGGCGCGCGTCGAACCGACTTTTGGCGCGACCGCCGCGCCGCTCGATACGCCGGCCGATATTCAGGCCGAGACGACGACGCCGAATGGCTATCCGGAAGCAGAAGGCATTGCGGAAGCCGAAAGCGGCCATGCCGCGACGGCCGATGAGCCGATCCTGCCCGCTGCCACGACGATTTCGTCGGCGCCGCCGGCTATCGTCGATCGCCGCATCGACTGCATCGTGCCGATTCGTTTGAACGGCCCGGTGGCCGGCGACAAGGTGATTCCGCTCGCGCAGCGTCTGCGCCGCGCCGGCAGCAAGCCGGTGCATATCGAAGGCAAGCTCGAAGGCGGCGCGTGGGAATTGCTGCAAAACGGCGCGCGCTATGAAGAGCTCCGCGCGGCCGCGCAACTGGCCAATCGGAGTGGCGCGCTCAACGAACTGGAGTTCTCCGAGTTCGTGACCGGCGTGCAGCAGTTTGCCGACGCGCTCGACGCGTCGCCGGAATTTCCCGACATGCTCGAAACGGTCGCGATGGCGCGAGAGCTCGACGGCTTCGCCGCGCAGTGCGATGCGCAACTGTCGATCAACGTGCTCTCCGATGGGGCGCCGTGGTCGGCCAATTATGTCCAGGCCGTCGCGTCGCAGGACGGCTTGCTCCTCTCGCGCGACGGCACGCGCTTCGTCAAGCTCGACGCGAAGCAGAGCCCGGTCTTCATGCTGCAATTCGGCGACACCAATTTCCTACGCGACGACCTGACTTACAAGGGCGGCCAGATGATCACGCTGGTGCTCGACGTGCCGGTCGCGGACGAAGACATCCTGCCGTTCCGCCTGATGTGCGACTACGCGAAATCGTTGGCTGAGCGTATCGGTGGACGGGTGGTCGACGATGGGCGCCGTCCGCTGCCGGAAACCGCGCTGCTGGCGATCGAAAAGCAGTTGATGACGCTTTACGCGAAGCTCGAGCAGGCGGGTATTCCGGCTGGTTCGCCGGCCACGCGGCGTCTGTTCAGCCAGTAACGGCTTCGCAATTGCGCAGTATTCGACGGCCGCACACTGTGCGGCCGTTGGCGTTTGGGGCGGAATAACGAACGCACGAAACTGGCCATTCGGCCGATGTAAAGGGGCACGCTTCCTGCGATAATCCAATGTCTGAATTTCACTGAAGAACCTTCCGACAGCATGGCCCGAACCTCCGTCTCAAACCCTGCAACCAGCGCTCCGGCAGAGCGGGCCGCGTGGCTGCGCGCGGAACTCGAACGCGCCAATTACGCGTACTACGTACTCGATCAGCCGGACTTGCCGGACGCGGAGTACGACAAGCTCTTCAAGGAGCTGGAGCGAATCGAGACGGAGCACCCGGACCTGGTGGTGCCGGATTCGCCCACCCAGCGTGTGGGCGGCGAGGCGTCGAGCGGCTTCGAGCCGGTTGTGCACGATCAGCCCATGCTTTCGCTGAACAATGGTTTTGCCGACGAAGACATCGTTGCGTTCGACAAGCGCGTCGGCGACGCGCTCGGCAAGAACGCGAGCGAACCGCCGGTGCCGGTGGATTACGCCGCTGAACTGAAGTTCGATGGCCTTGCCATCTCGTTGCGTTACGTCGACGGCGCCTTCGTCCAGGCGTCCACGCGCGGCGACGGCGCCACTGGCGAGAACGTTACCGAAAACGTCCGCACGATCCGATCCATTCCGCTCAAGCTCAAGGGCAAACGCGTGCCGAATGTGCTCGACGTTCGCGGCGAAGTGCTCATGTTCAAGCGCGATTTTGAACGCCTGAACGAACGCCAGCGGGCTGCTGAGCAGAAGGAATTCGCTAATCCGCGTAACGCTGCCGCGGGCAGTTTGCGGCAGCTCGACTCGAAAATCACTGCGCAGCGGCCGCTGTCGTTCTTCGCTTATGGAATCGGTGTGGTCGAAGGTATCGAAATGCCGGCTACGCATAGCGAACTGCTCGACTGGTACAAGGAACTCGGCTTGCCGGTGAATGGCGAGCGCGCGGTGGTGCAGGGCGCCGAAGGCTTGCTGGGGTTCTTTCACGCGGTGGGCGAGAAGCGCGATACGCTGCCTTACGATATCGACGGCGTCGTCTACAAGGTCAACCGGCGCGATGAGCAGGACGCGCTCGGCTTTGTCTCGCGCGCGCCGCGTTTTGCTCTCGCGCACAAATTCCCCGCGCAGGAAGCGCTGACCAAGCTCGTTGCGATCGACGTGCAGGTCGGCCGCACCGGCGCGATTACGCCGGTTGCGCGGCTGGAACCGGTGTTCGTCGGCGGCGCGACGGTCACGAACGCAACGTTGCATAACGAAGACGAAGTGCGCCGCAAGGATATCCGCATCGGCGACACGGTGATCGTGCGGCGCGCCGGCGACGTGATTCCCGAAGTGGTGAGCGCGCTGCTCGACCGCCGCCCGGACGACGCCCGCGAGTTCGTCATGCCCACGCAGTGTCCGGTGTGCGGCTCGAGCATCGAACGGCTGCCGGACGAGGCGATTGCGCGCTGCACGGGTGGCCTGTTCTGCCCGGCGCAGCGCAAGCAGGCGCTGTGGCACTTCGCGCAGCGGCGAGCGCTGGATATCGACGGGCTCGGCGAAAAGATCATTGATCAGCTCGTCGAGCAGAACTTGGTGCGCACGCCAGCCGATCTGTTCAACGTCGGCTTTGCGACGCTCGCTGAACTCGACCGCTTTGCCGAAAAGTCCGCTCAGAATTTGCTCGACTCGCTTGAAAAGGCCAAGCACACCACGCTGGCGCGCTTCATTTACGCGCTCGGTATCCGGCATGTGGGCGAATCGACGGCGAAAGATCTGGCCAAGCATTTCGGCTCGCTGAATCCGATCATGGATGCCTCGGTCGAAGAATTGCTGGAAGTGAACGACGTGGGTCCTGTGGTGGCCGAGTCGATTCATCAGTTTTTCGCCGAAGAGCACAACCACACGGTGATCGAGCAATTACGGGCTCCAGGGAAGGTCACCTGGCCGGAAGGACCGCCCGCGCCGAAGGCGCCGCAAGGCGCGCTGACCGGCAAGACGGTCGTCCTGACCGGCACCTTGCCGACGCTCGCCCGCGAAGAGGCGAAAGAAATGCTCGAAGCGGCTGGCGCGAAAGTGGCCGGATCGGTGTCGAAGAAAACGGACTACGTGGTGGCCGGAGCCGAAGCGGGCAGCAAGTTGGCGAAGGCCGAGGAACTCGGCGTCCCCGTACTCGACGAAGATGGTATGCGTAAGCTCCTGGAGGGGCAGTTATGATCCGCGAAATTCTCAAGATGGGCGATCCGCGCCTTTTGCAAATTGCCGATCCGGTCGATCACTTCGACACCCCCGAACTGCATGAGCTCATCAAGGACATGTTCGAGACCATGCACGACGCGAACGGCGCGGGGCTCGCCGCGCCGCAGGTCGGCGTCAACCTGCAGGTGGTGATCTTCGGCTTCGGGCACAACGAACGCTATCCGGATGCGCCGCCGGTGCCGGAGACGGTGCTGATCAACCCGACCATCACGCCGGTGTCGCTGGATATGGAAGAGGGCTGGGAAGGCTGCCTGTCGGTGCCGGGCCTGCGCGGCGCGGTGAGCCGGTTTTCGATGATCAAGTATCACGGCTTCGACCAATACGGCAAGCCGATCGACCGCGTCGCCGAGGGCTTTCACGCGCGTGTCGTGCAGCATGAGTGCGATCATCTGATCGGCAAGCTGTACCCCATGCGGATCAACGATTTCGCGAAGTTCGGCTTCACGGAAGTCCTGTTTCCGGATATGGACCCGAATAGCGACGACTGACGTCGCTGTATTCTGGCCTGCGGCGGACGAATTGACGGCTGCGCCGCCGGCATAAAAAAAGCCCACGTTTTTACGTGGGCTTTTTGTTGGGCGAGCGTCACGGTGCGCGGGCACCCTGAGTCTCTAGCTATTTAAGCGTCAAGCTCCCGGCATCAGAACGACTCGTCCGCCGACAGATAGCGCCATTGACCCGGCGGCAGTGCGCCCAGCATCACTTGACCCATCCGTACACGCTTCAGGCCGATCACTTCGAGGCCGACCAGTTCACACATCCGGCGGATCTGGCGTTTCTTGCCTTCGCGCAGTACGAAACGCAGTTGCTCGCCGTTTTGCCAATTGACCTGTGCGGGTTTCAGTGGCACGTCGTCGAGCGAGAGGCCGTGGCATAAGAGCGCAAGGCTTTCCGGCGGGAAGTGGTTTTCGACGTCGGTGGTGTGCTCGCCGAACGCCACGCGCACCAGATACTCCTTGTCGATCTCCGAATGGCCGCCAATCAGCTGCTTGGCAATGCGGCCGTCCTGCGTCAGCACCAGCAAGCCCGTCGAGTCGATGTCGAGGCGCCCGGCCGGCGCGAGTTGGCGCAGATGCGAGACCGAGAAGCGGATGTCCGAACTGTCGCCTTCCCAGCGATTTTCCGGCGTAACCAGCGTGATCGCCGGTTGATAGCCGTCTTCCGCCTGGCCCGATACGAGGCCCACGGGCTTGTGGATCAGGACTGTCACCTGGCTCGCTTGCGCCGCTTCGGCGGCGGGGTCGATCTCGATGCGCTGGTCCGGACGAACCTTGGTGCCGAGCGTGTCGATCCGCTCGCCGTCGACCAGCACCCAGCCTTTTTCGATCCACTCGTCGGCTTCGCGGCGTGAGCACAGGCCGAGTTCCGACATCAGCTTGGACAGGCGCAGCGTGCCCGGTGCGTCTTCGTAATCGCGGCGCGGCGTGCGCGGAGCGACATCGGCGTCATTGTCGCGTTCGGCTCTGGCTGCGGGCGCCGGGCCACGCGGCTTGTCGGCACGGGCGGGGCGGTTGTCGTCGCCAAAGCGGCGGCCGGCAGCCGGCAGCGCCTTGTCGAAGCTGCGGGCAGGGCGTTCGCCCCGGTCACTACGTTCGTTACGTTCGCCGGCACGCGGCGGACGATCGCCGAATTCACGTTTGGCTGGGGCGCGTTCGCCGCGGTCGTCGCGCGGTGCGCGCGCCGGACGGTCCGTGCGGTCACCGTAGCCGCTTTTGACGGGCTTCGCGAAAGTGCGCTCGCCACGCTCGGAGGCGCCACGTTCGCCTTCAAAACGGCGCGGTGCTGCGCTGTCGCTGCGGCGCTCCTGAGGGGCGCCACGGTCGCTGCCGAAGCGGGGCCGATCCGAGGCGTCACGTCCCGGACGCTCGCCACGCGGTCCACCTTCCGATGGGCGGCCTGCACCCGGGCGCGGACCACTGAACGAGCGGCGTTCGCCGTCGTCACGGCGCGGGGCGCCGTTGCCTTCGAAGCTGCGTGGTGCGCGTTCGCTGCGATCTGTGCTGCCTTCGAAGCGGCGGGGTGCACGTTCGCCGCGATCGCCAGTACCTTCAAACCGGCGCGGGGCGCCTTGGCTGCGTTCACCGTCAGCGCGACGCGGAGCACGTTCACTGCGATCACCACCGCCTTCAAACTTGCGAGGTGCACGCTCACTATCGTCCCGACGCGGCGGACGGTCGTTGCCCTCAAATCGACGCGGAGCGCTTTGGCTACGTTCGCCGTCAGCACGGCGCGGTGCGCGTTCGCTGCGATCAGCGCCACCTTCAAACTTACGGGGGGCACGAGCGCCCTCGTCCCGACGTGGCGCACGATCGCCGCCGCCCTCAAACCGGCGCGGAGCGCCTTGAGGGCGTTCACCGTCAGCGCGGCGCGGAGCGCGTTCGCTGCGATCAGCGCCACCTTCAAACTTACGGGGCGCACGAACGCCCTCGTCCCGACGCGGCGCACGATCGCCGCCGCCTTCAAATCGGCGTGGAGCGCCTTGACTACGTTCGCCGTCAGCGCGGCGCGGAGCACGTTCGCTACGATCGCCACCACCTTCAAACCGACGTGGCGCACGTTCACCATCGTCCCGACGCGGAGCGCGATCACTGCTGCCTTCGAAGCGACGTGGCGCACCACCGGCCCCTTCACGCCGCGGCGGCCGATCCGACGGCGCCCGGCGCGCAGCGCCAGCATCCCGCTCGCGGGAAAACGATCCTTCAGCCCGTGGCGCACGCGCCCCGGCGCCTGCCGGCTTGCCCGCACCCGCCGGCCGCTTGCCACCACCCGCTGCGCCAGCGCCTTCACCCCGCGCCCCGTTAAACCCGGCCGTCGGCGTAGACGGCCTTGGCCCGGTCGGGCGCGTCGGCTTACGCGCCGAATTGCTTCCGGTACGGACAGGGGCGCGTTCGGACGAAGCCGGCCGCGGGTGCTTGGCTGTTAATTTGACTCGCATGAAATCTCACACTGCAATCGCGCGCAGCAGTTCGGTCTCGACCTGAATTTGCAGGCGGTTGTCCGACAGACCGTGTCCATCCAGCAGGAACACGTCTTCGACACGTTCGCCGAGCGTATTGATCCGCGCCGACGCAACGCCGACCCGGTGCTCGGCCAGCACGCGCGCGATTGAATAAAGAAGGCCTGGCCGGTCGTTCGCAGACACGGACAGGATGTAATATTGGCCGCGCTCGTCGGCCCGAAGATCGACGCGCGGCGTAACAGGGAAGGTCCGCGACAGCCGTGACAAACGGCCTTTCGACGGTCCCGGAAGCAGGGTGCCGTCACCGGTCAGGCGTGCGGTCAGTTCCTGTTCGACCAGATTGGCAATATCGCGATAATGCACGTCTTCTTCGGTATGCGCGACGAGGAAATTATCGAGCGCGTACCCGTGGCGGGTCGTGCTGACCCGCGCATCGAGCACCGACAAGCCATTGCGGTCGAAATACGCGCAAATGCCGGCGAACAGATCGGGCTGGTCTTTCACATACACCAGCACCTGAAGCGCTTCGCCAATCGGTGAAGGACGCGCCCGCACGATCGGGGTCGCGGTTTCGACGTGCCGGTACAGCACACGGGTCTGCCACGCGATATCCGCGGCGTCGTGGCGCAGGAAGTAGCCGATGTCCAGCTTGTCCCACAGCGCCTTTTGCGCGCCTTCCGGCACGGTTTCGAGGCGCAGCAGCGCAAGCGCCTCTTCCTGGCGCGATTTCAGTTCCGAATGCGCGTCAGGCCGTGCGCCGCCGAGCACCGCCAACGTTGCGCGGTAGAGGTCCTCGAGCAGCTTGCCTTTCCACGTGTTCCAGACTTTCGGGCTGGTGCCGCGAATGTCGGCCACGGTCAGCAGGTAAAGCGCGGTGAGCCGGCGCTCGTTGCCGACCAGTTCGGCAAAGCGCTTGATGACTTCGGGGTCGCTCGTATCCTGCTTCTGCGCGACCTGGCTCATGGTCAGATGCTGCTGAACCAGCCAGACGACCAGTTCGCCGTCCTCGCCCTCGATGCCATGGTTACGGCAGAAGCGCCGCGCGTCGGCCATGCCGAGCGTGGAATGGTCGCCGCCGCGGCCCTTGGCGATGTCGTGAAACAGCGCCGCCACGTACAACACCCACGGCCGGTCGAAATTGGCGATCAACTGGCTGCAGAACGGATATTCGTGCGCGTGCTCGGCGACCGCGAAGCGGCGCAGATTACGCAACACCATGAGGATGTGCTGATCGACCGTGTAGACGTGATACAGGTCGTGCTGCATCTGCCCGACGATGCGCCGGAAGTTCAACAGATAGCGCCCGAGCACGCTGGTCTGGTTCATCAGCCGCAGCGCGTGCGTGATGCCGGCAGGCTGCTTCAGGATGTCCATGAACAGGCGCCCGTTTTCCGGATCGCGCCGCCAATGCTGATCCATCACGTCGCGGGCGTTGTAGATCGCGCGCAGCGTGCGCGCCGACAAACCCTTCACGCCCGGCGTCTGTTCGTAGAGCAGAAAAGCTTCGAGGATCGCGTTCGGCTCGCGCTGGAAGACGTCATCGCTGGCGATCTCCAGCATGCCCTGCTTCTCGACGAAACGGTCCGACAGCACGCGCGTGATGCCGCTTGTGTTCGGGAAGAGCTGCGCTTCGATGTTCTGGATCAGGATGGTGGCGAGCTGCGTGACGGCTTTGGCGGACCAGTAATAGCGGCGCATCAGTTGTTCGCTGGCGCGCTTCGTGGCCGTCGGTTTATAGCCGAAGCTTTCGGCCACCGGCGTTTGCAGGTCGAACACCAGAATGTCCTGGCGGCGGCCGGCGATCACATGCAAGCGGGCACGCAGCGTTTTCAGGAAGCCTTCGTTGCGGCGCAGTTCGCGCGCTTCGCGCTCGGTGATCAGGCCGCGTGCTTCGAGCTCGCGCCAACTGCTGCCGAAGCCGGCCGCCTGGGTAATCCACAGAATCAGTTGCAGATCGCGCAGGCCGCCCGGGCTTTCCTTGATGTTCGGCTCGAGCGCATACGGCGTGTCCTGAAACTTGGCGTGCCGCTGGCGCATTTCCAGTACTTTGGCCTGGAAGAACGCGCGCGGGTCGAGCGTTTCGCGGTAGCGCTTCGCAAAGTCGTCGAAGAGCAGGGTGCTGCCCGTAATGCGCCGCGCTTCGAGCAGCGAGGTGCGCACGGTGACGTCGTTGGCGGCTTCTTCGACACACTGCACCACGCTGCGCACGCTGCTGCCGAGTTCGAGCCCCAAATCCCACGCGAGGCTGATAAAACGTTCGATGCGCGCTTCGAGATGCGCGATCGGCGCGTCGGGCAGCAGGACCAGAATGTCGATGTCGGAGTGCGGCGCGAGTTCGCCCCGCCCGTAGCCGCCGACCGCGAGCAGCGCCAGCTCGGGCGGCAGCTCACAGGTATTCCAGGCGGCGCGCAGCGACTCGTCCGTGGCGCGCGCCAGCGCGGCCATCAGCGAGTCGACGTTGGAGGCGGTCTTGAAGCGTTCCAGCAACTGGGCTTTGGCCACTTTGTAGTCCGCCTTGAGCGACGTGGCATGGGATTGGGCGACGGCTGGAACACTACTCATTGGCAGGCGGGCGGGTGGGGGCGGAAGTCGTTCAGGCCGTGGCCGCGACAACCGGCGGACGCGCGGGCGTGCCGGCCGAGACAGTCAGCACGTCGTAACCGGTTTCGGTGACGAGCACGGTGTGTTCCCACTGTGCCGACAGGCTGCGGTCCTTGGTTTTGACGGTCCACTGATCCGGCATGGTGCGGATGTCGCGCCGACCGGCGTTGATCATCGGTTCGATCGTAAAGATCATGCCGGTCTGCAGCTCGAGCCCGGTGCCGGGACGGCCGTAGTGCAAAATCTGCGGGTCCTCGTGAAACACCGTGCCGATGCCGTGGCCGCAATATTCGCGCACCACGCTGTAGCCTTGCCCTTCAGCATGCTTCTGGATGGCGTAGCCGATGTCGCCGAGATGGGCGCCCGGGCGCACCTGATCGATGCCGAGCCACATGCATTCGAAGGTGGTCTGCACGAGGCGCTTGGCCATGATCGAGCCTTCGCCGACGATGAACATCCGGCTGGTGTCGCCGAAATAGCCTTCCTTGATCACCGTGACGTCGATATTCAGTGCGTCGCCGTTTTTCAGCGTCTTGTCGCCCGGAATACCGTGACAGATCACGTCGTTCACGGAAATGCAGGTGGCTTTCGGGTAAGGCGGATAGCCGGGCGGCTGATAATTCAGCGGCGCTGGAACCGTGCCTTGCACCTGGAGCATGTATTCGTGACACAGCCGGTCGAGTTCGCCGGTCGTGATGCCCGCCGTGACGAACGGCGTGATGTAGTCGAGCACTTCGCTAGCGAGCTTGCAGGCGACGCGCATCTGCGCGATATCGTGTTCGTTTTTGAGCGTAATAGCCATGAGTCGGGCCTGAAATGCGATTTATTGCAAGATTATCGCACCATATTCCCGCTGCCGCAGGGTTTTGCCACGGTTTTGCAATAAGGGGGTGGGCGCGCAGGTGCAACCCGCCTGCGGCAAACGGGAGCTACCGCGCAGGTTGAGTCGGCCGATAGTCACGTGCTATAATCTTTGGCTAAGTCGATCTCTGTCTTATTTTGTTGCTCTATTAGTCACTCTGATGAGTCTGATGAGCGCAAACTGGCAGGAAAGGCGCCTCGTAGCGATAGTTGCCTGCGCTACAGGTCAGGCAGTACCAAGGCAGCAGACTCGCAAGCCGGCGCACCCAGGGTGTCCGTCGCGTTCAGCCAAAAAAGGCAGCGCGGCAGATACGGCAGCCGGCTTAAGACCCAACCCTCGCGGAGATTTTCATGGCAGTTACCATGCGTCAAATGCTGGAAGCCGGTGTCCACTTCGGTCACCAAACGCGCTTCTGGAACCCGAAGATGGCCCCCTTCATTTTCGGCCATCGCAACAAGATTCACATCATCAACCTCGAAAAGACGCTGCCGATGTACAACGACGCGCTGAAGTACGCGCGTCAACTGGCAGCGAATCGCGGCACGATCCTGTTCGTCGGCACGAAGCGTCAATCGCGCGACACGATCGCTGAAGAAGCGCAACGCGCTGGCATGCCTTACGTCAACGCACGCTGGCTCGGCGGCATGCTGACCAACTTCAAGACGCTGAAGGTCTCGATCAAGCGCCTGAAGGACATGGAAGCATCGCTGGAAGCTGGCGAAACCGAACGCATGAGCAAGAAGGAAGCGCTCCTGTTCGAACGCGAAATGGCCAAGCTGCAAAAGTCGATCGGCGGCGTGAAAGACATGGGCGGCATTCCGGACGCGATCTTCGTGGTCGACGTCGGCTACCACAAGATTGCCGTGACCGAAGCTAACAAGCTCGGCATTCCGGTCATCGCCGTGGTCGATACGAACCACTCGCCGGAAGGCATCGACTACGTGATCCCGGGTAACGACGACGCTTCGAAGGCTGTCGCTCTGTACACGGCTGGCGTGGCTGACGCAATCGTCGAAGGCCGTGCTAACGCGGTTAACGAAGTGGTGCAAGCTGCTCGCGGTGGTGACGGCGACGAGTTCGTCGAGGTCAACCCGGAAGCGTAAAGCTGCCCCGTGTCCGGCAAAAAAGGGGGCTTTCTACAGGCCCCCTTTTTTTAAGCCGCGACAAAGTAGTGGTGCGCTGTGAGCAGTGCCTGAAACATAGTCCGTAGAAAATACGTGCGATGTTGAAACGAATTCTTGCCGCCGGTATCGAAGTCCGGGCGGCGTGTGACAGACGGAACTCAAGGAGCAAATGATGGCGGCAATTACCGCAAGCATGGTTGCAGAACTGCGCGCAAAGACCGACGCGCCGATGATGGAATGCAAGAAGGCGCTGACGGAAGCCGAAGGCGACATGGCGCGCGCTGAAGAGCTGCTGCGCGTGAAGCTGGGCAACAAGGCCAGCAAGGCAGCGTCGCGCGTGACGGCTGAAGGCGTGGTCGCATCGTTCATCGGCGGCAACGCTGGTTCGCTGGTCGAACTGAACTGCGAAACCGACTTCGTCTCGAAGAACGACGACTTCCTGGCATTCTCGAAGACGGTCGCTGAACTGGTCGCTACGCAAAACCCGGCTGACGTCGCTGCCCTGTCGGCACTGCCGCTGGACGGCTCGACGGTCGACGCAGTGCGCCTCGCGCTGGTCGGCAAGATCGGTGAAAACCTGTCGATCCGCCGTTTCGTGCGTTTCGAAACCTCGAACAAGCTGGCAGCATACCTGCACGGCACGCGTATCGGCGTGCTGGTCGAGTACACCGGCGCGGACGAGCAGGTCGGCAAGGACGTGGCAATGCACATCGCCGCCATGAAGCCGGTCTCGCTGTCGTCGGACGACGTCCCGGCGGATCTGATCGCGAAGGAACGTAGCATTGCTGAGCAGAAGGCTGCTGAATCGGGCAAGCCGGCTGAAATCGTCGCCAAGATGGTCGACGGCAGCGTGCAGAAGTACCTGAAGGAAGTGTCGCTGCTGAACCAGACGTTCGTTAAGAACGACAAGCAGACGATCGAACAGATGCTGAAGGCTGGCAACGCAAGCGTGCAGAAGTTCGCGCTGTTCGTGGTCGGCGAAGGCATCGAGAAGAAGCAGGACGACTTCGCAGCCGAAGTGGCCGCTCAAGTCGCTGCTGCAAAGCAACAATAAGTATCGCTTAAGCTTCAGTTAGTACCGTTGGACCCGCGGCGGAGCAAGACTTTGCCGCGGTCGGCGGCGCCGCAAGGCTGCGCGCGGGTGACCCTCGTGGCGCACGCCGCTGGCGGACCCCAGGGTTCGTCAATTTGGCGGCGCTTGCCCGAATCAGCATTTCACCCCTACATTAGTCCCTTGTTGTTGCCCTGTTCTGCGCGATCTGGATACCTCTATGCCCACTGCCTATAAACGCGTCCTGCTCAAACTCTCCGGTGAAGCTCTGATGGGCGACGATGCCTTCGGCATCAATCGCGCGACCATCGAACGAATGGTAGCGGACGTGGCCGAAGTGGTCCGTCTCGGAACGCAGTTGGCCGTGGTGATCGGCGGCGGTAATATTTTCCGCGGCGTCGCGGGCGGCGCGGCCGGTATGGATCGCGCCACGGCCGACTACATGGGCATGCTGGCCACCATGATGAACGCGCTGGCGCTGCAGGACGCAATGCGCCACGCCGGTATCGAAGCGCGCGTGCAATCCGCGCTGCGCATGGACCAGGTGGTCGAGCCTTACATCCGTCCGCGTGCGATTCGCCAGCTCGAAGAAGGCAAAGTCGTGATTTTCGCGGCCGGCACGGGCAATCCGTTCTTCACGACCGATACGGCCGCCGCGCTGCGCGGTTCGGAAATCGGCGCGGAAGTCGTGTTGAAAGCCACCAAGGTGGACGGCGTTTATTCGGCCGACCCCAAGAAAGACCCGAGCGCGACCCGTTACACCACGATCAGCTTCGACGAAGCCATCGGCCGCAATCTGCAGGTGATGGACGCCACGGCATTCGCGCTGTGCCGCGATCAGAAGCTGCCGATCCGGGTGTTTTCGATCGTCAAGCCGGGTGCGCTCAAGCGCATCGTATTAGGCGAGGACGAGGGCACCCTCGTCCACGTGTAAACTCTCGTTCACATAACGTGGGCTTTAACGCGAGCCCAGGCCGCCGCATAGTGCGCGCGCTGGCCGGCTCGCACCGTTTTGAAGGTTCGGAGGTTTAAAAATGTCTGTGGCTGATATCAGGAAGGGCGCTGAACAAAAGATGCAGCGTTCCATCGACGCGTTCAAGAACGACTTGTCGAAGATCCGCACGGGCCGTGCACACACGGGCCTGCTCGATCACATCCAGTGCGATTACTACGGTTCGCCGGTGCCGATTTCGCAGGTCGCGAATCTGACGCTGATCGACGCACGCACGATCGGCGTGCAGCCGTGGGAAAAGAAGATGGTCCAGGTCGTCGAAAAGGCGATCCGCGAGTCGGACCTCGGTCTGAACCCGGCGACGCAAGGTGACGTGATCCGCGTGCCGATGCCCGCGCTGACCGAAGAACGCCGCCGCGAACTGACCAAAGTGGTCAAGAGCGAGGCGGAAACGGCCAAGGTCGCTGTTCGTAACCTGCGCCGTGATGCAAACGAGCAACTGAAGAAGCTTGTGAAAGACAAAGAAATTTCTGAAGATGACGAGCGCCGTGCAGGTGACGACGTTCAGAAACTGACGGACAAGTTCGTCACGGAAATCGACAAGCTTGTAGTGACCAAAGAAGCCGAGATCATGACGGTCTGAGGCCGGTTGGCTCAGCACCTTTAAGATCTCCACTTCTTTTTTTGCAGTCACTGTCCCGACGGCCATGACCTATACCAGCTCAACCGTGCGCGTGCCTGATGTCGCCGCGG
This sequence comes from Paraburkholderia sp. WS6, assembly GCF_030464835.1. Classification (NCBI taxonomy): domain Bacteria; kingdom Pseudomonadati; phylum Pseudomonadota; class Betaproteobacteria; order Burkholderiales; family Burkholderiaceae; genus Paraburkholderia; species Paraburkholderia sp. WS6. The sequence continues at coordinate 276,659 of NZ_JALQCK010000005.1, forward strand.
TGCCGCGACATATCGCGATCATCATGGACGGCAACGGCCGTTGGGCGACCCAGCGCCGTCTGCCGCGCGTGGCCGGCCATACGCGCGGCGTCGACGCAGTGCGTGCGGCCGTCGAGGCCTGCGCCCGGCAGGGCGTCGAATACCTGACGCTGTTTGCCTTCAGTTCGGAAAACTGGCGCCGCCCGAACGACGAAGTGTCGTTCCTGATGCGCCTGTTCGTCACCGCGCTGGAGCGCGAGATCGGCAAGCTGCACGCAAACGGCATCCGTCTGCGCGTGGTTGGCGATCTGTCCCGATTCGATACGCGCATCCGCGACCTGATCCGGCGCGCGGAAACCAAAACCGCGCGCAATACCCGCCTCACGCTCACCATTGCCGCCAACTACGGCGGCCGCTGGGACATCATGCAGGCCACCCGCAAGCTCGCCGAACAATCGGCGCTGGCGGGCAAGGCGGTCGAGGTGAACGAGGATTCGTTCGCCGAACACCTGTCGATGGCCTATGCGCCGGAGCCGGACCTCTTTATCCGCACCGGCGGCGAGCGCCGCGTCAGCAACTTCCTGCTGTGGCAACTCGCTTACACCGAGTTCTACTTCACCGACACGTTCTGGCCGGATTTCGACGCCGACGCGCTCGGCCACGCCATCGCATCCTACGCGGAGCGTGAGCGACGCTTCGGCCGCACCAGTGCTCAACTCGAGCCGCAATCGCAGAACGTCGATTCGCTTCCATGCTAAAAACCCGTGTCATCACGGCGATCATCCTGCTGGCGATCTTCCTGCCGGTCACGCTGTTCGCGCCGGTGGGCGCGTTCGGCGCGCTGATCGCCTTCGTCGTCGTGTTCGCCGCGTGGGAGTGGGCGCGTCTGCTGAAGCTCGGCGGCGCGGGCCCGGTCATTTACGCGCTGGTTGCTGCGGTGGCGCTGGTCGCGAGCACGCGGCTCGGCACCGGCGTCGAGGAGCCCCGGCCGCTCTTTCAGGCGGCCGCCATTTTCTGGGTGATCGCGGGGCCGTATGTGCTCCTGCGCAAGCCGACTCTCGCGCAAGGCGCCTGGCGCGCGTTTCTCTTTCTTGCCGGCATTGTGGTATTCGTCGCGTGCTGGCATGCTCTCGTCGCCGCGCGCATGCAGGGCGTGGCCTTCGTGCTGTCGCTGCTCCTATTGGTATGGCTGGCCGATATCGGCGCATACTTCTCTGGAAAAGCTTTCGGAAAGCACAAGCTGGCGCCTGCCATCAGCCCGGGTAAGACTTGGGAAGGCGCGATCGGCGGCTGGCTGGTGGTGATGATCGTCGCGGCGGCGGCGGTCTTTTTGCACGCGTTCGAGCCGACCCTGTATTCTGCGCTGCTGGCGCAATGGGGCGCCGTACGTACGCTGCTCGCCCTGACCCTGCTGGTGGTATTCAGCGTGGTGGGCGACCTGTTCGAATCCATGATGAAACGCCAGGCCGGAGTGAAAGATTCAAGCGGCCTGTTGCCTGGGCACGGTGGCGTACTCGACCGCATCGACGCATTGTTGCCGGTGCTGCCGCTTGCCATGCTGCTGCTCGGCTAGAGAAAGAGATATGCAAAAACGTCTGACATTGCTCGGTTCCACGGGCTCGATTGGAGACAGCACGCTCGACGTCGTCGCGCGTCATCCCGAGCGCTTTTCGGTGTACGCGCTCACGGCGCATCGCAACGGCGACAAGCTCGTCGAGCAATGCCTGCGCTTTCAGCCTGAAGTCGCGGTAGTCGGCGATGCCGATACCGCTGCGCAGGTCGCGGCGAAGTTGCGCGAAGCCGGCTGCAAGACCGAAGTCACGTATGGGCCGCAAGCGCTCGTCGACGTGTCGAAGAGTGACGGCTGCGATACGGTCGTAGCGGCGATTGTCGGCGCGGCAGGCCTCGCGCCGAGCCTCGCTGCCGCGCGTGCCGGCAAGCGTATCCTGCTCGCCAACAAGGAAGCGCTGGTGATGTCCGGCGCGATCTTCATGGACGCGGTGCGTGACAACGGCGCCGTGCTGCTGCCGGTCGACAGCGAACACAACGCGATTTTCCAGTGTCTGCCGCGCGAAGCCGCACAGCATGGCGGCGTGTCGAAGATCATCCTGACCGCGTCAGGCGGCCCGTTCCGCACGCGCGAACCGGCCACGCTGGTCGACGTCACGCCGGACGAAGCATGCAAGCATCCGAACTGGGTCATGGGCCGCAAGATTTCGGTCGACTCGGCCACGATGATGAACAAAGGCCTTGAAGTGATCGAGGCGCACTGGCTCTTCGATCTGCCGGGCGAGCGCATCGAAGTGCTGATTCACCCGCAAAGCGTGATCCATTCGATGGTGTCATACGCCGACGGCTCGGTGCTCGCACAACTGGGCAATCCCGACATGCGCACGCCGATCGCGCATGCGCTGGCATTTCCGGACCGCGTCGATTCGGGCGTGGCGCAACTGGATCTGCTGCAGGTCGCATCGCTGTCGTTCGAAAAACCGGATTACACGCGCTTCCCGTGTCTCGCGCTCGCGGTGAAAGCGCTGGCCGAGGGAGGCCTCGCGAGCGCGGCGCTCAATGCCGCGAACGAAGTCGCTGTTGAAGCGTTCCTGTCGCGCCAGATCGGTTTCATGACGATCGCTCAGGTAGTCGACGCCGTACTCAACGCGTTGCCGAACCGCAGCGCGCACGCGCTGGAAGACGTGATCGAAGCGGATGCGGCCGCGCGCCGCGCCGCTGCCGACTTCATCGCGCGCCTGCCGGTCAGCGCCCGTCGCACGGAACGCGCCGTCCAGTGAGGCGCCTATGAACCTGCTGATCGAACTGCTTGCCTTCGCGGTCGCGATTGGCGTACTCGTGGTTGTCCACGAGTACGGGCATTACAGCGTGGCGCGTTTGTGCGGCGTCAAGGTGCTGCGTTTCTCGATCGGCTTCGGCAAGCCGCTGTTCCAATGGGTGAGCCCGAAGACGGGCACCGAATGGACGATTGCCGCACTGCCGCTCGGCGGCTACGTGAAGATGCTCGACGAGCGCGAAACCGGCGGGGCGCCGATTCCCGTTGAAGCCTTGCCGCATGCGTTCAACCGGCAGTCAGTGTGGCGCCGCTTCGCGATTGTCGTCGCCGGGCCGGTCGCGAATTTCCTGCTTGCCATCGTGCTGTTCGCCCTTGTGTTCGCCACGGGCGTGACGGAGCCGGCGGCTGTGGTGGCGGCACCCGCGCCGAATACGCCGGCCGCGCTGGCCGGTTTCGACGGTGGCGAAACGATTGTTGCCGTGCGTGCGGAAAACGCCGGCGAATCCGAGCGAGTGCGTTCGTGGTCCGACCTGCGCTGGAAACTGCTGGGCGCGGCATTCGATCACAAGCGCGTCGTGCTGAGCGCGAAAGACGCGCACGGCACCTCGGATTTCCAGCTGGATCTGCGTGGTATCACCGAGAAAGACGTCGACGACGACTTTATGTCGCGTCTCGGTTTCGAGCCGGGTGGTGGCAAGCTGACCGTCGCCGGGGTGCAGCCGGGTAGCGCGGCGCAAAAGGCAGGCCTTGGGGTGGGCGACCGTCTGCGCGCGATCAACGGTATCCCTACCGACAATGCCACGGCCTTCATCGCTTATGTAAAATCGCACGCCGGCACGCCCGTGACGCTGCAGGTTGAGCGTGGTGGGCAAGCCGCGGGCAAGCTGGAAGACGTTCGCATCGTCCCGCAGTCGCAGCGGGATGACGCGACGGGGCAGCAGATCGGCCGTATCGGTGCGGAACTCGCCACCCAGGTGCCGTCGATCGACGTGCGTTACGGGCCGGTCGAAAGCTTGCAACTAGGCGCGCGCCGTACGTGGGATCTGGCTGTTTATTCGGTGCGCATGTTTGGACGGATGATCGTTGGCGAGGCTTCGCTGAAGAATCTTTCCGGCCCCGTGACGATCGCCGATTACGCAGGAAAGAGCGCACGTCTAGGTCCTTCTGCATTCCTGTCGTTCCTGGCCCTTGTCAGTATTAGTCTCGGCGTACTGAACCTGTTACCAATTCCGGTATTGGACGGGGGTCATCTGTTATATTATTTGGTTGAAGCTGTAACCGGCAAAGTTGTCTCCGATCGCTGGCAACTCGTTTTTCAGAGGGCGGGTCTCGCCTGCATCGTCGCGTTGTCGGCGATTGCGCTGTTCAACGATCTGGCTCGTTTAATCCATTTTTAAAGTGTCTGGCGGCGTTCACGATGGCGACCGCCCGACCTGATGCAGCTATACACACTGGGGAAGCACGTTGTTTAAACCTCATCGCTTTGTTCCAAAGACGGTTATAGCCGCGGCGTTTGCCGCGCATGGGCTGGTTGCTCACGCAACGACGCCCTTCGTGGTGCAAGACATCCGGATCGAGGGATTGCAACGCGTCGAACCCGGTACCGTGTTCGCGTACCTGCCCATCAAGCAAGGCGACACCTTTAGCGACGACAAGGCTTCCGAAGCCATTCGCGCGCTGTACGCCACGGGCTTCTTCAATGACGTCAAGATCGCGACGGAAGGCAGTGTCGTCATCGTCCAGGTGCTGGAACGTCCGGCTATCGGCACGATCGACTTCGCCGGCATTCACGAGTTCGACAAGGAAAACCTGACCAAGGCGCTGCGCGCGGTCGGTTTGTCGCAAGGCCGTTACTATGACAAGGCACTCGTCGACAAGGCCGAGCAGGAACTGAAGCGCCAGTACCTGACGCGCGGTTACTATGCCGCGGAAGTCACCACCACGATCACGCCGATCGACCGCAACCGCGTGTCGGTGCTGTTCTCGGTGGCTGAAGGTCCGAGCGCGAAGATCCGCCAGATCAACTTCATCGGCAACAAGGCGTTCAGCACGGGTACGCTGCGCGACGAAATGCAGTTGTCCACGCCGAACTGGTTCTCGTGGTACACGAAGAACGACCTGTACGCGAAAGACAAGCTCACCGGCGACCTCGAAAACGTCCGCTCGTATTACCTGAATCGCGGCTACCTCGAGTTCAACATCGACTCGACCCAGGTGTCGATCTCGCCGGACAAGAAGGACATGTATCTGACGGTCACGCTGCACGAAGGCGAGCCGTACACGATCAACAGCATCAAGCTGGCTGGTAACCTGCTCGACCGCGAGCCGGAGCTGAACAAGCTCATCAAGATCAAACCAGGCGACCGTTTCTCGGCTGAAAAGCTGCAAGCCACCACCAAGGCGATCGTCGACAAGCTCGGCGAATACGGCTATGCGTTCGCTACTGTCAACGCGCAGCCGCAGATCGATCAGGAACATCACAAGGTCGACCTGACGCTGCAAGTGGACCCGAGCCGCCGTGTGTACGTGCGCCGCATCAACGTGGTCGGCAACACGCGCACTCGCGACGAAGTGGTGCGCCGCGAAATGCGCCAGCTCGAAAGCTCGTGGTTCGATTCGAACCGCCTCGCGCTGTCGAAAGACCGGATCAACCGTCTCGGCTACTTCACGGACGTGGACGTGACCACGGTGCCGGTGGAAGGCACGCCGGACCAGGTCGATGTGGACGTCAAGGTGGCTGAAAAGCCGACCGGCGCGATCACGTTGGGCGCGGGCTTCTCGTCGACGGACAAGGTGGTGCTCTCGGCCGGCGTGTCGCAGGACAACGTGTTCGGTTCGGGTACGAGTCTCTCGGTGAACGTGAATACCGCCAAGACGTACCGTACCTTGACGGTTACGCAGGTCGACCCGTATTTCACGGTCGACGGCATCAAGCGGATTACCGACGTCTACTACCGTACGTACCAGCCGCTGTACTACTCGACGGATTCGAGCTTCAAGATCGTCACGATCGGTGGTGACCTGAAGTTCGGTATTCCGTTCTCCGAAGTCGATACGGTGTATTTCGGCGCCGGCCTCGAGCAAAACCAGCTGGACGTCGACGCGAACACGCCGCAGAGCTACAAGGACTACGTAGCCGCCTTCGGCCGTGTGTCGAATAACGTGCCGATCACGGTGGGTTGGTCGCGCGACGCGCGTGACAGCGCACTGGTGCCGAGCCGCGGCTACTTCACGCAGGCGAACGCCGAATACGGCACGCCGATCGGCGGCACGCAGTACTACAAGGCCGACATCAACGCGCAGTACTATTATTCGTTCTCGCGCGGGTTCGTGCTGGGCTTCAACTTCCAGGGCGGTTACGGTAACGGTCTCGGCGGCAAGCCATATCCGATTTTCAAGAACTACTACGCGGGCGGTATCGGTTCGGTGCGGGGCTACGAGCCGAGTTCGCTGGGTCCGCGCGATGCGAAGACGAACGACCCGATCGGCGGCTCGAAGCTGCTGGTGGGTAACATCGAGTTGACGTTCCCGCTGCCGGGTACGGGCTACGACCGCACGCTGCGTGTCTTCACGTTCCTCGACGGCGGTAACGTCTGGGGTACGGAAGGTAACAGCATCGGCGCGAACGGCCTGCGTTACGGCTACGGTGTCGGTCTTGCGTGGATCTCGCCGATTGGCCCGCTCAAGCTCAGCCTGGGCTTCCCGCTCACGAAGCACACCGGCGACCAGTATCAGAAGTTCCAGTTCCAGATCGGGACGGCATTCTGATCCGGCGGAGGGCGACCCGGGCCTTTACGGGTGGCTTCCGGCGGTGGGCCCGGCCAAACTACAGTATCGAGAGGATGACTTTGCGAACCGGTATGTTTTCGAAACGTGTGGCTTGCGCGTTGGCGCTGGCAATGACGCTGGGTGTCGGCGTAGCGGGGGTCGCGCACGCCCAGGAAGCCAGGATCGCCGCGGTGAATTCGGACCGTATCCTGCGTGAATCGGCTGCCGCGAAGGCTGCACAGGTCAAGCTCGAGGCGGAGTTCGCCAAGCGCGACAAGGACCTGGCCGATATGGCGCAGAAGCTGAAGTCGATGTCCGACTCGCTCGACAAGAACGGTGCGTCGATGTCGGCCGCCGATCGCGCGCAGAAGCAGCGCGATCTGTCGCAGTTGGATACGGACTTCCAGCGCAAACAACGCGAGTTTCGCGAGGACCTGAACCAGCGCCGTAACGAAGAGCTGGCGGCGGTGCTCGACCGGGCCAACAAGGTGATCAAGCAGATCGCGGAGCAGCAGCATTACGACCTGATCGTTCAGGAAGCGGTGTACGTGAGCCCGCGCATCGACATTACCGATCAGGTGCTCAAGGCACTGGCGGCATCGGGCAACTGAACGCGCGCGCCGGGCACCGGCCGGGTTGCAGCGCAGGGTCGTAGAACTGACAAGTTGGACTGATTGTGCAGCAACCATCTCGCATGGGATCGGAGACAGAGGATAGGCATGGCATTTACGCTTGAGGACATCGTCCAGCAGTTCGGCGGTGAAGTAGTCGGAGAAGGTTCGCAGCGCGTCGGCAGTCTGGCGCCGCTCGACCAGGCAGGCCCGGACCAACTGGCGTTCCTCGCCAATCCGAAGTACCTGTCGCAGGTCGAGACGACCCGTGCGGGCGCGGTGTTGATCAATGCCGACGACCTCTCGAAACTCAGCTCCCTTACAGGCCGTAACTTCATCGTCACGCCGAATCCGTACGCTTACTTCGCGCGCGTCGCGCAGACATTCATCGACATGGCAGCGCCCAAGACCGTGCCCGGTGTGCATTCGAGCGCGACGATCGACCCGTTGGCCCAGATTGCCGCGAGCGCGGTGATCGGTCCGCACGTCACGGTGGAAGCGGGCGCGGTGATCGGCGAAAACGTGCGTCTGGACGCCAACGTGGTGATCGGCCGCGGCACGCGAATCGGTGCGGGCTCGCATCTGTATCCGAACGTCGCGGTGTATTACGGCTGCAAGCTCGGCGAGCGCGTGATTGTGCACGCCGGCGCGGTGATCGGTTCGGACGGTTTTGGCTTCGCGCCGGATTTCGTCGGTGAAGGCGATGCGCGTACCGGCAGTTGGGTGAAAATTCCGCAGGTCGGCGGTGTGTCGATCGCGGCGGACGTCGAAATCGGTGCGAACACCACCATCGACCGCGGCGCCATGGCCGACACGATCATCGAGGAGTGCGTGAAAATCGACAACCTCGTGCAGATCGGCCACAACTGCAAGGTCGGCGCTTACACCGTGATCGCCGGCTGTGCGGGCATTGCCGGCAGCACCACGATCGGCCGTCATTGCATGATCGGCGGCGCGGTTGGGATCGCCGGACACGTCACGCTGGCTGACTATGTGATCGTCACGGCGAAGTCGGGCGTCTCGAAGTCGTTGCTGAAGCCCGGCCTGTACACCAGCGCATTCCCGGCTGTGAACCATGCCGACTGGAACAAGAGTGCCGCTTTGCTGCGTAACATCGACAAACTTCGCGATCGTATCAAGGCGCTCGAAAATGCCGCTTCGGCAGGCAAGCCAGCCGGCGCGGCAAGCAATTCCGCGGGCGACGAAGCCTGAGAAGTATCGCGCTGACCTGCGGGTCAACCCGCACAACAATCCGCGGGCCAACCGGCCGGTACCGCGTAAAATAGCGGGCAAGCATCAGGAAGCAAAGTCGGTTGCCGTGACCGGGTGGCATGGCCGCCTGGTTTCGACAAGCGCCGGCAGCACGCGTTACCAACCCACCTGCACCAGCATCCGCAGTCATCATCGCGCAGTCAATGCGTGAGTAGAAACACCATGAGCACCGAAAAAATCAATCTCGACATTCATAAGATTCTCACGCTGCTGCCCCATCGTTACCCGATCCTGCTGGTCGACCGGGTGCTCGAACTCGAGCCGCATAAGAGCATCAAAGCGTTGAAGAACGTGTCGATCAATGAGCCGTATTTCCAGGGTCACTTTCCGACCCGTCCGGTGATGCCCGGCGTGCTGATCCTCGAAGCGCTAGCGCAAACGGCAGCCCTGCTGACGTTTTCGGAAGAGCCGAGCGATCCGTCGAACACGCTGTATCTGTTCGTGGGCATCGACAACGCGCGTTTCAAGCGCGTGGTGGAACCGGGCGATCAGCTGATCCTGAACTGCACGTTCGAGCGTCATATGCGCGGCATCTGGAAGTTCAAGGCGCGCGCCGAAGTGGATGGAGCCGTAGCGGCGGAAGCCGATCTGATGTGCGCGGTGCGGCACACGGACAAAGACGCTTGAAGCCGGTGTCCGGACGGTCAGCGGCTTATCCCGAGCGCTGCGAACTCCGGCTACGCCCATCCAGACAACGCAACAGAATCAGAAGCGAGGACGCATGAGCAGGATTCATCCCACTGCGATCGTCGAGCCGGGCGCACAAGTCGACGAATCCGTCGAAATCGGACCGTATGCCGTCATCGGCGCACATGTGACGATCGGCGCACGGAGCAAGGTCGGTTCGCACAGCGTGATCGAAGGTCACACCACGATCGGCGAAGACAACCGCATCGGCCACTATGCATCGGTCGGCGGCCGTCCGCAGGACATGAAGTACAAAGACGAGCCGACCCGGCTCGTGATCGGCAATCGCAACACGATCCGTGAATTCACCACGATCCACACCGGCACGGTGCAAGACGCAGGCGTCACCACGCTGGGCGACGACAACTGGATCATGGCCTACGTGCACATCGGGCACGACTGCCACGTCGGCAACAACGTGATTCTGTCGAGCAATGCGCAGATGGCCGGCCACGTGACGATTGGCGACCATGCGATTGTCGGCGGCATGTCGGGCGTGCATCAATTCGTGCGCATCGGCGAGCATTCGATGCTGGGCGGCGCGTCGGCGCTCGTGCAGGACATCCCGCCGTTCGTGATCGCTGCCGGCAACAAGGCCGAGCCGCACGGTATCAATGTCGAAGGTCTGCGCCGCCGTGGTTTCTCCGCAGACGCGATCTCGGCGCTGCGCTCGGCGTACCGCCTGCTGTACAAGAACGGCCTGTCGCTTGAAGAAGCGAAGCTGCAGTTGCGCGAACTCGCATCCGCGGGTGGCGATGGCGATGCGCCGGTACAAACGCTGCTCGCGTTTGTCGAAGCGTCGCAACGCGGCATCATCCGCTAACCGATGGCTTTGAACCCGAGTCCCCTGCGCGTTGCGATGGTGGCAGGCGAGCCGTCCGGCGACCTGCTGGCGGCGTCGCTGCTCGATGGCCTCGCGAGCCGTCTACCCGCCGGCACCCAGTATTACGGGATCGGCGGCCCGCGCATGATCGCCACGGGTTTCGACGCCCACTGGCCAATGGAGAAGCTGACGGTGCGCGGCTATGTCGAAGCACTGCGGCATATTCCAGAAATCCTCGGCATCCGCAACGAACTGAAGCGCCAACTGCTGGCCGAGCCGCCGTCGGTGTTCGTCGGCGTGGACGCGCCCGATTTCAACTTCGGACTCGAGCATCCGTTGCGCGACGCGGGTATTCCGACCGTGCACTTCGTTTGCCCGTCGATCTGGGCGTGGCGAGGTGGGCGCATCAAGAAGATCGCCAAAGCGGTCGACCACATGCTGTGCGTGTTCCCGTTCGAAACGGCGCTGCTGGAAAAGGCCGGCATCGCGGCTTCGTACGTGGGCCATCCGCTTGCCGACGAAATTCCTCTGGTACCCGACACGCTTGGCGCGCGCCGCACGCTCGGCCTTGCCGAAAGCGGTCCGATCATCGCGGTGCTGCCGGGCAGCCGGCGCTCGGAGATCGATCTGATCGGTCCGACGTTCTTTGCCGCGATGGAAATGATGCAGCACCAGGAGCCCAGTTTGCGTTTCGTGATGCCGGCGGCCACGCCCGCATTGCGCGAAATGCTACGGCCGCTGGTCGATGCGCATCCTGGTCTCGCGCTGACCATTACCGACGGCCAGGCGCAAATCGCGATGACGGCGGCCGATGCGATCCTCGTCAAGAGCGGCACGGTGACGCTGGAAGCCGCGCTGCTGAAAAAGCCGATGGTGATCTCGTACAAGGTGCCCTGGCTGACCGGCCAGATCATGCGCCGCCAAGGCTATCTGCCGTATGTTGGCTTGCCGAACATTCTGGCGGGGCGTTTCGTCGTGCCGGAAATTCTGCAGCACTTCGCGACGCCCCAGGCGCTCGCCGAAGCGACGCTGAAACAGTTGCGCGACGAGGCCAACCGGCGCACGCTGACGGAAATCTTCACGGAGATGCATCACGTGCTGAAGCAGAACACCGCGCAGCGTGCAGCGGAAGTCGTGGCGAGCGTCGTCGAAAAGCGGAAGGCTCGGCCGTGACCACCGCTCGCGCTCCACGCCGCAAGGCCGCGGCTGTTGCAGGCGCGGCAACATGGCAGGTCGGTCTGGACTTCGAAACGCCGGACGACATCGTCTGCGGCGTCGACGAAGCCGGGCGCGGGCCGCTGGCTGGCCCGGTGGTCGCTGCAGCGGTGATTTTCGATCCGTCGAAGCCGATGATCCGCGGCCTCGACGATTCGAAAGCGCTCACCGCGAAAAAGCGCGACGAACTCTACGACAAGATCGTCGACCGGGCACTTGCGTACTGCATCGCGTCCGCTAGCGTCGAAGAAATCGATACGCTGAACATCCTGCACGCCACCATGCTGGCGATGAAGCGGGCGGTCGAAGGCCTTTCGGTCGTACCGACGCTCGTGAAAATCGACGGCAATCGCTGCCCAACGCTGAGCGTTCGCAGCGAAGCCGTGATCGGCGGCGATGCCTTGGTCAAAAGCATTTCGGCGGCGTCGATTCTCGCCAAGGTCACGCGTGACCGGATGCTGCTCGAACTGCATCAAGCCTATCCGGTCTACGGTTTTAACGCGCATGCCGGCTACGGCACGCCGCAGCATCTCGCGGCGCTGCGCGAACATGGGCCCTGCGAGCATCATCGGCGCTCGTTCGCACCGGTGCGTGAAGCGCATCAGCGTTTCGGCACGGCTTCGAAACAACTGCGGGCGGGCGGCATGATCATCGTGTCCGGAACGCTCACCGACGCCGTGCTCGACGACGACGCCTTCGGCGAACGCAGCGGCGCGTAAGCGCTGCGCGTTGCCCATTCTTTCCTCATTCTCACTGTCTTCGCTGCCTGTGAAAGCCATCACCTCGCGGGACAATCCGCTCTACAAGCGCCTCAAGGCACTGGCCGGCTCGACGCATCAGCAGCGTCGCAGTGGCCACGCGTTGCTCGAAGGGTTCCATCTCGCGAGCGCGTATCTCGACGTCGCCGGGCAGCCGGAAATGTGCATCGTCACCGAGGGCGCGTTGCGCCACGACGAAGCGCAGGCCATCGTGTCGCGCATCGACGAGCACCGTATCGTCACGCTGCCCGATGCATTGTTCGGCCAGGTGTCGAACGTCGTGCACGGTGTCGGGATTCTGCTGCTGGTCGAAAAGCTCGATACGCCGCTGCCGGAGAATGTCGGAGAAACCTGCCTCGTACTCGATGGCGTGCAGGATGCCGGCAACGTCGGTTCGATTCTACGGAGCGCGGCGGCCGCCGGTATTCAGCAGGTGTTTTGCGCGCCGGGCACCGCGTACGCGTGGTCGTCGAAGGTATTGCGCTCGGGCATGGGCGCGCATTTCCTGTTGCAAATCCACGAGGATGTCGAGGCGCAGGTATTGATCGAGCGCCTGGCTGTGCCCATCGTCATTACGGATTCGCACGGTGCCGAGGCGATTTACGACTGCGATCTAAGCGGGCCGCTCGCGTGGGTGTTCGGCAACGAAGGGGCGGGCGTATCGCAGACCTGGCGCGATGCGGTTTCGTTGCGGGTGACGATTCCTCAGCCGGGCGGCATGGAATCGCTCAATGTGGCCGCCGCCGCGGCTATCTGCGTGTTCGAACAGTGCCGCCAGCAGCGCCGCGCGTGACATTGCACTGACTGCAGGTCTGAGGCGACCTCCGCGATCACCTCAGCACCACGCACGCCCGCAAAACAGGCGCCGCTCAATAAACCGGCCGGTCCAGCTTGATCTCCTGCAGGATCGTCGTCGCGATTTCTTCGATCGACTTATGCGTCGACGACAACCACTTGACCCCTTCGCGCCGCATCATCGCTTCCGCCTCGTTGATCTCGTAGCGGCAATTTTCCGGCGCGGCGTACTTGCTGCCCGGGCGGCGCTCGTTACGGATCTCCGACAGCCGCTGCGGATCGATCGATAAACCAAACATCTTCTGCCGATGCGCCAATAGCGGCGTAGGCAGCTTGCCGCGCTCGAAGTCTTCCGGAATCAGCGGATAATTGGCCGCTTTCACGCCGTACTGCATGGCCAGATACAGGCTCGTCGGTGTCTTGCCGCTGCGCGACACGCCGACCAGAATCACATCGGCATCGGCCAGATTGCGGTTCGATTGACCGTCGTCGTGGGCGAGCGAGAAGTTGATCGCCTCGATCCGGTTCTTGTATTCCTCGGTATCGGCGTTCTGGTGGCCGCGGCCCATCGCGTGGCTCGACTTGAGCTCCAGTTCCTGTTCGAGCGGCTCGACGAAGGTCTGAAACATGTCCAGCACGAGTGCATTCGAACCTTTGACGATCTGATTCGAGGCGCTGTCCACCAGCGTCGTAAAGACGATCGGACGGCGGCCGTCCTGCTGGATCGCTTCGTTGATTTTTTCTAGCGTGGCGTAGGCTTTTTCCGTCGAGTCGACGAAGGGCACGCGAACCAGGCGGAATTTCTGGTCGAACTGGGAGAGGATCGAATGCGCGAAGGTTTCGGCAGTGATCCCGGTACCGTCGGAGACGATGAATACGGTGGGCGGCATCAGTGGGGCTGGGGAACGTGAGCGGGAAAAAGCGCTCGAATGAAACATCGCTGCATGGATGTCGCTGCACGGTGGCTAACCGGAGATTGCAGCGGCGTCATGTCAGCGCGCCGTGGGCACCGCAATTGCGTCCGGATGGCGGTGGGGCTTTCGCGAGAGCCTCGCAAGAGCCCGTCAGCCGGTCCGGGGCGCGATTCGAGGCGCAATTCTCGTCCGACTGTCACATTTTGAGAGTCGGCACGGTAGAATAGCGGCAACCTGTTGGATAAGCAATTGCAGGCGATTGGCGGCTAACTTACCGCGAACGGTCGGTTAACGCCACGCTTTGCGCCGGTAACTTGCGGCAAATTGAGAGATCAGGGTGGATTGATCGGTAATTTCGTCCAACCGCTTTCTACGTCGTGTATCCGGCACTTTTTGGCCCGCGCGGCCATTTGCAGCGATTGCTTCTCCAACAGGTTGTGCAAGACGCGAGGTCACGCTTCCAATGGGCGTCTCGCGTTCAAGCCCACTTGCACAGCCGTGAATTTCTTTCACACTTAGGGGCTTGTATGACTAACGCAGTTACCGTCGCAAAGGAAGAGGCGTATGTAGTTCCGTTCGAGCAGTTGCGGATGACCGATGTGGAGATTGTCGGCGGCAAGAATGCGTCGCTTGGCGAGATGATCAGTCAGCTCGCCGAAGCAGGCGTGCGCGTGCCGACTGGCTTCGCCACTACGGCGCTGGCTTTCCGTGACTTCCTGCATCACAACAATCTGACCGAACGCATCGCCAAACGTCTCGAAACGCTCGACGTCGACGACGTGAAAGCGCTCGCCGAAGCGGGCAAGGAGATCCGTCAATGGATCGTCGACGCCCCGATGCAGCCGCGTCTCGAAGCGGATATCCGCGCAGGCTTCGACACCCTGCAAAACAGCTCGCCTGAAGAGTTGTCGTTTGCCGTGCGTTCGTCGGCAACGGCAGAAGACTTGCCGGACGCATCGTTCGCGGGTCAACAGGAAAGCTATCTCAACGTGGTCGGCATCGACGAGGTGCTCGATCGCATGAAGCACGTGTTCGCGTCGCTGTACAACGACCGTGCCATCTCCTATCGCGTCCACAAGGGCTTTACCCACGCTGAAGTCGCGTTGTCGGCTGGTGTGCAGCGCATGGTGCGTTCGGACGTCGGCGCGGCTGGCGTGATGTTCACGCTGGACACGGAATCGGGCTTCAAGGACGCCGTCTTCATCACGTCGAGCTACGGCCTGGGTGAAACGGTCGTGCAGGGCGCCGTGAATCCGGACGAGTTCTACGTCTTCAAGACCACGCTCGCGCAAGGCAAATACCCGATCATTCGCCGCTCGATCGGCTCGAAGCTGATCAAGATGGAATTCACCAAGGCGGGCGAAGAAGGCCGCGTGAAGACCGTCGACGTCGCGCACGAGCAGCGCAACCGTTTCTCGATCACCGACGAAGACGTGATCGAGCTCGCGAAATACGCCGTCATTATCGAAAAGCACTACGAGCGTCCGATGGACATCGAGTGGGGCAAGGACGGCCGCGACGGCAAGATCTTCATCCTGCAAGCGCGCCCGGAAACGGTGAAGAGCCAGGCGGCGGGCAAGGCCGAGCAACGCTTCAAGCTGAAGGGCCAATCGAACGTGCTGACTACCGGCCGCGCGATCGGCCAGAAGATCGGTGCGGGTCCGGTGCGCGTGATTCACGATCCGTCTGAAATGGACCGTGTGCAGCCGGGCGACGTGCTGGTGGCCGACATGACCGACCCGAACTGGGAACCGGTGATGAAGCGCGCATCCGCGATCGTCACGAACCGTGGCGGCCGTACCTGCCACGCGGCGATCATCGCGCGTGAGCTGGGTGTGCCGGCGGTGGTCGGCTGCGGCGACGCGACCGACCTGCTGAAGGACGGCGCGCTGGTGACCGTGTCCTGCGCGGAAGGCGATGAAGGCAAGATCTATGACGGTCTGCTCGAAACCGAAATCACCGAAGTGCAGCGCGGCGAACTGCCGCCGATTCCGGTGAAGATCATGATGAACGTCGGCAACCCGCAACTGGCTTTCGACTTCTCGCAACTGCCGAACGCAGGCGTGGGTCTGGCGCGGCTCGAGTTCATCATCAACAACAACATCGGCGTTCACCCGAAGGCGATTCTCGAGTACCCGAACATCGATCAGGACCTGAAGAAGGCCGTGGAAAGCGTGGCACGTGGCCATGCATCGCCGCGCGCGTTCTACGTCGACAAGCTGACCGAAGGCATCGCAACGATCGCAGCGGCGTTCTATCCGAAGCCCGTGATCGTGCGTCTGTCGGACTTCAAGTCGAACGAGTACAAGAAGCTGATCGGCGGTTCGCGTTACGAGCCGGACGAAGAAAACCCGATGCTGGGCTTCCGTGGCGCATCGCGCTACATCGCTGACGACTTCGCCGAAGCGTTCCAGATGGAATGCATCGCGCTGAAGAAGGTGCGTGAGGAGATGGGCCTCGACAACGTCGAGATCATGGTGCCGTTCGTGCGTACGCTGAAGCAGGCGGAACGCGTGGTCGGGCTGCTGGAGAAGTTCGGCCTGAAGCGCGGCGAGAAGGGCTTGCGCCTGATCATGATGTGCGAAGTGCCGTCGAACGCGATTCTCGCCGAAGAATTCCTGCAATTCTTCGACGGCTTCTCGATCGGTTCGAACGACCTGACGCAGCTCACGCTCGGCCTCGACCGCGACTCGGGCATGGAACTGCTGGCAGTCGATTTCGACGAACGCGATCCGGCCGTCAAGTTCCTGTTGAAGCGCGCGATCGATACGTGCCTGCGCCTGAACAAGTACGTCGGTATCTGCGGCCAGGGCCCTTCGGATCATCCGGACTTTGCGCAATGGCTGACCGATGAGGGCATCAAGTCGATCTCGCTGAACCCGGACTCGATCGTCGAGACGTGGCAGAAGTTGGCGAAGTCGTCGGCGAAGTAAGTGAAGTAAAAAAGCGAAATAAATAAGCGCGGGGCAGGTGCCCGATAAGCAGTTTGCATAAAGGGTGGTGCGCTACGTCAAAAGCACGTAAAAGCGTGCGGCACCGTCCGATAAAATGCACCCGCTTCGTGCTATAAACACCCCGGTAGATCCGGGGTGTTTTGCTTTGTGGAGGTCGACGTGGCGCCAGGTGGATTGTTCTGGTGGATCGGGGCGGGTGTGCTTGTCGCGCTGGAGTTGATCAGCGGCACTTTCTATTTGCTCATGATCGCGTTGGGTTGTGTAGCGGCAGCCATTGCCCGTATTGCGGGCGCCGCCGCCGACCTGCAGTTTGCGATTGCGGCCTTCGTAGCGCTGGCGGCAGTCCTGTTGCTGAGGCGCTCGCGCTTTGGCCGCAGAACGCGTAAGGAGGCGTCAAAAAACCCGGACGTCAATCTCGACATCGGCCAGACGTTGAATGTGCCGGCGTGGCACGAGCGCCGGGCGCGCGTCAATTACCGCGGGGCTGCATGGGACGTCGAACTGGCTGCTGGTGAACCCGAAGATGCGCAGCTCTATGAGATCGCCGAGATGCGTGGCAGTTGCCTCGTCGTCGTGGCGAGCCGGCCGGCGAAAACCAAGGCAACCGTGGCCTGAGCGCGCGCCAATGCACGCACAGCGCCATGCATAACTATTCGAACTACGGACCGGAGGTCAGTCATGGATTCAACCATTGTCGGGGCGGTGCTTCTGCTTATCGTGATCGTGCTGGCGGCGCAGACGCTCAAGATCGTGCCGCAGCAGCATGCGTGGGTGCTGGAGCGGCTCGGCCGCTATCACCGTACGCTGACGCCGGGCCTGAGCTTCGCGTTTCCGTTCGTCGACCGGATCGCGTACAAGCACATCCTCAAAGAGATCCCGCTCGAAGTGCCGAGCCAGGTGTGTATTACGCGCGACAACACGCAACTGCAGGTGGATGGCGTGCTGTATTTCCAGGTCACCGATCCCATGAAGGCGTCGTACGGGTCGAGCAACTTCGTGTTCGCGATTACGCAGTTGTCGCAAACCACGCTGCGTTCCGTGATCGGCAAACTCGAACTCGACAAGACGTTTGAAGAGCGCGACTTCATCAACCACAGCATCGTGTCGTCGCTCGATGAAGCGGCGTCGAACTGGGGCGTCAAGGTGCTGCGCTACGAGATCAAGGACCTGACGCCGCCCAAGGAAATTCTTCACGCCATGCAGGCGCAGATCACTGCTGAGCGCGAGAAGCGCGCGCTGATCGCGGCGTCCGAAGGGCGTAAGCAGGAACAGATCAATATCGCCTCGGGCGGGCGCGAGGCGTCGATCCAGAAGTCCGAAGGCGAGCGGCAGGCGGCGATCAATCAGGCGCAGGGTCAGGCCGCGGCGATTCTGGCGGTGGCTGAGGCTAACTCACAGGCGATTCAAAAGATCGCTGCGGCCATCCAGTCGAACGGCGGGATGGAAGCGGTGAACCTGAAAGTGGCCGAGCAGTATGTGAATGCATTCGGCAACCTGGCGAAGCAGGGCACCACGTTGATCGTGCCGGGTAACCTGGCGGATATGAGTTCGATGATCGCGTCGGCGCTGACCATTGTGAACAAGGGGAAGGGCGCGGCCGAGGCGCGCTGATTGACGTTCTTCCTTGCCGAATGAAAATGGCCCGCAAATTTGCGGGCCATTTTTCGTTGAATCGCAGTTTTACGACGGCGAGCGCATCAGGCGCGCCTTCTCGCGTTCCCAGTCGCGCTTCTTCTCGGTTTCGCGCTTGTCGTGTTGCTTCTTACCCTTGGCGAGGCCGATCTCGCATTTGACGCGACCGCCCTTGTAATGAAAGTTCAACGGCACGAGCGTATAACCACGCTGCTCGACCTTGCCGATCAGTTTGCTGATTTCTTCAGCGTGCAGCAGCAGTTTGCGCGTGCGCACCGGGTCCGGATTGATGTGGGTCGAGGCTTCGGGCAGCGGGCTGATGTGCGTGCCGATCAGGAACAGTTCGTTATTCTTGATGACCACGTAGCCTTCCTTGATCTGGCCACGGCCGGCGCGCAAGGCTTTGACCTCCCATCCTTCGAGCACGAGCCCCGCTTCGTAGCGTTCTTCGACCGAGTAGTCGTAGAAGGCTTTTCTGTTGTCAATGATGCTCATGAATGGAAAGTGCCCAACTCGTTTAAAATCACGATTTTAGCAAAGCGGGGCAAGGAAAGCCCGCGGCGCTTGTCCACCCTTGCCACGCGCTGTTCAATTTATGGCAGATGTCCAGAAAACCGTGTTGATCCGCCATTCGGCGGAACAGATGTTCGACCTCGTCACCGACGTCGCCGATTACCCCAACTTCCTGCCTTGGTGCGGGGGAGTCGAAATCCGCCGCCAGGACGAAACCGGCATGGAGGCGAAGATCGACATCAACTTCAAGGGCATCAAGCAGCATTTCGCCACGCACAACAGCATGGAGCGGCCCACGCGCATCGATATGGAGTTCGCGGACGGTCCGTTTCGCAAATTCACCGGCTTCTGGCGTTTCACGCCGCTGCGGGCCGACGCCTGCAAGATCGAATTCGCGTTGCACTACGAATTCACCAACATCATCCTCGAGAAGATCATTGGGCCGGTGTTCAGCCACATTGCCAACACCTTCGTCGAATCGTTCGTGAAGCGCGCCGATCAGCGCTACGGTAAGGCATGAGCGCGCGCTTGTCGATTGAAGTCTGCTACGCGCTTGCCAATGAGCAGGCGCTGATTGCCGTGGACTTGCCGGAAGGCGCCACGCTGCAGCAGGCGATAGACGCGAGCGGCATCTTACAGCGTTATCCGCAGATCGATCTGGGCACGCAGAAGGTCGGTGTGTTCGGCAAGCTCAAGCCATTGGATACGGTGCTTGCCGACCACGATCGTGTCGAGATTTACCGGCCGCTGCTGGTGGATCCGAAGCTGTCGCGCCAACGGCGCGTCGAGAAGACCCGTAAGGCGGGCTCGATCGAAGGGCGCCGCTGGCTGAACAAGGATTCGCGCTAGGCTCGCCTCGTAGCTGTAGCTGTAGCTGTAGCTGTAGCTGTAGCTGTAGCTGTAGCTGTAGCGGGGCAGCGCCGAGGGTGCTCCGTCTCAATCGTCTCAATCGTCTCAATGCACCGAAGGCTGCGCCTTCTCCTCAATCGACGCCGCCCCGGACGTATCGTCGTCCGCATGCTGGCGCACCGACCAGCACACCCCCGCCACCAGCAACAGGATCGCTGCCGTTTCCAGCGGGCGCGGCAGGCGCTGGTCGTAGATAAACGCGTAGAGCAGCGCGAAAAGTGTCTCGAACACGATCATCTGGCCGGACAGCGTGAGCGGCAGCCGTTTCGACGCGGCATTCCACAGCCCGTTGCCGAGCCACGACGCGCCGACGGCGAGGCCCAGATTCAGCATCCAGAAGGTGTGCCAGCGCTCGTCGCCGAGCGGCGCCTGCAGGCTGCCAGACGGCATGACGGCGACCACCAGCCACAATCCCGCGCCGAGCGCGCCGGTCACCACACCCCACAGCACCGACCACTCGTTGCCGCTGAAATGCGTCTGACGCTGCAGGTAGCGGGCGTTTTCGACCGCGAACCAGGTCCAGCAGGCGAGCGCGCCGACCGCGCAGCCGAGGCCGAGAAGCTTCGTCGCGATACTGACGGGCGTGCTGTCCGCTACCGTGAAGACGTCGATATTGATGCAGGCGATGCCGGCCACCACCAGTGAGAGCGGCCATACGAGGCGGGCGAGCGGCACGGCGCCATGATCGCGCCGGCCGAGCAGCGTCACCGTGACCGGCAGGACGCCGACGATGAGCGAAGCCGGCGCGATGCCGATCATATGAACGGCCGCGGTCAGCAGCAGGTAGTAGAGCAGGTTGCCGGCCAGCGCCAGTTTGACCAGCGCGCCGAGATCCTCGCGGGTCAGGCGTTTGACGAGCGAGCGCGCCATCGGCAGCGCGGCGGCCAGCGAGACGATGCCGTACATCGTGTAGCGTCCGGCGCTCAGCAACAGCGGCGAGAAATCGGGCAGCACGCGCGGCACCAGAAACACCATGCCCCATAAGGCCCCGGCCATTACTCCATATGCCACACCGCGCTGCATCGACTGCCCCTGCAAGAAAACTGGAATGGTCGGCAGAATAGCCGTTCGACGGGCAGGGCGTCTTGTTTGATTCTGCATTCCGCCAGTTTTATCCGGCGTGTTCAGGCGCCTTTTAACTTCCGAGCGCTGACCCGGCGGCGCGCAAGCGCCCCGAAATACCCATTCCCGAACCGGGTGCGGCGTCCATGCGCCCGAACGCGCAAACGAAACCGGATCGAACTCGAGGCGAACGTGGAAGCGAAATCGAAGGGTGCAAAGTCACGAGAAAAATCCCCTGAAATTCGCTAAGCTGCTGTTAGTGCAGTGAAAACCAGGGAGGTATCGCGTATAATTCGCTTTTGCGCCTATAGGATTTGCCATGCGTCTGATCCAAACAGCACTCACGTTCGATGACGTGCTCCTCGTCCCGGCTTTCTCCGATGTTCTGCCGCGCGACACCAGCCTCAAGACCCGGCTGACCCGCAACATCTCCCTGAATATGCCGCTCGTGTCCGCCGCCATGGACACCGTCACCGAAGCCCGTCTCGCGATCGCGATGGCGCAAATGGGTGGCGTGGGCATCATCCACAAGAATCTCACGCCGGCCGAACAGGCGCGTGAAGTTGCCAAGGTCAAGCGCTTCGAATCGGGCGTCGTGCGCGATCCGATTACGGTGCCGCCGCAAATGAAGGTGCGCGACGTCATTGCGCTGTCGCGCCAGCATGGCATTTCGGGCTTCCCGGTCGTCGAAGGTTCGCAATTGATCGGTATCGTCACGAACCGTGACTTGCGCTTCGAAGAGCGTCTGGACGAGCCGGTGCGCAACATCATGACGCCGCGCGAGCGCCTCGTCACCGTCAAGGAAGGCACGCCGCTCGCCGAAGCCAAGGCGCTGATGCACAGCCATCGCCTCGAACGCGTGCTGGTCATCAACGACGCATTCGAACTGCGCGGCCTGATGACGGTAAAAGACATCACCAAGCAAACCGAACACCCGGACGCGTGTAAAGACGAACACGGCAAGCTGCGCGCAGGCGCGGCGGTCGGCGTGGGCGAAGACAACGAAGAACGCGTCGAGCTGCTGGTGCAGGCGGGTGTGGACGTGATCGTCGTCGACACGGCGCACGGCCACAGCAAGGGCGTGCTCGAGCGCGTCAAGTGGGTCAAACAGAAGTTCCCGCATGTCGAAGTGATCGGTGGCAACATCGCTACTGCCGCGGCAGCCAAGGCGCTCGTCGAATACGGCGCAGACGGCGTGAAGGTCGGTATCGGCCCGGGCTCGATCTGCACGACGCGTATCGTCGCCGGCGTCGGCGTGCCGCAGGTCACCGCGATCTCGAACGTGTCGGAAGCGCTGAAAGGCACGGGCGTGCCGGTCATCGCCGACGGCGGTGTGCGTTTTTCGGGTGACGTCAGCAAGGCGCTGGCCGCCGGCGCGAATTCCGTGATGATGGGCAGCATGTTCGCCGGCACCGAAGAAGCGCCGGGCGACGTGTTCCTGTTCCAGGGCCGCCAGTACAAGTCATACCGTGGTATGGGTTCGGTCGGCGCGATGAAAGACGGCGCTGCAGACCGCTACTTCCAGGACAACTCCGCGAACATCGACAAGCTGGTGCCGGAAGGTATCGAAGGCCGCGTCGCCTACAAGGGCTCGGTCAACGCGATCCTGTTCCAGTTGATTGGCGGCGTGCGCGCCAGCATGGGCTACTGCGGTTGCCGCACGATCGCGGAGATGAACGATAAGGCCGAGTTCGTGCAGATCACGGGCGCGGGCTTGCGCGAGTCGCATGTGCATGACGTGCAGATCACCAAGGAAGCGCCCAACTACCACGTGGACTAAACGCCAATGAAGCCATTGCTGCGCGCTGTACTCATCCTCGATGCACTGTTGCTGCTTGCGTTCGGCCTGCTGTTTCTGCTGACGCCCTGGACTTCGTTGTACAACGCGCTGCTCTTGGTGCAAACCCAGCCGGCTCTGGTCGGCCAGGGGTTTGGCGTGGCGCTGATCGGGCTCGCGTGGCTTGCATTGCACGCGTCGATCGATGGTTCGCTCACGTCGACGGTCGCCAAGGTCGTTGGCCATGTGAACTGGTTGACCGGCGTGCTGATGCTGGTCTGGCTGCTCGGGCTGCATACGCCGGCGCTGACCGGCTTCGGGCAGATCATTGCGGTGCTGACCGGTGTGGTGCTGCTGGTGGTCGGCCTGGGCGGTGTGCGCCTGTCGGGCGCGGTGCGGCGGCGTGAAAAGGTGCGGCTGGTTGAAGCCGCAGCCGCTGAGCGCGCCGACAAGCAGGCCGCGAAAGATGCCGCCAAAGACGCTGCCAACAAACGCGACTCTGGTCGTGTGACGGCGGGCTTTCCGGCCTATCGCGCCGAACCGGTAGTCGAGCCCGTTATGCCGGTCACAGAGCCTGTGAGTCCTGTTTCGGCTGCGCCGCTCCATCCGGCGGTCGATGAACCGGCTCTGACGGCCTCTGAACGCGCCGCGCGCGACGATGCCCGTAACGCCGCTGCCGACGCACCTGGTGCGCCCCGGCCGCCGTTTCATGGCTGACTCATGACTGACGCCTCGAGCGCCAGAACGCCTGCCGAAGCTACCGGATTCCGTTCGCACGCGCCGCAGGCACGTGCCTGCGATGCTGAACGGTCTACCGCGCTTCATCGTCATGCTTCATGCTCGATTGTCCCCACGTGGACTGCTTTGAATTCAACGCCGCGCTTTAAGCGCGGTATCCCGTATCCGTTCACTTTTGACTCCGTCCGCTGCCATGCATGACAAGATCCTGATCCTCGACTTCGGTTCGCAAGTCACCCAACTGATTGCACGTCGCGTCCGCGAAGCCAACGTGTATTCGGAAATTCATCCGTACGACGTCGATGCGTCGTTCATTCGCGATTTCGCGCCGAAGGGCGTGATCCTCTCCGGCGGCCCGAGCTCGGTCACCGAAACGGATACCCCGCGCGTGCCGCAAGCGGTGTTCGAACTCGGCGTGCCCGTGCTGGGCATTTGCTACGGAATGCAGGCGATGGCCGAGCAGCTCGGCGGCAAGGTCGATATCGGTCACCTGCGTGAATTCGGTTACGCCGAAGTGCGCGCGCGCAACCATACGAGCCTGCTCGAAGGCATCAGCGACTTCACCACGCCGGAAGGTCACGGCATGCTGAAGGTGTGGATGAGCCACGGCGACAAGGTCCTCGAAATGCCGCCCGGCTTCCAGTTGATGGCCTCGACGGAATCGTGCCCGATCGCGGCAATGGCCGACGAAGCGCGCCATTTCTACGGCCTGCAATGGCACCCGGAAGTGACGCATACCGTGCAAGGCCGCGCGATGCTCGAACGTTTCGTGCTGCAGATTTGCGGTGCGAATCCCGACTGGGAAATGGGCCATTACATCGACGAAGCCGTCGCGAAGATTCGCGAGCAGGTCGGCAAAGAGCACGTGATTCTGGGTCTGTCGGGTGGTGTGGATTCGTCGGTGGCGGCGGCGCTGCTGCATCGCGCGATCGGCGATCAACTGACCTGCGTGTTCGTCGACCACGGCCTCCTGCGTTTGAACGAAGCCGAGCAGGTGATGGCAACGTTCGCTGAGAACCTCGGCGTCAAGGTGATCCACGTCGACGCGAGCGAAGTGTTCCTGTCGAAGCTGGCCGGCGTGACCGATCCGGAAGCGAAGCGCAAGATTATCGGCGCGGAATTCGTCGAAGTGTTCCAGACCGAAGCCAACAAGCTGACCGACGCAAAGTGGCTCGCGCAAGGCACGATCTATCCGGACGTAATCGAATCGGCCGGCAAGGGCAAGAAGGCGACGCAGACCATCAAGAGCCACCACAACGTGGGCGGCCTGCCCGAGACGCTGAATCTGAAGCTGCTCGAACCGCTGCGCGAACTGTTCAAGGACGAAGTGCGCGAACTCGGCGTGAAGCTCGGTTTGCCGCCGGCGATGGTGTATCGCCACCCGTTCCCGGGCCCGGGTCTGGGCGTGCGGATTCTCGGCGAAGTGCGCCGCGATTTCGCCGATCTGCTGCGTCGCGCGGACGCGATTTTCATCGAGACGCTGCGCACGTTTATCGACAAGGAAACCGGCAAGTCGTGGTACGACCTGACGAGCCAGGCGTTCGCGGTGTTCCTGCCGGTGAAGAGCGTGGGCGTGATGGGTGACGGGCGGACTTACGAGTATGTCGTTGCGCTACGCGCTGTGCAGACGCTGGACTTCATGACCGCGCATTGGGCGCATCTGCCGCACGAGTTGCTGGGGCATGTGTCGAACCGCATCATTAATGAAGTGCGTGGGATTAACCGGGTGGTTTATGACATCTCAGGGAAGCCGCCGGCTACGATTGAGTGGGAGTGATTCAAGGTGCTCCCGGGTCGTTCCGGGAGGACCGGTTTTTCCTGTTTCTCCTTTAAAAAAGATGAGGTTATTGTCCGGTGTGGTCTGCTGTGATCCGGACAATACCTGGTGGAAATGTCGGTATCGGTGACGGTACCGACATTTCTTCCTCGGACGGCCTTGTCCGATACCGTCAAATCAGTCTGACGGTATCGGTTGACGGTATACGTTCGAGGAGTCCCTATGCTCACAGACATGCAGTTGCGAGCGCTGAAGCTGGCCAAGAAGATCTACAAGGTTGCCGATCAGCGGGGGCAATATGCAGCAGTGATTCCTTCAGGCGCGGTGAGCTTCCGGTACGACTACCGGGTGAACGGTCGCCGGGAAACCCTGGTTATCGGCCGCTACGATCCATCACTTTAAGCACGGAAGCCACGCAAGCCAGACGAACTCGGATTCGGAGTGGCTATAGCCTCCCGGAAGCCCGGCTTCTACGCGACCAAGCCTACGGAGCAATCCAGCGCGGAGAGAGTCCTTCACGTGCGAAAGTCGAGACACGGGTTGAGGCGACCGAGGCGCTAACGTTTGGTAAGTGGGCAGAGAAATACTTTGTGGAGACTGCTCTTGCCGACTCCACACGAGCGATGCGCAAATTGGTATAAGAGCGGAATCTCACGTCGGAATTTGGCCGGCTGAAGTTGGAAGAGATCACGCCCGCACGATTGATGGCGCGCTGCGAGAAGATCAAGGGGAGGGGCGCCGCGGCCCCTGCTGTGCGGGCGCGCGACATCGTTCTGCAGGTCTACCGTTTCGTGCAGGCGCGGGGACTAAAGGTGGACAATTCCGAAGGAACGGATGAAGGCCGGTCGCCCCCACAGATGTCTATCCGAGTCAACAGGCTCTGGACATTCTGGTCGCATTCAAGACGTGCTTCGGAGCGAGTTCGTACGTGCATTCCGGCCGCTATGAGACGGCTCGATCAGCGAACCCGCGGTTTTGCTCGACAGACTTTGATTTCCGGGTAACCCGGTAACGGCAGCCGCGCAACTCTCTCCGCCTCGACGCGCTTGAGTCCGAGTGCCTGTAGCACGACCGCCGCAGCGCGCTCCGCGAAGTGCTGTCCTCCGAGTCCAGATGGCTTCTGCCCTTGGACGGCTGGTGTGACGGAGGCGGAAAAGTGCATTTCAGCGGCGATCGCCGCGAAGATGATGCCCGTAACGGAAATGAGACACAGAAAGTGGTCCGAGACGACAAAGCGTCTCGCGGAAATGCCACTTTGACTATCGCGCAGCAAACGCTGACCGAGACCCCAGTTCAGCGCATGCACCGAAAAACCCTCGCGGATCAGGAGCTGTCCCCACACCGGCTCGCGGCGGGCGCGCGCCAGCGTATGGCGGACACAGATAGCGACCACTTCGGCCGGGTCGGACAGTCCGCTGGCTAGGCGATCAAGCGTATCGGCGAACTCTTCGAACACCCACTCGACGAGCGCGGCGAAGATCCCTTCCTTCGACTCGAAGTGATTGTAGAAGGAGCCGAAACCGACGTCGGCGGCCTCGGTAATGTCGTTGATGGTCACTGAACCTATCCCTTTTTCGGCCATTAGCCTGAGCGCAGCGTCGAGCAGGCGGGTTCGAGTCTCCCGCTTGCGGCGGGTGCCGCGCGGCTGCCGCCCTTCGGTCGCCTCGGCCGGAGCTGGCAGCTTTTGTTTGCGCTGCCGGGTTGCACGGGAGTTCGGGGTATCAGGCATCTCGGTTCCAGATTTCTGTAGCGTCGCATTGTAGATTTTTACGTCATGATTGACAATATCATCAGTTATGGGATGTAATGTCACTGTCGCGAACGGATCAGCGACCGCATGGACAGACGAATTGAGTTGCGACGGTGCCTGGAACAGGGAGTTGCAGCGCTGAAGATGAGTCGTCCACTGCCATCCAGATCCACCGCGCCGGGCTGGGGGCGAGGACATGTTTTACGCTCGTTCTCTAGCTGTTTCGTGGGGAGTGGCCGCGTGCGATGACGAAGTACGAAGAGTTGCAAGCGGCTTGTATCAGACGAAGCGAGTAGGAATACTAAGTTGTAGGTATGCCGGATCTAGTGCTCGCGCACTTCGCAATGCATGCTGCTTGACACACCGTGTCTTCCAATGCCTCGCCCATTTTATTGCTGGACCATCACCTGCCTTGTGAACATCGTGAAACTTTCCGGTCTTAACGCGCAGACGCTTGCGCGTCCTTTCCTGCCGTCCGCCGTCCGACCATCCCTCCGGGGGCGTCTTCTGATTGCGGCTTGCGGCGCAATGCTGCTAGCGGCCTGCCACCAGCGCGAAACCGTCGCTCCCGAGCTCAAGCCCGTCGTTGCTGTCACGGTTCATCCCGACGGGCGCACGGCGAGCGCCTCATTGCCGGCTCAGATACAGGCGCGGTATTCGACGCCTCTTTCGTTCAGGATTGGAGGCAAGGTCACCGAACGGCGGGTGCGCATCGGCGATACCGTCAAGTCGGGACAGACCGTTGCGCTGCTCGATCCTACCGACCTGCGCAACAACCTGGCCAGCGCGCGAGCGCAGCTCGACGCCGCCGAACATCGTCTCGTGTACGCCAAACAGCAGCTCGATCGCGACCGCGTTCAGGCGCAGGCAAACCTGATCGCAACGGCGCAGATGGAGCAGACCCAGGACGCCTACGCTTCCGCCCTCGCGCAGCGCGATTCGGCGCTCGCCCAGATGGCGCTCGCCACGGATCACCTGCGCTACGCCACGCTCACGGCAGACCACGACGGCGTCATCACGTCGGAGGACACCGACACCGGCCAGAACATTCAGGCAGATCAAGCCGTCTATCACCTCGACTGGACGGGAGACGTGGATGTTGTCTGCGACGCGTCCGAGCGGACGATTGGCGCATTGACCGTCGGCAGCAATGCGCGCGTGAGCCTGTCTGCGCTGCCTGGTAAGACCTTCGAGGCGCGCGTGCGCGAGGTGTCGCCCGCTGCCGACCCGCAAAGCCGCACCTGGCGCGTGAAGCTCACGCTGGCCGCGCCGAGCCCCGAAGTTCGCCTCGGCATGACGGCGAATGTCGCGTTCGATGCCGCCAGCGACGCGGCAACGGCACGTCCGTTCGCGCTGCCTGTGACGGCGCTCTTTCACAAAGGCGACGACCCCGCTGTGTGGGTGGTGCGCGCGGGCAGCGACACTCTTGAGTTGCGCCCAGTCAGCATCGCGCGCTACGACGAACGCACGGTCTCTGTCACCGGCGGCCTGCACGACGGCGACCGCGTCGTGATGCAGGGCGTGCACGCAGTGAGCGCAGACCAACACGTGCAGGTGGTGGCCCCGTTGCATCCCGAGGATTTTTCGTCATGAACGCACGCGACCGTGAAACCGCGCATGAAAGCGCGACCGTCACCCCGTCCGACTCCGAGGCACATGGCGAAGGTGGCTTCAATCTCTCCGCGTGGGCGTTGCGCCATCAGCAGTTGGTGATCTTTCTGATCGGGCTTGCAACCCTGTTCGGCGTGATCGGTTATACGCAGCTTGCCCAGTCGGAAGACCCGCCGTTCACGTTCCGGACCATGGTGGTCAAAACTTACTGGCCGGGCGCGACTGCCCGCGAGGTGCAGGAACAGATCACGGACCGGATCGGCCGTCAGTTGCAGGCGGCACCGTATGTCGACAACATCAAGAGCTACTCACGGCCCGGCGAGTCGATGATCTTCTTCGCCATGAAGGATTCGGCCCCGGTCAAGGAGGTCCCCGAGACCTGGTACCAGGTGCGCAAGAAAGTGGGCGACATCTCGGCGACGCTGCCCAAGGGGACGGTTGGACCGTTTTTCAACGACGAGTTCGGTGACGTCTACACAAACATCTACGCGCTTGAAGGCGACGGCTTTACGCCTGCGCAACTGCACGACTACGCAGACCAGTTGCGCACGGTCCTGCTGCGCGTGCCCGGCGTCGCCAAGGTCGACTACTTTGGCGACCCGGACCAGCACATCTTCGTCGAGATATCGAATGCAGAGCTGACGGGGCTCTCTATCACGCCGCAGCAGCTCGCCCAGGCAATCGACGCACAAAATACCGTTACGCCCGTTGGCACCATTACGACGGCGGACGACCGGGTGTTCGTGCGACCGAGCGGCGCGTTCAAGGACGTGCAGGCGCTCGCCGACACGCTCATCACCGTGAACAAACGCACGTTCCGGGTCGGTGACATCGCGAAGATCACGCGCGGCTATGACGATCCGCCCGTCACCCAGATGCGCGTCGGGGGGCAGGCGGCGCTCGGCATCGGCGTGACGATGCAAAAAGGCGGCGACGTGATCAGCCTCGGCAAGGCGCTCGACGCGAAAACCGCCGAACTGCAGGCGGCCATGCCGGCGGGACTCAAGCTGGCTCCCGTCTCGAGCATGCCTCACGCGGTCAAGCATTCAGTGGACGAGTTCGTAAGGTCGGTCGGCGAAGCGGTAGCAATCGTGCTGGTCGTGAGCCTCGTTTCGCTCGGCCTGCGCACCGGCATGGTCGTCGTGATCTCGATTCCGATCGTGCTCGCCGTGACGGCGCTTTGCATGCATGTGTTCAATATCGGGCTGGACCAGGTCTCCCTTGGCACGCTCGTGCTCGCGCTGGGGCTGCTCGTCGACGACGCGATCATCGCCGTCGAAACGATGGCCGTGAAGCTCGAGCAGGGGTGGAGTCGCAAGCGCGCGGCGGCCTTTGCCTACACGAGCGCGGCATTCCCGATGCTGACTGGCACGCTCGTGACGGTATCGGGCTTCCTGCCAATCGCACTCGCGAAATCGAGTACGGGCGAATACACACGTTCGATCTTCGAAGTGTCGGCCATTGCGCTGATCGTATCGTGGTTCGCTGCCGTCGTGCTGGTCCCCTTGCTGGGCTTCCACATGCTGCCCGAGCGCAAGAGCCACGAGAGTGGCGGGCACCATCACGAGCACGATGTTTACAGCACCGGCTTCTACCGGCGCCTGTCGGGGTGGGTCTCGTGGTGTATCGAGCGTCGCTGGGCCGTGCTCGGCGTCACTGCCGTGCTCTTTGCGATCGCGATGGCGGCCTTCACGCGCGTGCCGCAACAGTTCTTCCCCAACTCTGAACGGCCAGAGCTGCTTGTGGACCTGCGGCTGCCGGAAGGTGCTTCGTTCGAGGCGACCCTGCGCGAAGCGAAGCGCCTGGAAAAGGCGCTCGACGGCCAGCCTGCAATCGAGCATTTCGTAGACTTTGTGGGCACCGGCGCACCGCGCTTTTACCTGCCGCTCGACCAGCAGCTTCAGCAGCCAAACTTCGCGCAGTTCGTGATCACGGCCAAAAGCGTTGAAAACCGCGACGAGTTGATGCACTGGCTCGATGCCAAACTCGGGAGAGAGTTCTCCGGCGTGCGCACGCGTGTGGCGCGACTCGAGAACGGTCCGCCCGTGGGCTTCCCGATCAAGTTCCGGGTGAGCGGCAACGACATTGCGACCGTGCGCTCAATTGCTGAAGAGGTCGCCGAGAAGGTCCGCGCCGATTCCCGCACGCGCGATGTCCAGTTCGACTGGGACGAGCCGGCGGAACGGTCGATCTCGTTCGAGATCGATCAGAACAGGGCGCGCCAGCTTGGCGTGTCGTCGGAGGACGTATCGAACTTCCTGGCCATGACGCTTTCTGGCTACACGGTCACGCAGTTCCGTGAGCAGGACAAGCTGATCAACGTCGATCTGCGCGCGCCAAAGAGCGAGCGTGTCAATCCTGCGCAGCTCATGAGCCTGGCGATCCCGACGCCGAATGGCCCGGTTCCTCTCGGTTCCCTCGGACACGTTCGGAACACGCTCGAGTATGGGGTGATCTGGCAGCGCGACCGGCAACCGACGATCACCGTGCAGGCCGACATTCGGGGCAACGCGCAGGGCATCGACGTGACCCGCGATATCGAGCACGCGCTCGCGGAGCAAAAAGCCACGCTGCCGGTCGGCTATCGCATCGAGGTGGGCGGCTCCGTCGAAGAAAGCGTGAAAGGCCAGACCTCGATCAACGCCGAGATGCCGCTCATGATCATCGCCGTGCTGACGCTGCTCATGATCCAGCTGAAGAGCTTCTTGCGGACGTTTATCGTCGTGCTGACAGCACCGCTCGGGCTGATCGGCGTCGTGGCCGCGCTGCTCCTGTTCGGCAAGCCCTTTGGTTTCGTCGCGTTGCTCGGCGTGATTGCCATGTTCGGCATCATCATGCGCAACTCCGTGATTCTGGTCGACCAGATCGACCAGGACATCGCGGCGGGATACGGGCGCTTCGACGCGATTATCGGTGCAACCGTGAGGCGCTTCAGGCCGATCATGC
>NZ_JALQCK010000060.1:0-46297 GCF_030464835.1 Paraburkholderia sp. WS6
TACTTTGGTGTCTATCTCAGTCACCGCCTATAACGGCCGGCGCGAGCCGCTTACCTACAAGCCGTGGCTGCGAGTACAGGACGTGCCATCGCGAGGCCGGTCGCGTAAGGTTCATGGTCTGAAGACGGGTCGAATACACCACGTCCTGTCCGATCTTGAATATGCCTATCTGCTCGCGCTGGAATTTTCGGAGCGGGTTGTCGACATCCGCGAGCAGTTTCCGTTGTTTCCCATTGCACCGATCCAAGAGTGCGCTCGGCGGCACAACATCCGTTATCCGCGATACGCAGGCACCCAGGTACCTTACGTGATGACCACCGATTTCGTCGTCTCGTTGAGAACCGATGATGGATCCCTCCGTGAGTTTGCGCGTACGGTCAAGTACGAAGACGAGCTGTCGCCCGGTCGTAGCCTCACGCGCACTCTCGAAAAACTTGAGCTCGAACGCTCGTACTGGATGGCGCGCGACATCGACTGGAAGATCGTCACCCAACGTAGCGTCGCGCCGGCGCTCGCGCGGAATCTTATCTGGCTCTACGCCGGGGCGCAGGTCGAGGGTGGCTTGCAGGCCAGCGATTTGCAGGCGCGGTTTGTTGAATGTCTCGATGAAGCGGGAACTCATGACCGGACGCTTTCTTCATTGCTTCGAGCCGTCTCCTATCGACTGAATCTGGCCTATTCCGATGCAGTCAGGCTGTTTAAGCATCTGGTCTGGAACAAGGTGATCCTTGTGGACCTATCGACCCCGATGCTGCTGACGTCGCAGGCGCCGACGTTGCGGGTCCTGCCGGCAGATGCGTCTTCCGTGAAACGAGCCGCTTAATATGAGCGATACGCTTCCTGCCGTCAATTCCGTACTTGAAGCGGTGTCCGATGCGTTGCCGTTTGAAAAGCTGGCGCGCATCCTGTGGATCGACGAGCATGCGTCATCGATGACCTTGATTACGGTCGCCGAAACGCCGCGGCGACCGTGGACGGTAGCGAGTCAGGATATCCGGGCGTGGTTGCTGCGGGGTGAAGTCCGACGCAGCCAGTTGCGGCTGCCGGCATACATGCTGCAGGTTGAGGAAGATATCCCGGATGCCGGGAAGGCGGTCCGCGAGCGTAACTGGCAACGCATCGCCGGACTGGTCAACGCACAGGTCGCTGGGGGGATTTTTCAGCCGCGTGCTATGGGCTCGCTGGTAGCGGCACACGCCAAAGCCACAGGGATGCAACGCAAGACGCTGTACCGTCTGTTGTATCGATACTGGATGTACGGGCAGATTCGCAATGCGCTCCTGCCCGATTATGAAAACGTGGGCGCGCCTGGCAAGGCTCGTGTGTTTGCCTGCGGAAAGCGTCCGGGGCGACCGCCTCGGCGACTGGCGTCGGCCGGCGAGCGGGTCGGCAAGATTCTCGGCGACGACGACAAGAGCTTCATCAGGATCGGCTATTCACTGTACCGAAGCAATGCTGTCGGGACGGTGACGGATGCCTATCACCAGACCCTGCGGCGGTTCTATGTCGAGGAACACGTCGTGCGGGGTACGACGACGGACGATCTGACTCTCAAGCCGCTGGACCAGTTGCCGACATTGAGGCAGTTCGGCTATTGGGGCAAAAAGGCATTCGACGACCTGACGGTGTTGCGCTCACGCGTAGGAGAGCGTCGGTGGCAGAAGGATCATCGCGGGCTGACCGGGCGCGCCGGCGACGGCGTGTACGGGCCCTGCCATCGCTTCGAAATCGATTCGACGATTGCGGACATCTATCTTGTCAGCCGGTATAACCGCAACTGGGTGATCGGCCGTCCGGTTGTGTACGTCATCGTCGACGTGTTCTCGACGCTGATCGCAGGGATCTTCGTAGGGCTGGAAGGCCCAAGTTGGAACGGTGCACGCCACGCCGTGTTCAACGCGTTCACCGACAAGGCAGCTTTCTGCCGCATGTACGGCGTCGAGATCGCATCGTCCGCGTGGCCGTCCCATCATCTGCCGCAGGAACTCATGGCTGACCGGGCGGAAATGCTCGGGCAGGCGGCCGAAGGCATTGTGTCGGGACTCAACATCGATATTGCAATTGCCCCGCCATTTCGCCCGGACTGGAAATCGATCGTCGAAAGCCGCTTCAGGCTGTTGAACAGGACCTCGCAGATCCACTGGATTCCCGGCGCGGTCAGAGAGCGCATTGCGGAGCGCGGGCAGCGCGACTATCGGCTCGATGCCACACTCGATCTGGCCGAATTCACGAGCATCATGATTCGCAGCGTGCTGCACTATAACCACCATAGTCGGCGGCCGGAACGGCTCACCGCTGGGATGATTCGCGATGAGCTCGAACCCTCGCCCATCAACCTGTGGCGCTGGGGCATGGACAATGGACTTGCGACGCCCAACATGCAGCCCGACGATCTCGTCTATCTGCACCTGCTGCCGCGTGAAACCGCATCAATCCAGCGAGGTGGCATCTGCTTCAAAGGCATGTACTACACGTGTTCGCACGCCATGCAGCAGAACTGGTTTGCGAAATCGCGCAAGGATGGCCGCAAACCGATCACCGTCTGGTACGACCCCAACTCGACCGCTCATGTCTGGCTTCAGGACGAACAGCGGAACTTTGTGCGCTGCGATCTGCTGGCATCAGAGGAGCGGGTCGCGGAGCACCGCCTCGAGGAGGTCATAGACATGCTTGAAATGATCCGTACGCCGACAGCGGAGCATACCTACTCCGCGCTCAACGACAAGATTCATCTGGACGCGCACATTGAGGCGACCGTCGAACACGCCCGGCACCATAAGGAAGAGGTCCGGCCTATAACCCCCGTTCCCGCCAGTCAGCAGATCGGCAATATCAAGGCCAATCGTGCCTTTGAAAAACGTATCCAACAGCAGCGATTCGTCATCGCCGCCGGTCTGGAAGCCGGGCCCACTGAGCGGGTTGATACACCGAAGCCGGCCTCGGCAAGTGTGGCCGAAGCTTACGCGGGCGAACGTGGCGGTGAGGTGTTGAGTCTGCTGGGGCGGTTGCGCCCGAAGGGCAGCAATACATGACGTCGAGCGGAAATCTGGTCGCTGCCACATATCGTGAACCTGCCGTCGCACAGTACCAAGGTAATCCGCTGATTGAAGCCCTGCCAGCGATCCGAACCGAGGCGGAGGCGGCGACCGCAATGGCTCTGTTTCCGGACGAGCCCGGCGATGAACGCAGTCTCTCGAAAGAAGTCAGGTTGCACTGCATCGATCGGCTGCTGCAGTTGATTCAGCCGCTGCCGATTCATCTCGAACTCGAATCGGCGATATCTTCCCTGATGCGGAGCGGCTATGTCGGCCGCAATCCGGTGATGCCTTCGACCTGGCGGCATGTGTACTCGCTGGCTGTCAATGGCGGCCCCGACAGCGGCTTCCGGTCGACCGCATCCACGCTGAGCGTGGTGGGCCTGAGCGGAATCGGCAAATCGACCGCCCTGGAATCGATTTTGCGGCTTTACCCCCAGGCCATCCGGCACCGGCGGTATCGCGGAAAGGAACTGATCCAGGCGCAGATTCCATGGCTCAAGGTCGAGTGTCCGTTCGACGGTTCGCTATCGGGGCTGTGTCACGCGTTCTTCCGGGCGCTGGATCGGGCAATCGGCGAGGACCGGTATGCGACGCGCTACCGCTCGGTCAGGGGCATCGTGCAGCTCGTGCATCAGATCGAGCAGATCGCCAGCACGCATTTCGTCGGTGTTCTGATCATCGATGAACTGCAGCATTTGCGCGCGGCAAAAACGGGCGGCAAGGACAACATGCTGAATTTCTTCGTCAACCTGATCAACAGCATTGGCATCCCGGTCGTGTTTGTCGGCACGAACTCGATGATCGAACTGTTTGCCGATGTGATGCGCAACGCGCGTCGGGCGGCGGGACTGGGGCTAAGCGATTTCATGCAGCCGAAGGCGGATGATCCCGCATGGGCGTTGCTGGTCGAGGCGGCATGGCAGTATCAATGGGTGCGCCATGTCGAGCCCTTGACGCCAGAGATGCGCGCGGTGCTGTACGACCTGACGCAGGGCGTGACGGATTTTCTGATCAAACTGCTGGTGCTTGCCCAACGGCACGCGATCCATACCGGCGAAGAACGACTGACAGTCGGATTGCTGCGAACGATTGCGGACACGCGCATGCAGTTACTCAGGCCTGCGCTCGGTGCCCTGCGCAGCGGCGACGCGCGACGGATGGCGCAATTCGAAGACCTGCTTCCGGCCGACCGTCAGATCGCCGCGATGATGGCCATGCAGGACCGGGATGAAATGGTCTCGACCCGGCTGTCCGTTCTTCACGCCTTGCGACGTTCCGAAGCCAGTCACGTTACGGCACCGGTAGAAGATGTCGAGTCAGAACGGTCTGCGGCGACCGGCGCGGGCGAGCCAGAATCTATCGCGACGTCGGAAGCGAGCCGCTTTGCCGCGTGCGAAGATCCGCTCGGTGCGCTCCGTGAGGCGGGATGGGTGTCGTCGGACGCGCTAGAGTTTTCCGCCGTCTATGACGCTTCTTGATCGTCCTCCGGGACGTGTCCCGGCGTTGAGCGCGTGGTGCCGTTTGAGCTGCCACCGCGCAGAACGACGATAGGGCTGCCCGCTTTTCAGTTTTTGATATTGCATGCCGAGTCTTCTGTTTTTTGCTCCCTCACTGCCTGACGAGACGATCCAGTCACGCGTTGCTCGCCACCACGTCCTGTCCGGGAACCGAACCGAGGCGGACACGTTTCTCGATCTGTTCGACAGCCCGCCGTTTACGTTGGAGCAAATCGTTCCGCCGGGTCTGGCACGGCTCGCCGCTCGCCTGTCGGACGACCCAGACGCGGCACTCAAGATGCTTCTCGAGCAGAACACGTTGCTGCCGCTCTTTGCGCCCTTTCTCGGCGAGGGCAGTGATTCGCAGAGTGCGTCGCTCACAGCCGAGGCGGCATTGAGCCGGTTGCCACGCCGCGTTGTCGGAATGCATGGCGAAGCACAGTTATGCACAGCCTGCGCGGTGGAAGACGTGCGCGACCATGGGATGGCGTATTGGCGCCGTGCACACCATGTCCCCGGCGTTAGCGTGTGCTGGATACATCAATTGACTCTCCTGTCGAGTTGCCCGGGTTGTCGCCGACCATTTCAATTTCACAATCGGTTGTTGCGGCAGCCTTGGCACGCGTGCCCATGCGGGTGGCAGGCCGTTGCGTGGGAACAGTCGGGCCCAGTGGCCGAAACGGTCGCGCTCGATTACGCGCGCTTCGCGCACGATCTCCTCGATCGGCCGCTCGATCGAACGACCTCCGAATGTCTGCGGGCAACATACAGGCGTCGCATCCGCGAGCTGGGTTTTGCCTACGGTGCGGGGCTCCGCATCCGGGAATTTCAGGCTCATCTGATCGAGGAATTGGGCGACGCGTTTCTTGCCTCGGTTGATCCTGCGTATGCTGCGCGCAGAATGCGCTTCTGGTTGCGCTTCACTCCGCAAGGTGGCGCCGCGTGGGACATGCCCATTACGCGGCACCTGCTACTGTCGCTGTTCCTGTTCGGGACGCGCGACCGGTTTGCGTTGAGTCTGCAGCGTGGCGAGGCGGACACCCTGCCAGTCCGGCGAACCCGATCCGCGGCCGACAGTCCTGATTTGTCCGGTGAGACGGGCGCGCCAATGCCCAGGGCTGTACATCGAAGCCGGATACAGGCCGAACTCGCCCGTAATCCGGCCATGACAATTGAAGATCTTTGGCGCAAGGCGCATCGTCCCACGGCATGGCTATACGATCACGACCGGGCGTGGCTCTCCAACGCGATGTCGCTACCATTGGAGCTGGCGAAGCAACCGGCGGACGTATTGACGGCGGTTTCGCCGGACGACGCGATTTTCGCGGTAAAAGTTGATGCAGTTGCGGCCGACGTTCTGGCTGCGGTCGGAAAACCGCTACAGGTGACAAAGAGTCGACTTTTTGACGCGCTGCCGCGGCGCCTCGCTGACATTGCTTCGCATCGGGCGCGCTACCCCATGACGCTGGCGCGTATAGCGGAGAACCGTGAGTCCACGTGGCACTTCCGCGCCCGCCGGACGTGGTGGGCATACGGCGTGCTGGCTACGCGTGGTGATCTGCTATCTATCAACAACGCGGCCGTTGTGTCGGGCGTGGGGTACGAAGCAGTCCGTGCAATCGTCGAGCATTGTGGATGGGCACCGCTGTTGCAGCGTGCCGCACAGCTCGACGTAATGGTGCAACTGGCCGCAGCGGGTATTTCGCGGCAGTGGGACGGCCCACCAGAATTTCGGGGGCGAGCAGTCGGGGGGAGAAGCTATCAGCGCCGACGTGTTGCCGCATTCCCCGTATACGACTGAACGGTTGACGGCGATCGACTGCGCGTGACCCGAGTCGCATCCGAAGCGCGAAGGACGCGAGCATGCGGCCTTTGTTCGCGGAACGCCTCGAAGCCGGTCCCTTCATGCGATGCGCAGCCTGGTCATCCGCCTGAATATTCCACGCCAAGCCGACCGACATCCACTCGCTACTGATTCTGTCGTGGCCGCGCAGCAAGAATCAGCGAAAGACCACCACCTGCGTGATGATGGTGACTGCGCCTGCGCGCCGCTTTAGCAAATCATGCGTTGGTCTCAAATCTGGCACTCGCCTGGTCAAGCGAACTTCGATGGAATGCCCTACCGCATCAGTAGGGAGTTCACCCATGCCAGGCTCCATCGCCCGTCTGCACAATGCAAATGCGGGGAGAAGTGAGAACGCACAATCGGAGACGATTTCGACGCAGGGCGATCAGTTGCGGCGGCCTGTCGATTGTTGCTGGAGGGTGCAATGAGAACGTTCACAAAAGCATGGGGCCGGGCGTTGGCGATCGCGGCCGTGAGCACGATCGCTACGGCTGCCCCTTATGCACTCGCGTACGACGTCGATCCGCATGCCCACCATCACATGATGCGAGAGGCGATTACATCAACGGCGGACTACACGCTCCCGTCCGTGATGCTGGTGCGCGATGACGGCCAGACTGTCTCCCTGAAGAATGAACTGGACGACGGCCGCCCTGTGGTCCTGACTTTTATCTACACTTCCTGCACGACGATCTGCCCAGTGACAAGTCAAACGCTCTCGCAATTGCAGAGCGAACTCGGCCGGGACCGGGACAGTGTGCACATCGCTTCGATCTCGATCGATCCGGAGCACGATACGCCGCCACGTCTGAGGGAGTACGCGACGAGATTTGGAGCGGGTCCTGAATGGCATCACTATACCGGTACCGTCGCTGCGAGCATTGCAACCCAGAAGGCGTTCAATGTGTATCACGAGGACAAGATGGACCATAACCCTGTGGTACTGCTGCGCGCGGCGCCCGGAAAACCCTGGCTGCGGATCGATGGCCTCGCTACTGCGGACGACCTGCTACATGCATACCAGAATCTGGTCGCGTCCAACTGAAGCCCAAAATGAATAGCGCAAGACTGCGTGCCGGCGCAATTCCAGTGACCGTCCCACTGCCGCAAAATACCCGCCGTAGCCAACTGCACCATCACGTCGAGCTGGGTGGCACAACCGGTAGACGACGCCACAAACTGGCCATATTTTTCACGCTATAATTGCCGCCATGAAATTCTTCCGGACATTGTTCCTGCTGCTGCTCTGCGTTGCGCTGCCCATCAGTGGGCTGGCAGCGAGCGGGCTGACGGGTGCGTGTCCGATGCAGATGAGCATGGGCGCAGGTGAAAGCAGCGCAATGTCATCGGACATGTCCGGCTGCGAAAACATGAAGTCTGCACCGGCTGGGAAGACGAAAGGTTTTTCGTGCAAGGTGACGGCGCAATGCCAGGTCGGCAGCCTCTATCACCCGGTCTCCAGCACCGAGGTGACCCGTCCCGCCGGGCGCTCCAGCCCCGTTGTTTTCCACTACGCACAGTCGCTGTCCGTCCGTGAGCCGGGCGGATTCTGGCGACCGCCTCGCGCAATCTAACCCCCTAGCAAGTTCGCCGCGTTCGCGGTGAGGTCGTCCTGCGTCCAGGACGTGATTCCGTATGGGATTCGACCGTTTGGGGTTAGAACATGTCTTTAACATTCGGCACGCCGTCGTTACGGCGTGCAACGGTGCACGCGCGCACGCTTTTCGCGTTGCTCGCCTTTGCGAGTGTGGCAGCGCACGCCCAGCAGGCAGCACTCACACTTGACGCCGCAGTGCAATCCGCAACGGACCGCTCCGCTGCGATGCAGGCCGCCCAGTCATCCGTGCGGGCCAGCTCAGAGGCGGTCATCAGTGCCGGCCAGTTGCCGGACCCGATGCTCAAGGCCGGCGTCGACAACCTGCCGGTGAACGGACCGCAACGGTTCACCATCGGCCAGGATTTCATGACGATGCGCCGTATCGGCATCGAGCAGGAATGGGTTTCGCCTGAAAAGCGCCGGCTACGATCGGCGCTGGCGAACCAGGTCGTCGACCGCGAGCGGTCGGGCTATCTCACGCAATTCACCAACGTGCGTCAGCAAACCGCGACCGCGTGGCTGAACGCCGCCTACGCAAAAAAGACGGTGTCGTTGCAGCAGGAACTGATCATGCATATGACGCATGAGCTTGCGGCCACGCAAGCCTCCTACAGGGGTGCCAAAGCGTCGGCGGCCGACGTTACGCAAGCCCAGCTCATGCTGGCGCAGGCGCAGGACCAGTTGCTCAAGGCGCAACAGACATTACAGACCGCACTGATTGCGCTGTCGCGATGGACTGCCGCGCCGGTCACTGACGTAGCCGGAGAACCGCCGGCGCCCCAGTCGTTCGTGACTTCCCTGCCGCCCGAGGAGCTACAGCACGTGGAGCCGGCGCTCATCGCGGCTTCTGCAGAGATTGCCGTCGCGGATGCCGACACGGCTGTCGCGAACAGCGACCGGAGTCCGAACTGGAGCTGGGAAGTCTCTTACCAGCAGCGCGGAGGAGGGTTCTCGAACATGGTGTCGGTAGGGGTCAGCATCCCACTGCCCATCAACCGGAAGAACCGCCAGGACCGGGACGCGGCCGAAAAAGCAGAACTCGGGACCAAGGCACGCCTGATGTATGAGGACACCCAGCGGCAAGTCGCAGCGGATGTCCGGACGCTGTCAGCCACATTGGCTAACGGCCGCGAGCGCATTGCCAGTCTCAATCAGGCCTTGCTGCCGGCGGCCAACCAGCGCGTACAACTGGCGACGGCGGCGTACAAGGCGGGCACAGGCTCGCTTGCCGATACATTCGCTGCCCGACGTGGGCAACTCGACGCGCAATTGCAGGTGCTCGACCTCCAGCGTGATGTATCCCTGACGTGGGCGCAGCTGGAATACCAGGTCGTGCCCGCCACCATGTCCGCCGCTCAGTGAAGGAGAAAGCTATGGAAAAGAAACAACTGGTGCGCGCGGTTCTGGCTGTGTTTGCCGCTGTCGTGCTCGTGGGTGCAGGTTATGTTGCAGGCACGCATGGCGAGGAGATGGGTGGCGCAAGCGCTGTCGCGGCTACACCGTCCAGCGACAAAATCGACCCGAAGACGGGGCGCAAGGTGCTGTACTGGCACGACCCGATGGTGCCGAACCAGCACTTCGACAAGCCCGGCAAATCGCCTTTCATGAACATGCAGCTCGAACCGGTCTATGCGGACGAAGGCGGTTCGAGCGGCATCAGGATCGACGCGGGGCTGCAGCAGAATCTGGGGATTCGATACGCAACGGTGCGGCGGCAGGACACGGCAGAAAGTTTCGACGCGGTGGGCACGACGCAGTTCGACGAGTCGATGGCGGACGTCGTCCAGTCGCGGGTGACGGGCTACATCGACCACCTTTACGCGAGTGCCCCGATGCAGCGTGTGGCGAAGGACGCGCCCATTGCGTCGCTCTTCGTTCCCGACTGGCTGGCGCCGCAGGAGGAATATCTGGCGCTGAAGCGCGGCGGCATGGATGACGGCATGTTGGCCGCTTCCCGTGCGCGCATGCGGGCAATGTCGATTCCGGAGGGCGTGATTGCCAGTCTCGACCGGACCGGAAAGGCACAGACACACGTCACGCTGTCCGCGCCGGAAACCGGCGTGCTGACCGAACTCAATGTGCGCGATGGCGCGATGGTGTCGCCCGGCCAGACGCTGGCCAAGGTATCCGGGCTGAGCAGACTATGGCTCATCGTCGAAGTGCCCGAGGCACTGGCCCTTCAGGTTCGGCCCGGGATGACTGTGGACGCGGTGTTTGTCGGTGACCCGACGCAACACTTCACGGGACACATTCGCGAAATCCTGCCCGGCATCAGCACGAGCAGTCGCACACTGCAGGCGCGTCTCGAAATCGACAATGCAGGGCTGAAGCTGACCCCAGGCATGCTGATGCGCACGCGTATCGGTGCAGCGAAACCTGTGTCGCGCCTTCTCGTACCTTCGGAAGCGGTGATTACTACCGGCAAGCGGTCCGTCGTGATCGCCAGGAACAGTGACGGGCGGCTGCAACCCGTTGAGGTCACGGTCGGCAACGATGCCGGCGACAACACGGAAGTGACAGGCGGCCTCGTGGAAGGTCAGCAGGTCGTCGCATCGGGCCAGTTCCTGATCGACTCCGAAGCAAGCCTGAAGTCGGTGCTGCCGAAGCTGGAAGGTGCCGCCGCGCCTGGCGCCGGCGCGTCGACAGCGGCGCCTGCCTCCAGCCCTGCTGCGACGGCTGCCCAGACCTACGAAACGACCGGCAAGGTTGAAAAGGTCACGCCTGGCGACATCACGTTCTCGCACCAACCCGTGCCGGCATTGGGCTGGGGTGCAATGACGATGACCTTTGGCAAGCCGTCGCCGACGGCTTTTCCGGACGTGAAGTCTGGCGAGGCCGTGCATTTCGTCTTCAGGCAGTCGGATGACGGATACATGTTGACGAAAGTCGAGCCAGTCGGAGGTGCCAAATGATTGCCCGCCTGATTCGCTGGTCCATCCACAACCGGTTTCTGGTGCTGCTCGCGACCTTGCTCGTCACTGCCTGGGGCGTGTATTCGTTGACGGAGACCCCGCTCGACGCGCTGCCCGACCTCTCGGACACGCAAGTCATTATCAAGGCGTCGTATCCGGGCAAGGCGCCGCAGGTCATCGAAGATCAGGTGACCTATCCGCTCACGACGACGCTGCTCGGCGTGCCGGGCGCGAAAACCATCCGCGCGTACTCGTCGTTCGGCGACGCTTTCGTCTACGTGCTGTTCGACGACAAGACGGACCAGTATTGGGCACGCTCCCGTGTGCTCGAATACCTGAACCAGGTCCAGAGCCGCCTGCCGCAGGGCGCGACCGTCTCGCTCGGGCCCGATGCAACCGGTGTGGGTTGGGTCTACGAGTACGCGCTGGTTGACCGTACCGGCAAGCACGACCTCGGACAACTGCGCGCACTGAACGACTGGTTCCTGAAGTTCGAGCTGAAGTCAGTGCCGGACGTCTCAGAGGTCGCGAGCATCGGCGGCATGGTGCGGCAATACCAGGTTGTCCTGGATCCAGACAAACTGCGAGCCTACAACCTGACGCAAGCCGCCGTCGCGGACGCGCTTGGCAAGGCGAACCAGGAGTCGGGCGGGTCGGTGGTGGAACTGGCCGAGTCTGAGTATATGGTCAGGTCGTCCGGATATCTCCGTTCACTGGATGACTTCCGCAACATCGTCCTGCGTACCAACGACACGGGCACGCCAGTCCTGCTGGGGGACGTCGCGCGCATCCAGATCGGGCCGGAGATGCGCCGCGGCATCGCCGAGCTGAATGGGGAAGGCGAAGTCGCGGGTGGCGTGATCGTGATGCGCTCAGGCAAGAATGCGCTGACGACTATCGACGCGGTGAAAGCGAAACTGGCTGACCTGAAGCGGTCATTGCCGGCCGGAGTTGAAGTCGTGACGACCTACGACCGATCGCAGCTTATCGAACGCGCG
Source organism: Paraburkholderia sp. WS6 (assembly GCF_030464835.1). Classification (NCBI taxonomy): domain Bacteria; kingdom Pseudomonadati; phylum Pseudomonadota; class Betaproteobacteria; order Burkholderiales; family Burkholderiaceae; genus Paraburkholderia; species Paraburkholderia sp. WS6. The sequence goes on from NZ_JALQCK010000060.1 coordinate 11,888, forward strand.
GTCGACAACCTCAAGGACAAGCTCATCGAGGAGTTCATCATCGTCGGGCTTGTCTGCGCAGTGTTCCTGTTCCACCTGCGCAGTGCGTTCGTCGCGATCCTGTCGCTTCCGTTGGGTGTGCTGGCCGCGTTCATCGTGATGCGTTATCAGGGTGTCAACGCGAACCTGATGTCGCTGGGCGGCATTGCGATTGCAATCGGCGCGATGATCGACGCGGCCATCGTGATGATTGAAAACGCTCACAAACATCTGGAAGCGTACGACCACAAGAACCCGGATACGCCAATCACGACGACACAGCGCTGGGAGCTCATCGCGACGTCCGCGGCGGAGGTGGGGCCGGCACTGTTCTTCTCGCTGCTGATCATCACGCTCTCGTTCATTCCGGTCTTTTCGCTCGAAGGTCAGGAAGGGAAGCTCTTTTCGCCGCTGGCGTTCACGAAGACGTACACGATCGCCGCTGCCGCCGGACTGTCGGTGACGCTCGTACCCGTGCTGATGGGTTATCTGATTCGGGGCCGGATTCCGCACGAGAACGCCAATCCGATCAACCGCGTACTGATCCGTCTATACCGCCCGCTGCTCGAAGCGACGCTTCGGCGGCCGTGGGTGGCGATCGGGCTGGCGGTCGTCGCGCTCGCCATCACGCTGATTCCCGTGTCGCGGCTCGGTGGCGAATTCATGCCGCCGCTCGACGAGGGTGACCTCCTGTACATGCCGACCGCGTTACCGGGCATTTCGGCAGACAAGGCGGCCGAACTGCTGCAGCAGACGGATCGCCTGATCAAGACGGTTCCGGAAGTGGCCACCGTATTCGGCAAGTCGGGCCGCGCTGACACGGCCACCGACCCTGCGCCGTTCGAGATGTTCGAGACCACCATCCAGTTCAAGCCACGTAGTGAATGGCGCCCCGGCATGACACCGGAGAAGCTGGTTGATGAACTCGATGCGCGGGTAAAAATTCCGGGCCTGTCGAACGTCTGGGTACCGCCGATCCGCAACCGGCTGGACATGCTGTCGACCGGCATCAAGACGCCTGTGGGCGTCAAGATTTCCGGCGCGGATCTTGGGCAGATCGACAGGATCGCAACGCAGGTCGAGGCTGCGGTGAAGAACGTTCCGGGCGTCACGTCGGCGCTGGCGGAAAGGCTGAATGGCGGGCACTACATCGACGTCGACATCGACAGACTGGCGGCGGCCCGCTACGGCATGTCGGTGGCCGACATCCAGTCGGTCGTGTCATCGGCGGTCGGAGGTGACAACGTCGGCGAGGTCATCGCAGGTCGCGAGCGTTTCCCAATCAATATCCGCTATCCACGCGAGGTCCGGGACTCGGTCGAGAATCTGCGTCAATTACCGGTTGTGACCGACCGGGGCGCGCAGATCACGCTGGGCGACGTCGCTGCCATCAGGATTGCCGATGGCCCACCCATGATCCGTAGCGAAAATGCGCGGCTGTCGGGCTATGTTTACGTCGACATTCGCGATACGGACCTGCAATCGGCTGTGAAGGCGATGCAGCAGGCCGTATCGCAGAACGTCGTATTGCCGCCGGGCTATTCGATCGCCTGGTCCGGCCAGTTCGAGTACCTCGAACGCGCGGCAGCCAAGTTGCGCACAGTGATTCCGGTCACGCTCGTGGTCATATTCGTGCTGCTCTTCCTGACGTTCAACTCGGCGGCCGACGCGCTCCTGCTGATGTCGACCGTGCCCTTCGCGCTGGTCGGCGGCTTCTGGCTGATCTGGATTCTCGGTCACGCCGTGTCTGTCGCAACGGCGGTGGGATTCATCGCGCTGTCAGGGGTCGCGGCCGAGTTCGGGGTCGTGATGCTGCTCTACCTGAAGGGGGCGCTCAACAGTCGGCTCGAGCGAGGTGAACCGTTTACGGAGGCGACACTCGTGGACGCTATTCGCGAGGGTGCCGTGCTGCGGGTCAGACCGAAGGCCATGACGGTTGCCGTGGTGCTGGCGGGTCTCATCCCGATCATGCTGGGCCATGGTGCCGGGTCCGAAGTCATGCAGCGCATCGCTGCGCCGATGGTGGGCGGGATGGTGACCGCGCCGCTGCTGTCGATGTTAATCATTCCGGCCGCGTGGTTTCTACTGCAACGCAGGCGCGTTATTCGTACCAGAAAAGCATCTCAATCTCATGCAGTACCTCTTGGCACGTCCGTGCCGCAAACCCTCCCTGGAGAAAGCCAATGAAGAAGTTGATTATCGTATCCGTTCTGTTCTGTACCGCTAGCGTGTTTGCCGGCACCGCGCTGGCAGCCGACGACATGGCGGGTATGAAAATGAAGACAGGTGCCATGGACACAGCTTCATCGACAGATACCGCACTCACTGACGCAGTGGTCAAGAAGGTCGACCCGTCGACCGGCATGGTGACGCTGCAGCACGGCGACCTGAAGAACATTGGCATGTCGGCCATGACGATGGCATACAAGGCCAAGGACACATCGATGGTCAAAAGGGCGAAGGAAGGCGAGAAGGTCAAGGTCCGCGTTGAAAGCGTCAATGGCACGCTGACCATCGTGAAACTGGAAAAACAGCAGTGACAGGGCGCTGACACCATTACCCCAGGCCCGTCGCGTAACGGCGGGCCTGGGGTGCGTTTTCGCTCACGTCTTGCGTAGGAGCATTGCCATGCGAATGACATCATCCAGTAGACGTCGCGGTACTCGCTGTCTCGCGGAAACGCTGAACCGGGCGTTGCGCATGGTGTTCGCTTTTCTGCTTGTGCTCGCTCCATTCGCTGCGCATGCAGTGAACGAGTCCGATCTGCTGTCGCCCCATGATGCCTTCCCACTGAAGGTCAGCCTCAGCGGGCCGCAGCAGGTGACGCTCGACTTTGGTACAAAGCCCGGGTACTACCTGTACCGCGACCGCTTCAGCTTCGCTGTGGACGGTGTGCCCGTGAAGCCGGCCGGGATGCCGGCGTCAGAATCGAAAAATGATCCAACGTTCGGGGTGGTCCAGGTCTATCACCGACCGGTGCAACTACAGCTTCCCCTTCCTCACGTCATCGCATCGGGCATCGTGCTCTCCGTCACGTCGCAGGGCTGCGCGGACCTGGGGGTGTGTTATCCGCCGCTGACGCGAACCTACCGGATCGCGGCCGACGGGACTGTCGCCGCCATCGTGCCGGACGGAACCGCAACAGCAACGGCCGGCTCCGGTGAAACCACAGTGATCGGTAAAAATCGGACGCTTACTGTTTTCGGTCTGAACCTGCGACCGGCGAACGGTCTTGGTGTACCTGAATTACTGGGCTTCCTCCTGGCCGGCCTGTTGATGGCGGGCACGGTGTGCATGTATCCGCTGATCCCGATCGTGACCGCCGTTATCGGTGGCACCCGGGACCTACCGCACAGGTGGCGTGGCTTCGCGTTGTCGTTCACCTACGTGCAAGGACTCGCGCTGACCTATGCGCTGGCAGGCACCGTTGCGGCGCTTGCCGGTATTCCGCTGGTGTCCCTGACGCAGCAACCCTGGGTACTGGCCGGCTTCGGCGTGCTCATGGTGCTATTTGCACTTGCCATGTTCGGAGTGTTCCGGCTGCAGTTACCCGCAAGCGCGCAGACTCGCCTGACCGAATGGAGCAACCGTCTGCCCGGTGGCCGGATTGTTCCGGTGTTCGTGATGGGCATGCTCTCCGCGCTGATTGTCGGGCCGTGCTCCACACCGGCACTGGCGGGCGCGCTGCTGTATATCGCCAATAGCCGTGATGTGATCGGCGGAACGCTGGCCCTGTATGTGATGGGCATCGGAATCGGTCTTCCGCTGTTGCTGGTTGGCACGTTCGGGGCGCACGTCCTGCCGAGGTCGGGCCACTGGATGGTCGCGGTTCAGAACACGCTGGGTGTCATGCTGCTGGCTGCGGCCCTGTGGTTCGTCTATTCGTTACTGCCAGACTGGCTGCTGATGGTGCTGATCGCGTTGCTGCTGGCCGGCTGCGGCATGATGCTGCGCGCCATCGACCCGTTGCCGCCAGATGCGGCTGGTGTTGTCCGGATAGGCAAGGCACTCGGCCTATTGTTGCTGGTTGCCGGAGTCGCTGAATTCATTGGTGTTGCATCGGGCAACTTCGACGTTCTGAAACCGCTCGGCGGCGTGGTGCGCGTATCGTTACCGGTGAGCGCAAACGCGGACGCAAGTGCAACGGCGCGGTTTGAAATGGTACGGACGAATGCCGAGCTCGACCAGGCGCTCAAGGCGGCGCGTGGCCAGCCAGTCATGCTGGATTTCTATGCGGACTGGTGCGTCACCTGCAAAGAACTCGAACGCTTCACCTTCGCCGACCCGCGCGTGATGAATGAATTTGCGCACTGGAAACTGCTGAAGATTGATGTGACAAAGGGCACCACCGAGGACATCCTGATGCTGCGGCACTACGGCCTGTTCGGGCCGCCAGCACTGATTTTCTATGACCGCAACGGTGAGGAGCAAGATGACGCACAACTGGTGGGGTTTGTCAGTGCCGACGCGTTCCTGACGCACCTCAAACGATGGGACCGGTAGCTCATGAAACCGCTGTTGAGACAGTCGCCGCGTCATGGCAACGTGCAGCCACAGCGCCTATACTGAACCCATGAAATTCTGGAACCGCTTCGTCGCCTGCTTCCTGATCGCGTGGTTGCCGCTGCTTGGCTACACCGCGCAGGCGGGCGCGTGTCCGGAAATGACGTCTTCGGGCATGTCGCAACCGGCAGGCGTTTCCTCCATGACAGGCATGGCGCCCGATGCGCAGAAAGCGTCCACGCATGCCAGCGGCGCCTCGTCGGTCTGTCATGGTTCTGGCGGTCTGTCATGTGGCGCGGCTATCTTGCCGGCCACGCATGCCGCGCTCGACATCCCATCGTTGCCGGTGTACCGGGCAACGATTCCGTTCCTCTTCGGGCAGTTCATCCCCGAACCGCTTCAGCCTCCCCCGCGAACCCTGTAGTCCGTCATCAACACGTCCCGGTTCCGCTGCCTGCGTGGCAGTGCGAGTGCGCGCACGTGCGCCACAGGCGGCGTTGCCCGGGAACGTACTTGCTCATACCCGTCACGCTTGCGGCGACAGGCGTGACGAGGGCGACGGACGATGTCACGTCGAGGTATGCCGACGGACCGTGCATATCGCCGTCGAAGTGATGTGGCGACATTCCGGGTTCGAAGGACACGCCATGTGTCGGGAAGACATTCTATGAAACGCAACGTGAAAGCGACGGTCACGATGGTGCTGGGTCTCGTGGTCCTGGTCGCGCTGGGATTTTGGCTGCTGCCTCAGTTCCGGGTTTCCTGGCTGAACCTCATCGTTCTCACCTGCCTGGTGGTCTGCCCGCTGTCGATGCTGTTCATGATGCGAGGCAAGCGGCCGGACAGGGATCGAGCGGACCACGAGGACTGATGTGAACGTAAGCAGGATGCATCGCATGTGCTTCTGCAGTGCGGCTACGCATGCCGCGCTGTAGCAGGCGTCTTGTGACGACGAGAGAGGCTGTAATGAAACATCGAGATCACAACCGGAAGGCGACGGGTACGCAGGGAACGGGCATACCCGCAGCAACGCACCGTCCCGACGGCAGGAGATGGCGCCTGCTGGCACTACTCATACTGGCGTTCGCCATGTTCCCCGCAGGCTTCGCCTTGCTGCCCCTCATCACGAGGCACCGGCTGCTCAGCCTTGCCACTGCGAAACCGGATTCACCTGCGGCGCCTCAGTCAAAGTGGCAGGTTGGCATGCTGCGCCCGAACGGATTGCGCATCATTCCAAGCGGACGGTCGGATGCATCTCACGTTCTTGATCCGAACCAGTTTTCCGACAAGGACATCAGGCACTCCTACTGGGTGGCGACACAGATACCCGCGGTACTGAACCAGCTCTACTGCTGGTGCGGCTGTGAAAATCGCGGCGTGCATCGCTCCAACCTGCAATGCTTCGAAGACAAGATGGCGGTCGACTGCGCGGTGTGCCAGGGGACCGCGGAAATCGCTTATCAGATGACGCAGAACGGGGTTCGGGACGCCGGGAAAATTCAGGCCGCGGTCGATGCCAAATGGGCACCTAAAGGGTGACCCCAACGCTGACCCTGGCAGCATGAATAAGGCTTCATTCATCCGCTACTCAGGAGGAGATCATGGAAATCAGATGCGTTGTCGCCATTGTCAGGTCCGACGTGCTGGAGAAGCTCGAAAAGCGGCTCGGCGCGATACACATCCACGGTGTCACGGTCTGCAAGGTCAAAGGGTTCGGCGAACACCCAAACTACTTCTCCGATGACTGGACGACTGATCACATCAAGATCGAAATCTTTGCCCAGGAAGCGAATGTCGACGCTCTGATCAGGGAGGTTACGGCCATCGCGCATACGGGCGCGGGCGGGGATGGAGTCGTCGCGGTGTTCCCGGTCGAAAGGTTCTTCCGTATCAGCACCTCGTCCGAAGCGATGCCTTGAGCCGCAGCCCGGACCCGCTGTCAATGACGAACTGGGTAGAACGTTCAATCAACGGGTCTGAAGGCCAGCGGCACGGAGAACGATATGTTACGACTGGAGGATGCAACGCGGCGTGCCTTTCTGCGCGCGTCCACTCTGTCCTGTCTTGTCGCAGCCAGTGCGTCCGGGCTACTGACGCTGCGCCCCGCGCGAGCGCAACCGGGCGTCAGGAATCCGCAGTTCGTTCCGGACCTTGAGGTCCAGTTGCGCGCCAGGGAAGACCACGTGCAGATCCTGCATGGAGAACCCACCCGCGTCTGGCGTTACGACGGCAAGGTCCTGAAGGGCGATCCGGGCGGGCTCGGTTTCCTGTCGAACGGTTACCTGCCCGTGTTGCGCGTGCAACGCGGTCAGAAAGTGAGGATTGACCTCGTCAACGAATTGCCCGAACCGACCATCATCCACTGGCACGGCCTGTACGTGCCGGCAGCCATGGATGGGCATCCGCGTAATGCTATTGCGACCGGCCAGCATTACGTCTACGAGTTTGAGGTGCTTAACCGGGCGGGGACGTACTGGTTTCATGCGCACCCGGACGGGCGTACCGGCGCGCAGATTTACTTCGGCCAGGCCGGGCTCCTGATCGTTGCAGATGACGAGGAGGCAGCCCTCGGCTTGCCCAGTGGTGCTTACGATGTACCGCTGGTGATTCAGGACCGCGTGCTGGACGGCCAGAACCAGTTCACGTACCTGCCCGACAGCGATGGCGGAATGATGGGACGCGGCATGATGGGCGGTGGCGGCATGATGGCGCAGGGGATGATGAGCGGCGGCGGGATGATGGGTCGAGGCATGATGGGTGGTGATGGCATGGGGCAGATGATGGCGCGGATGGTGGGTTTCCTGGGCGACCGGATTCTGGTCAACGGGAAACCCGATTTCGTGTTGCCGGTAGCGACCCGTGCGTATCGCCTGAGGCTGCTGAATGCCTCGAACACGCGCATCTACAAGCTGGGGTGGAGCGACCGCTCGCCTCTCGCGATTATCGGTACCGACGGTGGACTGCTGGAGAGGCCGGCGACGCGTCCGTACGTCACGCTGTCGCCCGCGGAACGCGCGGACATCTGGGTGGATTTCAGTCAGCGATCAATTGGAACTGAACTCACGCTGCAAAGCCTGGCGTTCGATGGCGAGATGGCAATGGGCGGCATGATGGGTAATGCATCACTACCGAACGGTGCGTCGTTCCCCGTCCTGAAGGTTCGGGTCGAACAGCGCATAAATACAAAGGCCGAACTTCCAAAGCGGCTCGCGTCGCTACCGGTGGCTTTGCCTCGGGACGCGATCAATGCGCGAGCTCCGAAGGTGTTCAACATCACGATGGGAATGATGGTCTGGGGGATCAACGGGCGCAGCTTCGACATGGGCAACGTGACGAAGACGGAAACCGTGAGGCGCAACAGTGCGGAACTCTGGGAATTCCGTAACGAGAAGTCGATGATGCTGATGGCTCATTCGATGCATGTCCACGGCCTGCAGTTCCGCGTGCTCGGCCGTACCGTACTGCCTGACTTCGTTTCCGCGCACCGCACCGTGGCTGCGGGACTGGTCGACGACGGGTGGAAAGACACCGTGCTGCTAATGCCTGGCGAGCGCATCCGGTTGCTGCTCCGGTTCGAGCACTATGCAGGCATGTTTCTCTACCATTGCCACATGCTGGAGCACGAGGATACCGGTTTGATGCGCAACTATCTGATCGAGACGTAACGAGGTGGCGCCCGCTATCCGCGATTGCGCTATCCGGTCGCGAAGCGAAAACAGTGAAAGGTCATCTGGAGTGAAACCATGAAATCATCCCGCCGTAGTTTCATGATCAGTGTTGTGGGCGTTGCGTCGTCGCTCGTACTGCCGCACGAGGCATGGGCCGACGCCGCGCCAGTCCTCGAGTCCGATGCGAACGCACAGGCGCTCGGGTACAGAACCGATGTCGGGAAGGTCGACCGTGCGAAGTACCCGAAGTTTCAGGCAGGGCAGGCGTGTGCGAACTGCCAGTTCTTCCAGGGCAAGGCCGGTGATGCAACGGCGCCCTGTACGATTTTTGCCGGCAAGGTGGTGAACGCGAAAGGGTGGTGCAGCGCGTACGTGAAGAAGGCGTGATGCGATTACGATCAGCAATGCGGTCTGGGCGCCGGCAGTCCCGATTGGCGGTCCAGGTGCGGGCTTGATCTCAAGTCGTGGTCGCTGCAACGCTGGCCGTGTAAACAGCAACATCGGTTGTCCGGTGACAGACTGCATTGCGCCGAGATGGTCTGCGCGGGTTGCCGGGATCTGGAGCCCGAAACGCTGACCGGTAGGTTGTTGGTTGGGAGTTTTATCATGGCAGGCCTTCGCAGGTTCAGGTTTTCAGTTAGCAGGATTCTCACGGTTCTCGCGATCGCCGTCCTTGCCGCGGCGGCGTACATGACTCTGGGCAGGACAGAAACCGTTCCCGACGCTACGTTCACGTTGATATCGGGGCAAAAGCTGAGTACCACTGACCTGCGCGGCAAGGTGTATCTGGTTCATTTCTGGGCCACGAGTTGCGCAACCTGTATCAAGGAAATGCCGCAGATGATTCAGACCTACAACCGGTTCAGGGGCGAACACTTTGACTTCGTCGCAGTGGCGATGAGCTATGACCAGCCGTTGTATGTCAGGAACTACGCAGAGACCCATCATCTGCCGTTCAGGATAGTGATGGACGCGGACGGCAGCCTTGCACAGCAGTTTCATAACGTGCAACTCACTCCGACAACGTACCTGGTCGACGGGAAAGGCAGAGTCCTCAAGCGCATTCTTGGAGAGGCCGATTTTCCCGAACTGAACCGGATGATTGGCGAAGCGCTCTCGGAGTCGAAGTAAGGAGAGCGCGCTCAAGACGTGAGGTCGGGCCGCCTGCTGGGACCTGGGCTCAAGGTTGGACGGATCTGTGTATGAGAGCCGACGGAAGGAGCGAGAACATGATACGGCCACACGCTACGATCACCGCTGCGCTGTTTGCCCTTGCGCCAGCGGTTCTGGCAGACGCAGCGGCAGCGACTCGGCACGCCATTGCGCGGCTACGCCCACATCACGGTCAACGCTTGATCTCGTGCACAAACTGGATCTGTCGAATGAAGCGGCAACCTTGCCGACGCGCGATCCTGGCCGCACTGGCCACGCTTGCCTTCGGTGCGCCAGCTCACGGCGAAGGCGACCTCGTGCGCGGTGCGCAAGCCGCCCGCGCCTGCATGGAATGTCATTCGTTTGCGCCGGGGCGGCACATGACGGGGCCGAGTCTGGCCGGTGTTTGGGGTCGCAAAGCGGGCACCGCCGCCGGTTTCGCGCGCTACTCGGATGCGCTGAAACGATCGGGTCTGGTGTGGGACGAACGGCACCTGGATGAGTGGCTCACGAAACCTGCGGCGGTGGTCCCGGGCAATGCGATGGACTTTCCCGGCATTGCCGATTCACGCACTCGGGCCGATCTGCTCGCTTACGTCAAGGCGGTGTCCAGCGGTCGCGTGTCCGCACCCGATCGGGGCCTGCCGAACTTGAAGGAGGCCGACGCGGCTTCGCAGGTCACTGCGATCCGCTACTGCGGCGATACCTACCGCCTCACTACGGCCGACGGGAAAACCCACGCCTTCTGGGAGTTCAACCTGCGATTCAAAACGGATGGCAGCGCTGAGGGGCCCCCCGCTGGCAAGCCCGTGCTCCTCGGCACCGGCATGCGTGGCGACCGTGCCGCAGTGGTCTTCTCGCGCCCCGAGGAAATCTCCGGCTTCATTCGGAGGCAGTGCGCATGAACAACGAGCCCCCCGGCCACTCCGATGCGCCAATGCCTCCAGGCGACGCCACCGCGAAACCTGGAGCCGGGCGCAACCGGCGCACAACGAGAAGAGCCTTGATAGCAGGGCTCGGAGCCGCGGGCCTGGCCGCCGGCGCGACAGCGTACTGGCGCCTCTTGTCTGGTGACATCGTAGGTGGCGTCGTGGTCCATGCGCGTGCGCGCGAATTGCCGTCGCTGCGATTCACGGATGGGAACGGCGCAGCGACGAGCCTCGCCGCATTTCGCAACCGGGTCGTGCTGCTCAACGTGTGGGCTACCTGGTGCGGTCCGTGCCGTGAGGAGATGCCAACGCTGGACCGCCTGCAGGCAGCGCTGGGAGGACCGCACTTCGAAGTCGTAGCGGTGTCCGTCGACGCGGGCGGCTTGCCGGTGGTTCAAGCATTCTTTCGCGAGACTGGCGTTAAGCACCTGCACCCGTATCTTGACACCTTCCACGACGCAGCGGCCGTGATCACGACCGGCATTCCGATCACCCTGCTGGTCGACCGTAACGGCCGCGAGGCGGGCCGCAAGCTTGGGCCCGCAACGTGGGACGACCCGCGAATGCTACAGCTGATACGACGCTACTTGCCGGCGTAGACCGTAGGAGAGGAGACGAAAGACCATGAGTAAGTTGCCGACAGATCGAAGTATGTATATCGCCCGGGGCGTCCTTTCCGTCTTACTGGCGTTGGCACTGGTCGCCTGCGACGACCACGCCGGCTCTCCATCGACACCGCCACGATTCGTGTCCTCCGACATCACCGGCGTTCGCTGGGGGCGCGATTTTCATTTGATCGATCACACTGGCAAACCGCGGAGCCTCGCCGACTTCAGGGGGAAAGTGGTGATGCTCTTCTTCGGCTACACCCATTGCCCCGACCAGTGTCCGACCACTATGGCCGAGATAGCCGGGGTTCGCGGCAAGCTGGGGGAAAACGGCCACCGGGTGCAGGGCCTCTTCGTCACCGTCGATCCCAGGCGCGACACCCCGCAGGTGCTTGCGCAATACGTTTCCGCGTTCGACCCGAGCTTTCTCGGCCTCTACGGCGACGAGAACAGCACCGCGGCCGTGGCCAGCGAGTTCAAATTCTACTACCGCGCGCAGAAGGCCGACGCGCATGGCAACTACAGCGTCGATCACGGGAGCGCGATCTATGTCTTCGATCCGACAGGCCACTTGCGTCTGTTGATGAGCCCCGGGACGAGCATCGATGCGATGGCAGCCGATGTTGGGCGTCTGCTGAAGGAGTGAACAGCGGTGATGCAAGTCATGCACATGTCTGCAGCCGCTGGCCGCGAAGCCCCTGGGTCAGCGCTGACAGCCATGTCTCGAAAACCCACGGTCGAACTGCCGTTGTCGACCCTCAGTTGATTGCCGCATGCTGGCCCGGCGCGAAACGATATACATGGTACGCGAGTACGCCCGCACCGTGCGTGATGCCTACCGACCACCGCTCCCCTATCAGGGTCGCCCGGGTCATCGAAAAATTTGCGGTGGTCGACTGCGAATCTAGCCGGGTCAGTTCGTCTTAGAGCTAACAACAACGGGGATTCGTAGTCCAATCCCTCTCTGAGTGTCGACCACGGATGCAAAACTGTTTCCCGAGGTGGATTAGAAAATAGAGAGGCTACTGCCAATGGCGTTACCTAGGAGGAACGATGCTCCCGCTCATTCTTGGACCACGATACAACATCCGCGTCACCTGCGATGCCAGCCCCAGCAATGACCGAAGTGAATCGACGATAGAAGTCAATCCGACCAATCCGTACAACATGGTCGCGTCGTCCAAACGGTTCACCGACCCGCACACCTATGCGTTCTCGCTCGCCGCGTATTCGACATTCGACGCGGGTCGATCGTGGCAGGAGGCTGCGCCCCTCGGGCTCCTCGCGGGCTGGGACGGCGTTTCGGATCCGACGGTCGTCTTCGATGATGTCGGAGGCGCGTATCTCGTCGCTCTTCCGTTTCAGGGACCCGAGCCGATGGCCATCGCCGTGTACAAGTCTACGGACGGTGGTTTGACCTGGTCCGCTCCGAACCTCATTCACTCGGCGCCTGGCGATGACAAGCAGTCGGCCGCAGGCGATACCAATCCCGGCAGCCCCTATCATGGCCGTGTTTACGCTGCCTGGGACGGTCCGGGTGGACTGCTCTTCGGGCGCACGATCGACTACGGAACCAGCTGGCGTGGGACCGGAGCGAACCCGGTCGGAACGTCGCTTGCTCCGGCATCGTTCGGACCCCAGGTCGTCGTGGCCGCGGACAGTAACGTCTACATCTTCTTCATCGCCGGCGCCGACATTCAGTTCGTCAAATCCACCGATGGCGGGGATTCGTTCTCGAACCCGGCCACGGTTGCGAGCGGAATCACGGGCTTGCCCGGCCAGCTACCTGGTGGCACTTTCCGGACGCCCACGGTAGCGACGGCCTGTGTCGGCGTCAATGCGACCGACCTGGTTGTTGCCTGGGCCGACTATCGACAGGGAGTCGCCCGCATCTACTATGCGCGCTCCAACAATGGCGGAGCCGTCTGGCAGGCGGGCAGTGGCTCCGGCATGCCGCTGATGAGCGGCGGCGCTGTCTCTGCCCCTGATCAGCACGAGTTCCAGCCGCAGCTTGCCTGCACGCCACAGGGGGACGTCGGCTGCGATTTCTATCTCTTCGGGCCGAAGGGCGGCGGCACGACACCGCTGATCGACGTTGTCCTGACAGCGTCGGCCGACAACGCGGCAACCTTCGTCGATCGGGCCACGGTGACCGAGATGCCGTGGGACCCCACAGTGGATGCCGTCTGGGCGCACGGAGATCCCAACGTCACCTTCATTGGCGATTACTTCGGTCTGGCCGCGAGCCTGCTCGGGTTCTTCCCGTTCTGGATGGACACTCGCACCGGTACCCAGGAAATGTTCACTGCGCGTGTCGCGGTCCGTCCCGCGAACGTCTACATCAGGGACTCCTCGAGCGACACTGGAACTGTCCCGTCACCCGGCAATCACTGGGAGGCTCCGGATCTGATCGTGCGCCGGCAGCAGGACGGCAATGCTGTCTGGGTCGATCAGGATCTGCTGCGCGACGGTGTGACGGATCATTTCATCTACGGCAAGATCAGCAACCTCGGGCCCAATCCCGCGGAGAACGTCACGCTCGCGGTCACCGTGGGCAACTATCCCGCACTCGATGCGCTGCCCGGTCTGGAGTTTCGCTATCCGCAGGACTGGTATCCGGGCGACTGGCAGACAGCAGCGGTCCAGCAGAGGCACCTGTACCTCGGTGAGAGTGCGCCGATGAATCTGGCAGTGGGCGCCACCCGTATCTTCGGACCCATTCGCTGGCCAGCCGCCCAGATTCCTCAGGAGGGCACCTGGCACCCATGCCTCCTGGCCGAGGCGCGCGGGGACAACAACGACTCCGCAGGCGGGCTTGATGGTGCGCCCCTGCTGGTCTCGCCCGGCACGTGCGACTACGGCAGCTACTTCTGGGGCGACAACAACGTCTGTCAGCGCAACCTGTCCTATGCACATGTCTTCGCTGATGCCGAGAGCCTGATCGAGTTGCCCTTCATCATCGGCAGCCCGTACAGCCATACAAAGCTCATCGAGGTCTTCGTCCAAAAGGGCCACCGGCTCGAGGACGTTCCGATGATTCTTGAAGTGCTTCCGCCCAGGAAGGGGGAGAAGCCGCCTGTACCTGACGGGAATCACATGCACGGCGCCAAGCTTACTGGCAAGCATTGGAACCTGACCCATCGAGTGGCCGGAGTCGGCTTTGCGGTTGAACCAGGGCAGACGGTTCGCCTGAAGCTATCGGTCAAGCTTCCCACGGCATTCGATCTCGACGCGCCGACAAAGCTGACCATCTTCCAGCGCAATGACGGCCATGTCACCACCGGCAGCGCTACCCTGGAACTCGTTCGCGGCCATGCCGAGCACGCGAGCCACGAACCGAAACAACGTGCTTCTTCGGCGCGCAAAAAGGGGTGATGACGCCACGTACCATCGGCCTCCCGCTCTTACTGCGTGCACGTTACAAAATCGGCCTGCCCGCATCGTTGACTACACATGATTTTGTGAAGCACCTTTTCCCAGCTGGGTTGATCGAGCCGGGCTGTCGGGCTCCACTGGCCAGCCGTTACCGTCCGGGACCTTTTCATGGTTCTGGTCACGTCTTCGTGACCAGAACCATGAATGGAGGTTTCGCGGCGGACAATCACTCGACCTTTCGAAGAACCGATAAGGGGGGATCATGTCGAATATCCAGGTCACGCACGATTCGAGCGTGAACAACGCGAGAAGCGAAAGCAATATCGTCGTCAATCCCAATAACCCGAAACAGATCGTGGCGGGATCCAAGAAGTTCCGGGACATTCACAACTACGACTTCATTCTGGCCACCGAATACTCCACGGATGGCGGCCTCTCATGGCATGATTCTGCCGCCCTAGCGCTACCCGGCTTTACGCTTCTCACCGACCCTGCGCTTGCTTGGGACGATGTGGGAAACGTTTATCTGGTGGGTCTGTCGGGCAACAATCCGCCGACCTTCGACACTGTCGGTATCGTGATCTACCAGTCGTCGGATGGTGGACAGACCTGGAGCGCTCCGCTGCCGATCCACAACAGCGCTGGCGATGACAAGCAGTGGGCGGCAGGAGACACGAATCCGTCGAGTCCGTTTCGCGGCCGTGTCTATGCAGTCTGGGACGACGGATCCGACATGCGGTTCGCACGCACCACAGACCATGGCGCGACCTGGATCGGTGCGGGACCTGGCGTGACGCCCGCCGGCACGGTGCTCGTCAATGATTCGTTTTCACCGGACATAAGAGTCGCGGCCAACGGTGACATCTATATCGCCTGGATCGCGGGAAGCGAGATCAAGATGATCGTGTCGACGGACGGGGGCGACAGTTTTGCGCCGGCGGTATCGCCGGCCACGGGCGTGACGACGCTCAATGCCGGATTGCCGGCGCCTCATGGGTGGCCGGTGTTTCCGGGCGGAAACTTTCGCGTGCTGACGATCCCATCGGTCAGCGTCTTCGGGAGCACGGTCGCCGTGGCATGGGCCGACTTCCGCGAAGGCGTGTCCCGTATCTACTGCGCAGTGTCGCCTGACGGTGGCGCTAGCTGGCCCACCGGTCTCTCGGGAAAGCCGTTGCTGGCAGGACCGCTACCCTCGGGTTTGCAGCACTTCCACCCGCAGATCGTCACTGATCCCAACGGCGTGATCGGGTGCGCCTTCTACGAGTTCGGACCCAAGCCATCGACGCCACTCATCGATGTGATGATTGCCCAGTCGGTTGATGGCGGGATCTCGTTCGATCGTGCCACCGTGACGGACCAGCCATGGGATCCGGCCATCGACGCACCGTGGTCCCATGGAGATTCCAACGTCACCTTCATCGGTGACTACTTCGGGCTGGACGCCAGCACGCGGGGATTCTATCCGCTCTGGACGGACACCCGGACTGGTATCCAGGAACTCTGGACCGACATCGTGCCGGCCCGTGTACAGGTCAGGATTCCACCCGGCCTGTATGGGCAGGTCGCCCAGATTCTGGACGGCATCATTCAGGACGGCGGTGGCGACGAGATCGTGGGCGGGCATATCGTACATATTCCGCCCTGGGGACCCGAACTGGATATTCTGCTGGGTGTCGCGATCCAGCGGATCGCCACGCTTGTCGCCAGTCCCGGGGGTATCGGCATTCAGAGAGCAGCCATGGCCATGGTGGCGCATGTAGCTCAACAGGAAGTCAAGCGTCTTGAAGGCAAAGGATAGGCGACCAGCGCGAAGTGTGAAGATTCGCCAACGTGCTGACGTCTGTCGTCACGGCGGCTGCATATCGGCGTCCGCATTTTCGCGCGATGCAAGACTACCTCGGATAGACGTGCGCAGCTGTGCGTCAGCGTGAGCGGCGTGCACGATCCACCGTATCGACGGCGGTGGATCGCGTTGCGTTGGTGGCGGTGCGCTTCAGATCTGACAGGCGCGATCGAGTCGGCCCGTTTGTGCAGGCGCGAGCCAGCCGTGCGGATCCGTGAACAAGCGCGCACGAAAAGGATAGGGAGCAACGGCCAACATTCAGGTGACTCTCGGCGCCAGTCGGAGCGACGCAAGAAGTGAAAGCAGTATCACCATCAACCCCAACAATCCGCTGCAGTTGGTTGCAGCGTCTAGAAAGTGCAAAGACATCGCCGCCTATGAGTTCACCTCAGCGACGGTCTACTCCACCGACGCCGGGGTCACGTGACACGATTCGGAGAATCTGGCAACGCCTGGCTGGACTGGCGTTTCCGATCCGGTGCGTGCGCGGGACTATACCTTGAGTCAGACGCCTTTGCCGCGATGAACCATGACATTGAGATGTTCGGTAATGCAGCGTTCAGCAATCGTCGACTTTACTCGGAGTGGGTCGCATTCAGTTGGACGCGATCGGCTTCTGGTACGCGTGTAACAAGTCGTCCGCGGTAGCCATCGAACCGCACCTAGTGCGGCCAAAGCGCGGCTGGGTGCGATGACCGCATCTCGTTCGCGAATCGGCATCTCGCTCCTGAGGGGAACGTCACGATCATTCGTGTTTCTCAATCCGGAGTGTGCAACGCCACTCGTCGCCGGAATGCTCCGACTCACGCATACGGTGAAGAGTAAACATGTCGATTTGCACCCGCGACGAAGCACCAGCTTTCACGGTAGAACGCAGCTGGAACAATGTGCTGATCGTTACGTTTGCCACATGATCGACCTCGCGAAGAGACGTTCTGGCGGCTACTAATCTCTCGCGAGCCGGACGCGCCTTTATTGTCCTGAAGCGTTCAGCTGTCCCCTCGCTCGCCACCATTTTTCCGCCTGCTGGAATTGCATCCGGTTGCGCGCCATCAAGTCCGGGCTGGCCGGGTAGCGAACGTTCCCAATCGGTATTGAGCCCGCTTCTTCCGCTTGCAGCAATTCCGTGCGGACCTGTTCCCGCGTTTTGCCATGAGCGGCTGCCCCTGCGCTGACGACCGTCCCGGTGTCTTGCGCGGGGTTGGCAGCTACCGTCGGCTCAGATGCGCGGGTGACCTCAACCTCTGCCAGTAACGGAGCAGACGTGGACGCCGCGTTGACATACGGATGCCAGTCCGGTTGTGGGAGACGGGGAGGAGTGGCAATGGCGGATACGGACGCTGACAGCAGTAGCGTCGCGAAGACTGAACGATTGAGCAAGGTAGTGAGTTTCATGGTTGGTTCCTTGAATGTCTGAAAGACGTCGCGCGTTAATACGCCGCGACGGCGATGCGCGGTCCTCTCGTGAAGGCACGTGCCGGCGCGGACCTTCGCGCCCGGACAAGTTGTGGCGACCGCGCGACTTACGGGTCGTCGACATGCGTCGACCCGGAGCGCCGCCGACTCTCCGACCGTGCGAACGGCCGCGTTCATCGGCTCAGCTCCGGGGTCATGACAGTGCGCCCGTTACTGGTCCGAAGCGGTGAGCTGTCCGCCCGCCTTCCACGCCTGCTCGATCTGCTGGAATCGCACGCGGTTGCGAGCGACCGTCTCGGCGCTGGGCGGGTAGTCGTTCCTGCGAACGGGCACAAGGCCAGCTTCTTCGGCCTGCAGTAACTCCGCGCGGACCTGCGCCCGGGTCTTGCCGTGGGTGACTTGGTCATCGGCGACGGGTGCGGTATCCGCCGCGAGCGGGACGGCCCGCTCGGTGTTCGCCGAAACGTGCTCGACGCGCGAAGCAGGTGACGAATAGGGGGTGGGGCCGGAGCCACGGGGGCCACCGCCACCACCGGCAAAGGCCGTAACGGAGGCAGAAAGGAGCAATGTCGCGAGGACCGTGCGGTTCAGCAGGATAGTAACTTTCATGATCGATTCCATCAGAAGTAAGGAAAACAGCGTCATGCGCGGATGCGCAGTGACGGAAATCAACGGCGAGAAATGCCTGGAAACGGGCGCGCACAGCCGGGCCTGCAGGCCTTTCCGCCAGGGCTAAACAAACACTGCGATCACCCGGTTTCAGGAGAGCCCGGAGCGTCGACCCGGATCGTGCGAAGGGCGCGATTTCGCACCGACGCGATCGCCAGAGCGATGTCTGGTTCGCCAGATGGCGGCAACGTGTCGGATGTGAGCACGTCCACGCAGGACGGCAGCCGTGCCAGCAATACATGCTGTCGCGCACGGCGAATGACCACGAGGTGGGAAGGGCATGGAGGCCTCCGAACGGGTGAGCGGGATCGCGTGCCAGCTTGCGCAAGGCACGACCAACGTTCAGCCGTCAGGGGCTACGTGCGAAAAACCTGGAACAGGATTCGAGGAGGGGGAGGCGCCGATATCATGATCGGCTCGAACTGCGCGGGCAGGTGCTGCTGGACGGCCAGTTCGGGTATCGCGGAGCCGCCCCAGATGAGCGGCAGCCAGGCGAGCGGTGACGGCGCCGGTTGTCCGGCATGATCAGGCTGGGCCGAATTGTCGCAGTGAGCATGGCAAACCGCGGCAGTGTGATGATCGCGGAGATCACCGTGTCCATCAGAGGCGACGGCCGTTACCGTCTGGTGTGTCGACGTGGAATGCGGTGTTGTTGCGCAGGCATACGCCGCGACCCACATCTGGCTGAAGAACAGCGCGATGAGCAGCGTTATGACAGTAAACGTACGCTTGGTGCGGCGGCGCATGAGTCGGGTCAGGCCTCGCGTTGGGGGAGGGTCAACGCACCCGGCACGCCGGCAAACCATCGCGTGGGACATGCGAATTCGCTTGCAGCAGGTCCGGCCATCCGGTCCCCGGATTGCACAGTCGTCGCCTTCATTGTTATCGCACTCTGCATTATTTTCATCTCTTGGGGCGGCATGATTGCCGTGATTCTGGCCATCCGGATCGCCCTCGAAGAGGGCAACGCCGACTGATGACATTCACAGGCGTCCACTGTCTTGCCGTGCCTGCACACCGCGTAATCGAACGATGGAGCGGAGTCTAGACACTCCCACCGCTGGAGTGTCAAGGGGGCAGGTCAAGGTCTTTTTTGATGGGGCAATTCCCTCAAAAAACCTTGACATTCCCGTAACTGGAAGGTCTAGAGTGAAATCAGGTTGGAACGGCGCAGGACGCAAACGGCGTCGCGGGCTTTCCCTCGGGTCGCTCTGTCGGAGCGTGGGGCGCATAGCGTTTAAATGCCGCTCCGGCGATGTTGTTAGCAAGCCGCGGCAATGGAATAGGTGAGGTGTGGAATGAATATCGGACAGGCGGCCAGCGCATCGGGTGTTTCGGCAAAGATGATCCGATACTACGAAAGTATCGACCTGGTACAGGTCGCTGCGCGATCCGACAGTGGTTACCGGACGTACGGTGACAGCGACGTTCACGTGCTGCGTTTCATCCGGCAAGCACGCACGCTGGGATTCCCCATCGAGCAGATCAGGCAACTGCTTTCGTTATGGCAGGATCGGGATCGCGCGAGCGCGGAAGTCAAGGCGATCACGACACGGCACATCGGCGAACTGGACGCCCGCATTGCCGAGCTCGTCATAATGCGCGACACGCTCTCCTATCTCGCGCGGCATTGCTCGGGCGACAGACGGCCTCACTGTCCGATTCTGGAAGGGATCAGCCGCCCCGATATCCGGCAGATACTGGATCATAAAACCGCCGACCGCGGTGCGGCGCTCGCATCATGATGCGAGTCCGGGTACAAGCATCGCCTGATTGAAGTCATTATTCTGAGTCTGAACCGACACGTGAAACACGCCGTTAAATTGATACTGTATCTGCTGATCGCCTGGCTGCCCCTGGCGGGCTTTGCCGCGTCGGTATCAATTTGTCCGGATATGTCAGGCGCTATGAGCGCATCGCCTACGACGATGCACCAACCGGCAGTGCAGCATACGGCAGCCCCGGCTGGCGCGACCCACGCGGCCACTCCCGTATCAACCATGCACCAGTCCGATTGCCACGGCAGTATCGGCAGCGCTGGCTGCAATCTTGCAGCGATCCCGGCACCCCTGGTGGCGGTGGTCGCCGCCACCGCTATGCCCGTCTACGCGTCATTCGACGCCGCACTTCTTCCGCAATTCATCCCCGACCTTCCGCAGCGCCCCCCTCAGGTTCTGTAGCTCCCTTCGCTGGCATTGGGCGTCAAGACGGTACGCAGGCGTCAACGCGCGCGTACGTCCTCGAGCCGGCACGGTGACATCTCGGCTTGCCGGATTCAGCCAGAGATATTCGTCCGATGCCACGGGGGGTGGACACACGAACTTCAGTTCTCGATTTCTGGAATAACCAAGGAGATTGATATGCATACCAAATACGTGGCTGCTGTGTTGCTCGCCCTTGCGCTGTTGGGGACGAGTGGTTTCAGCTCGGCGGCAGGAACACCGCCATCGGGCATGCACGATCATGGCGGCGCCATGATGGGCGGGGGAATGATGAGCGGTGAGATGATGCGCAGCTGCCCGATGATGGGGCAGCTCCCTCCTGGGAACGAAAGACTCGCCATGCAGATGCACGGGGAAATGATGAAGGCGATGGGCGACATCATGCTCAAGTACGCCGACAAGATCCAGACCCCACCCGCGAAATGACTCGGTAGTGCCTGTTGATTCGGGCAATCGCCGGGCTTTGATTTAGGAGCAATACCATGAAATGCACGAAAACAATGGTTATCACGGGCGTCGCCATGCTGGCTGTCCTGGCGCTCGCCTACGCGGCATTGCCGCAATTCCGGACGTTGGTGCTGGGCCTCGGTCCCTACCTGCTGTTCCTTCTGTGCCCGCTCTCCATGCTTTTCATGATGAAGGGCATGCACTCCAACAAGGACGATCATCGATCGCCTTCGAGCGACACGGCGCAGGATCGGCAGCCCCAATCGCGTATCACCAAGTAGCGATACGCGACGGCTGCCGTGCCGTGCTGGGCGAATGCGCCATCGCGTGCGTTCACCCCGGCAAGAACGCCCATGCGGCATGCTCTCATGACCGCATTGGGAGTACGCGCACGTCGCCGCCTGAACTTTCTCATGACGATGCGGCAGATGTACAACCGGCACATGCAAGACAGGCACGCTCTGGCAGCGAGAGGCCTGGCAGCGTCAGCGTCGTGGGCAATGCACTTCTTCTCAAGTGGTGGCGCTCGCCGAGTGAACGCCACGAACGCGTTTAAATCTATGGATAACCATTGGAGGGGAACAACCATGAACATTGGAGACGCCGCCAAGGCCACTGGCATGTCGGTCAAGATGATCCGGTACTACGAAAGTATTGACCTGATTCAGCCGCACGGGCGCACCGATAAAGGCTATCGGATCTACAAGGATAGCGACGTTCACGTCCTGCGTTTCATCCGGCAAGCGCGCTCGCTCGCCTTTCCCATCGAACACGTCCGGCAGTTGCTGGCCCTGTCGCGCGACGAGGACCGGGCCAGCTCCGACGTCAAGGCCGTTGCCTTGAAACACATCGCGGAACTCAACGCCCAGATAGCCGAATTGACGTCCATGCGCGATTCGCTCGATCAACTCGCGCAGCAATGTGCGGGCGACAGCCGGTCAAGCTGCGCGATTCTGCAAGGCATACAACGGATCGAGGCGGACAACGTCCGCCCCGTTGATTCGGAAACGGATACTTTCATACACGATCGCCGTCCAATGGGCTGAGCATCCTTCCTCCCGACCGCTGGTCGCGTCAATACGTGACAAGACCCACATGCTGGCGTAAAACTGGAGAGCAAGATCATGCAGTTCTCAGTCGATGATATGACCTGTGAGCATTGCGCGCGCGCAATCACGGAGGCCGTGAGGGAAGCAGACCCCGCGGCTTCGGTCACCGTGGATGTTGGTGCGAAATGCGTGACCATCATTTCCGACGTGTCGTCCGGTGAGATGGTCAGAGCCATTTCGGATGCTGGCTATACAGCCGTGATCCGAGCCGGGTAATAGCCGGGTATCGCCGTAGTCGGCGGTTCCCGGCGAAATTCTCATGACGCCGCGGTCACGGGATGGTCATTTCGTTGGAACTGTCGCAACGAATGCTATTGCCGAATATTCGTGATTCTCAACCCGGAGTGCCCGCTGTTTCGCGGCATGGTTACTCCGATTCATACACGTAGTGGAGGTTTGACATGTCGATCCGCATTGGCGAGGAAGCGCCCGATTTCACGGCCGAGACAACTGAAGGAACGATCCGGTTTCACGAGTGGATCGGAGACAAGTGGGCTATTCTGTTCTCGCATCCAAAAGATTTCACCCCCGTTTGCACCACCGAGCTGGGATACATGGCCGGTCTGAAGCCGGAATTCGACAAGCGCAACACCAGGATTATCGGACTCAGCGTCGATCCCGTCAGCGACCATCAAAAATGGGTCGGTGACATCGAAGAAACCCAGGGGCACGCGGTTAACTATCCGATGATCGGCGACGCGGACCTCACGGTCGCGAAGCTCTACGACATGATTCACCCGAACGCGAGCGGCGGACAGCGAAGCGCAGCAGACAATGCCACGGTACGTGCAGTGTTCATCGTCGGGCCCGACAAGAAGGTCAAGGCCATGTTCGTCTATCCGATGAGCGCCGGCCGCAATTTTGATGAGGTGCTGCGCCTGCTCGATGCTCTGCAACTGAACGCGAAACACTCTGTTGCTACTCCGGTAAACTGGAAGCCGGGCGACGACGTCATCATCCCGACGTCCGTTTCCGATGAAGACGCCAGGAAGAAGTATCCGCAGGGCTTCAAGACGCTCAAGCCGTATTTACGGGTTGTAGCGCGCAGCCGAAGTAGGTGAAATCAGACGCACGGTGAGGCGCGGGCGCCGGGGATATCGATGCCCTTTGGGACCGGCGGTGCCCAACGCGTGCACGCGCCCCAAGTAGTACCAAAGGCGGTTCGACGATTGCGGGACGAGCGCACCTCGGACACGCGTCGCTGTATGGGAGAGGGGAGACAGGACATGGGCTTCTACCGCAATGTCGTTCTACCGCATCTTTGCGATCTCGCGATGCGCAATACGTTCCTTGGGCCCTACCGGGAGCGGGTCATCGGTAGGGCCCAAGGCACGGTGCTCGAGATCGGTGCGGGGTCAGGCCTGAACTTGCCGCTGTACGAAGCGGGCGTGAGAGAGGTTCTCGCACTCGAGCCCGATCCTAGGCTCATGGCTATGGCGCGGCGCAACGCGAAGCAGGCGAGGCGACCGGTGACTTTTCTGGACGCTTCGGCAGAAGCCATCCCGCTGGAAGACAGAAGCGTTGATACGGTCGTCACCACCTGGACCCTTTGCACGATCCCGGAGGCGCTTCGTGCGCTGGAAGAAATGCGCCGCGTGCTGAAACCAGACGGGCACCTGCTCTTCGTCGAGCACGGTCTCGCGCCGGACGAACGCGTGTGTAAATGGCAGAACCGCTTGACGCCCGCCTGGAAGTGCATCAGCGGCGGTTGCCATCTGAATCGGCCTATTGCGCTCATGATTGAGAGCGGCGGCTTCGTCATTGACCACCTCGACACGGGTTACGCGCCCGGCCCGAAGTCGATGAGCTTTCTGTACGAGGGAC
The DNA here is from genome assembly GCF_030464835.1 of Paraburkholderia sp. WS6. Lineage (NCBI taxonomy): Bacteria > Pseudomonadati > Pseudomonadota > Betaproteobacteria > Burkholderiales > Burkholderiaceae > Paraburkholderia > Paraburkholderia sp. WS6. Next base: position 35,671 of record NZ_JALQCK010000060.1, read on the forward strand.
GCGCTCGACCCAACCGATAGCCTGTTCCCCGCAGCGGGCGTTCGGCGAGAAAAGAGACGCGCGAGCATGACGCTTGCGGGCATGAGCAATGACGTCTCGATTTTGTCCACGAGGTTGTGTCAAACTGTTTTGTCGCAAGATATCTTCTCGGATCGCTTTGAGTTGATATCGTGTCAAACTCTATTTCGAAGGAGCGCGATCACGTGAGTCGCTAGGTGACTGATTTTATTGATTGCGTTGTGTCTAACTCTATTGTTCGTTCACAGATGCGCAGGGCGACGCAGTCCGCGAAACTGAATCCCGCTTTGTCGCGTGGTGGGTGTGGTTTAGGCTGCGCAACTTCGACTACACGGCACATGACCGACGGTCGTGGGTAGAAGACGAATCGAGCTGGCTGCGTTGTGGCGATTTGCCAGCGGCGAAGCGAGTTGGCAAACCATAGGAAAAGGAGCGAAAGCGATGAAGCTATGCAAGGCCCCGGACAACTGCAAGGCATCAGACATTGTTGGAAAGGTCAAATGCTGTCTCGTCGGGCCGCAATGGGAAGAGACCGACAGAAAAATCGTCGGCGATCTAGATTACGCTCGCGAGAAATGCGCGCGGTGTGGATTAACAGACGACCTCCGCTGAGTTTGCGACAATTCCTGAGTATCAGTAGGCAGCGGAAAAGCCGCCACGTGGAATGCCCATAGGCCGCGAGCTGCGCGTCGCCACTCTTTAAACTGGAACAAAACACTATGAAAAAACTAACTCTGGCTGCTGGACTGATGACGGTCGCAATTGCTGCCAAAGCGGAGCTTCCCCCGGACTCTGGATCGGATTGGAGGGCTGTTCAGTGGAGCCCTAACCAAGTGAATGGGCTCTACGTGGATGCGAACTCCATTGCGCTTCGAAACGATGGACGCGTGAGTTACTGGGAGCGCCGCACAGTGACAGCACCGGAAGGCAAAGTTGCTGTGATCGAATATCAGCGCGTCGGTGCGTGTGGTGGCGATTCAACGTGGATTCAGGCGTCACGCCTGTACGACAAAGCGGGTGCGCAAGTCGGATCGCGGTCCGAAACCCCAAAAGTTGCCGTCGCTTTTTCGAGAGAACCTGACGAGCAAGCTGTCCTGGGCGTCGCCTGTTCATTGTTGAAGGCTCGGCCTGTTGCTGGTTAGGTTGGACCGGCTGAATGGTCTCCCACGGGTTCAATCCAGAAAGGACTGCTCAGAATGACGAAAGTGAAGTGGACGTTTGCCGAGATTGTCAAGGAGCTTTCGTGGGGGCAAACCATTGGGGCCAAGATGAACCGTGCTCTTTCAATGCTGGGTGCGTATCCGGGTAACGACAACCTCTGGATACTTGAACCGGTCGAATATCAGATCGCGGCATGCCTCGCCATTCAGCAAGTGGGCGAATAGCCGGGAAACCATAGTGACCGCACAAACCACATTGACTAAAGAGGCGATTAGCCTGCTCAGCACGACACGTCCCGGTGCGGTTCGTACGGCTAACAACATGATTCGGTTTTCGTGCTGTTTCCTGTCACCCGCGTTTGACAGTCCGTTATGTGAGTCGTTGTATGTCGAACTTACCCAGTTGGAAACGGCGGTTCGCGAAGTGCTTGAGGTCGTTTAAATGAGTGAAGAAAAGCGTGGTCGTGGACGCCCAGCGTCCCTGACACCAGAGCGACGACAGGAACAGCTTAGAGCGGGCAAGGTGGCTCACCGCGAGCGTGTGGCCAACGTCGGCAAGGTCCGCCTCGACGCAGCGGTAGAGGCCCGTTCCAAGGCGTTTTTGGAGGCATATCGTAAACAACACGGGCTGCGTAACTTAGGCGCTGCGCTCGATGCGATTCTGGCCGAATATATGTTGACCGGGAAACATAAATAACTGAAAATTCCTCATGGTCGGCGTGCATGTGCCGATAACAGATGCATAGCGAGGAACAGCATGGCTAACGTCGAAAGGACAAAGGCGTTTCGCGAAGAGCTCATCACTCTGGTGAACACACAGATCTCAAGCTGAGTGACCTGTGGACAAGCGAACCAGCTGAGAGTGTTTCAAGCAAAACCCCTGGTAACCGGATCGCCCCTTGATTTGATGAAGATCGTATTTGCCGATGGGGTTAGGCGCGCGTTCGAGCGAGACCCGATTTCCAGGACGTGGGAGAAAGTCTTGGCCATGGATCCAACGATCCGAGATTGACCACGGAAAGGCGGAACTTTCAGACCGATATATTTCAATGCATTTGTTCCACCAGTAGAATAATCAATGGCCAAAGGATTCTATCTATTCGTTTTGAACAAATAGAATCCAATAAAAACGGGGAAATAAGAAGTGATTCAATCATATGCAGTGTCAGGAGCAACGATACGGCGGATGCTCGATCGGGCTGTCATTGTGGCGGTCATGCCGGTGAGCCTTTTTGCCGCGACCTTCGCACATGCGGCTCTGGGCAGCTTTCCTCTCAGCGGCGGAAGTGCTCACGTGCAGTCGGCAGTTCTGGCATCACCCAGAGCAGCGATCAGCGCCCGAAGCTACAGCGCATCGGGCGCCTCGTCGGCAAACAGCGGGGCAACATCTGCATACAGCGTGAACACCGTCACCCTGGAATCGGGAACTGTTGTCCGCGAATTCGTCGCCAAGGCGAACAATTTGGTATTTGCGGTCGCCTGGACGGGCCCGCGTTTGCCAAACCTCGACGTATTGCTGGGAAGCTACTTTAGCCGTTTCTCAAAAGCCAAACTCTCCGACCCGGGTCTTCATTCAGCAGGGCCGTCGCAGCGCGGATTGTCTTCATCCGATCTGGTTGTGCAGTCGTACGGACACGCCGGCGACTTTCAAGGCTATGCCTATCTTCCGGCCGCCGTGCCGTCTGGCGTTTCCCTGTCCGATATCCGATAAGCGAGGACTACCATGAAGAAGATGCTTTTAGCATGGCTGCTGGCACTCGCCATTGCGGGATGTGGTGGCGGTGGTGGCGGCACGGCACCATCGACACAGACTGGCAGCTCAAGCGGCAACTCAACGGTTCAGCAACCTGCGACGACTACGACCGCACTGGCTCAGAACACGGTGGCGGTTACAGTTGACTCGACGTATGCGCAGCTCAACACGCCGTACGTCACGTTGACGGTTTGCGCTCCAGGCACTAGCAACTGCACCACGATCGATCATGTGCTTGTAGACACCGGTTCGACCGGTCTACGCCTGCTGCGCTCAGCTCTTCCTTCGTCTTTGGGGCTTGCGAATTCAACAAACCCGAATACGGGACTGCCGCTTGCTGAATGTTCGGAGTTCGGTTCTGGTCACTCGTGGGGTCCGATTTCATCGGTCGATCTGAAAATAGCCGGTGAAACTGCGTCTTCGCTCCCGATCCAGATCATCGATGACTCATTCGCGACCGTGCCGGCCGATTGTGCAGGCTTTGGTGCGGACATGGCAGCAAACGGCGCACAGTCCCTTGGCGCAAAAGGGATTCTGGGCGTCAGTTCATTGCGGCGGGACTGCAACAGCCTCTGCTTATCAGTCGCGCAGACCATCTATTACGACTGCGTGGGGCAAATCTGCCATGCGGTGACGATGCCGATATCAGACCAGGTGCCGAATCCGGCCACGCGGTTCGCAAGCGACAATAATGGAGTGGTGTTGACCTTTCCTGGTATTCCGGCAACCGGGAGTGCTCTGGTAACGGGGACCATGACCTTTGGTATCGACACGCAACCCGACAACACGATGGCGTCGTCCCTCACGCAGCTGACTCATTCCGATAGCGCTTTGAGCGCTTCGTACGGCGGCCAAACCATGAACGGGATCATCGATAGCGGTTCCGGTGCGTATTTCTTCCCTGACGCGACCATCACACAGTGCCCAACGACGTTCTCATCGCAAGCCTACTATTGTCCGACTTCCGCGTTAACGTTGACGGCTGCCCTTGGCGGGTCAAACGGCAGCATGATAACTGGCGTGACGTTTTCGATCGCCAACGCCATGAGCACGATGGTGAACAACAGTTTCGTGGCTTATAACAACATCGGCGTCGATACGAACCTGTTCGGTCAGGCGTATCTCGACCTGGGTATGCCATTTTTCTACGGAAAGACGATTTATTTCGGAATCCAGAGCAACGACATACTGGATTTGGGAACGATGCCGTATTGGGCGATCCAGTCCTAGCTTTAGGGCCTGTGGCGTAGGTCAATCAGAGAGGGCGCTGCGGTAGCGCGACCTGAAAAAACAAGCCGGGAACCAAGCGATGCATCTTGCGTGGTTTCCCGGCTTGTCAACGCATCGAGTGATTCGTCACCACTTCCACTGGACGCCGACGCGCACACCGTAGTCTTCGGTGTGGGACCCGATTTCACCGTTGACGTTGCCATAGACCGTCGTGCGAGGGGAGACCTGCCACGATGCACCGAGGGAGGCTCGCACAACATCACGATCCGCGGGTGTTGCAAATGCCTTCCAGGATTGGTCGGGGTTGCTCGAGAGTGCGGCCACCACCGAGCGTCCTGTACCGGTCAGGCGATGCTCCCAAGCGAAGCTGGTCTGCATCTGGATAGGGCGGTTCAACAGACTGCCAGAGTTGCCCGTAAACCGGACGCCCAGTACGCTGGATACCATGTTATCGCTGGCATTCTGGACGTTCAGGTCGAACATGTCACTGCCGGTTTCACGGTAGCCGTTCTGTGCGTAATGCGCGGCTCGTACGCCGAGGTAGGGCTGAACGGTGCCGAGAGTAGCTTGCAGGTTAAGCCCGGTTTCACCGTAGACTGCCTCACTGAGGGTATCGAACGAAGCTTTCGCTGTTCCTGAAAGCGGCCCGACAGTGACAGTACGGGACGTGCCGTTGTTCCAGTATCCAACTCCGGCCATACCAAACAGATAGACCGCGGTGTGTTCCGGCGTGTAAGCCCCGTAGACCGCAACCTGCGCACCATTAATGTAGGAATTAGCGTTCCTGTCCGTGAAATCGACCACGTCATTGTTGGCAATCAAGGCGGCGCCGACCCGTGTCGTTGGCTTGATCTGATGGTCGTAGCCAATAGACAGGCTCGCCGATCTGTCCTGCCACGCAGTGGACCCAAGGGAGCCATTCGCGACTGTGCTGTCATGCTCAGCTGCAGCTGACACCCACAACCCGTTCGGCTTGTCGGAGCCTGCTGCAGCCATACGGTCGGCAATTACGCCCTGCGCCTGCGCGACCCGGTCTTCAGCAATCTGGCGCGATACGGCCGACTCATCGCCTGACAACTGATCCAGGGCGTTCGATGCCTCCGGGTTAGACGCGACGAGCAACTGCTTGGTAATGGCGTTTCCAACATTCCCGTTGCCAGCGTAGATCCGGTTGAGCGCGCTGGCGACATTACTTTCGTTGACAGTGGCTCCCGGCAAGACGAATCCCGTTTGCGAGAACGTTGAGTTCGCGCTCAGTTGCATATTGACAAAGCCCGGCTGGTAAGTGAGCACCGGCGTCAGGTAGGCGAGGTTGCTGGTCGGCTGGACGAAACTGCCGGTTTCAGTGCCGGAATAATGCACGAGCGTATAGATGATGCCCGGCGAATAGGCGCCGTCCTGAGCGGTGACAACCATTTTCGTGCCGCTGGCGATCGTGAGGTTACCGGTCACAGTGAGGACGCCGACCTGTCCGCCCTTAACCAGAGTCACGTTGTACGTTGATCCCGTGTCGAACGAGACGTTACCGCTGACGTGCAGGCCTGTGCCAGGAGTATCGGCGATGAGCGTGCTTCCTGGTGTCAACTCAAGCGCTCCAAGTACAGAGCCTGTCCCTCCTATCCTTGATGCGTTGGCCTGCAGATGGTCTGCAACGCCGTCAATGATGGCCTGACCGGACGTGACGGTGATATCGCTGGATGAACCACCGGCCAGAAGGTGCGTGGTGCCGCCGGCGAGAACGTTTGTCGCGCTTGCATACCCGCCGGACGACACTATCTGTGTGCCGTAGACCGTGGTCGAAACCGCGATACCGTTTTTGTCGACGAGCTGGAATGCGCTCGCGTTGACGAGCGTCCCGATCGCGGTGCCCCCAGTCGCCACCTCCTGCGTGCCCCCGCTATTGATCGTCGCAGCGTAGGCATAGCCCTCCGGTGCGCCATCGACGTACTGCAGCCCGCCGTCGTTGACCGTGGTTTGTGTCGACGAACCACCGGCCAGGACCATTTCCGTCCCGCCTGAGCTGACGGCGCCATTGCTTAGTACGCCCCCGCTGGAGACGACGAGCGTACCGCCGCCGAGCACGGTGGAGGAGGAGGCATACCCCTGGACAATGACGTTCTCAGTGCTTCCTTCCCGGATGATTGTATTGATCGAGATCGCCCCCGATGCGACGTTCTCCGAAGCCCCGCTATTGAGCGTGGTGCTGACGGACTCGGCGCCTGACAGGAGATTCTGTTGTCCACCGGACATTACATTCGTACCGATGACGTAGCCGCCGCTGCTAACCGTCTGGACGCCGCCGGCGTTGACCGTGGCATTGACGGCCGATGCGCCGTAGTGAATCAGCTGCTGACCGCCGCTGTTGATGTTTGCGCCTATCGTCGTTCCGGCTGAGCGCACGTCTTCCGTACCGCCGCTATTGATCGTTGTGTTGAGCGATGAGCCGCCAGCAAGCACGCCAAGATAGCCACCGTTTTCGACGACGACACCTGACGCCGTGCCCCTGTTTACCGAGAACGTGCGGGAGGTGCCGGCCGAGACGTATGTGCCCGCCACCTCGGAGAGGGTGGTGAGGCGCAGATCGGCACCATTGTTTTGCACGATGCCGGTTGCAGTTGCGCCATCGGCGATGACGAGCTCGCCTCCGCTGTTGACGCGCGTGTTGACCGCGATACCGGCCGCCAGTACACCCAGGTAGCCGCTATTCTCGATGACAACACCGGAAGCACTGTTGTTCCCGATCGAGAAATGGCTCGAGGTCGCGCCCGACACGTACACGCCAGAGACAAGTGAGAGAGTCGTGGCGCTCATTTCACCGCCTGCCTGTTGCACCACGTTCGTGGCGCTGCCACCCGTGCGGACATCCAGCAGGCCTGCACTTTTGACGAGAACGTCGTTCTGGGACGCTGCGGAAGACACCACGTCGACTGCTCCGCTGTTGACAACAATCTGGCTGACGGTGCCACCGCTACCCGTACTGATGGATCCGCCACTGCTCACGTTGGTGCCACTTGCATTCCCTCCGCTCGATACGGTCAACGTCCCTCCGCTGCTGACGGTTGTGCTTGTCGCGGTGCCGCCGGAGGAGACCACCTCGTTGCCGCCGCTGCTGATGTTCGTGTCGACCGAAGACCCGCCACTCGATATCGTCTGTGTGCCGCCGCTGTCGACCGTGGTGCTGGTCGCCGTGCCACCGGAGGCGACTACCTGGTTGCCGCCGCTGCCGACGGTGGTATCGACCGATGAACCGCCACTCGAAACCGTTTGAGTGCCGCCGCTGCTGACGGTCGTGCTGGTTGCGGTACCACCGGAGGAGACCACCTCGTTGCCACCGCTGCTGACTGTGGTATCGACCGACGAGCCGCCGCTCGAAATTGTCTGGGTGCCGCCGCTGCTGACCGTTGTACTGGTCGCAATGCCACCGGAGGAGACCACTTCGTTGCCACCGCTGCTGACAGTCGTATCGACCGACGAGCCACCGCTCGAAATCGTCAGCGTGCCGCCCCCGCTGACGGTCGTACTGGTCGCGGTGCCCCCGGACGAAACCACTTCGTTGCCGCCACTGCTGACCGTTGTGTCAACGGACGAGCCGCCGCTCGAAATCGTTTGTGTGCCGCCGCTGTCGACCGTTGTGCTGGTTGCGATACCGCCGGAGGAGACCACCTCGTTGCCGCCACTGCTGACGGTAGTATCGACCGATGAGCCACCGCTCGAGATCGTCTGGGTGCCGCCGCTACTGACCGTTGTGCTGGTCGCAATGCCTCCCGAAGACACCATTTCATTGCCGCCGCTACTGACGGTGGTATCGACCGACGAGCCGCCGCTCGAAATAGTCAGAGTGCCTCCGCCGTCAACCGTTGTACTGGTCGCGGTGCCGCCCGACGAGACAATTTCGTTGCCACCGCTGCTGACGGTGGTATCGACCGACGAGCCACCACTCGAAATCGTCTGGGTGCCGCCGCTGTCGACCGTGGTGCTAGTTGCCGTACCACCTGAGGAGACGACTTCGCTGCCGCCGCTGCTGACAGTGGTATCGACCGACGAGCCGCCACTCGAAATCGTCTGGGTGCCGCCGTTGTCAACCGTGGTGCTGGTTGCCGTGCCACCGGAGGAGACGACTTCGTTGCCGCCGCTGCTAACCGTGGTATCGACCGATGAGCCACCGCCTGAGATCGTCAGGGCGCCGCCGGCGTCGACCGTGGTGCTGGTAGCGGTACCGCCGGAGGAGACGATTTCATTGCCGCCGCTGCTGACGGTGGTATCGACTGACGAGCCACCGCTCGAAATCGTCTGCGTACCACCGTTGTCGACCGTCGTGCTTGTCGCCACGCCTCCGGCCGACACCACTTCATTTCCGCCGCTGCTAACCGTGGTGTCGATCGACGAACCGCCGCTTGAAATCGTCTGTGTGCCGCCGCCGTCTACGATGGTGCCGATCGCGGTGCCTCCGGAGGAGACTGTTTCGTTGCCTCCGCTGCTGACAGTGGTACCGATCGACGAGCCGCCGGAGGAGACCACTTCAACGCCTCCGCTGCTGACGGTGGCGTCAATGGACGAGCCTCCGCCCGAAATCGTCTGCGACCCGCCAGCGCTGACCGTCGTGCTGGTCGCCGTGCCCCCGGACGAGACCACTTCATTCCCACCGCTACTGACGGTGGTATCGATCGACGAAGCGCCGCTTGAAATCGTCTGTGTGCCGCCGCCGTCTACAATGGTGCCGATCGCCGTGCCTCCGGAGGAGACGGTTTCGTTGCCGCCGCTGCTGACAGTGGTATCGACCGACGAGCCGCCGGAGGAGACCACATCAATACCTCCGCTGCTGACTGTGGTGTCAACGGACGAACCGCCGTTCGAAATGGTCTGCGTGCCGCCACTGCTGACGGTCGTGCTGATGGCGGTCCCGCCTGAGGAGACGATTTCGTTGCCGCCGCCGCTCACAATCGTGTCAACCGACGAGCCGCCGCTGGATACAATTTCATCACCGCCGCTGTTCACGTGCGTGTTGATGGTGACGCCACCGTTATCGACGATTTGCTGGCCACCGCCGTTGATCGCTGCGTCAACAGCGGATCCTGCTGACAGTACGTGCTGGGTGCCGCTGTTGTTGATCGTGGAACTCGTTGCTACGCCCGCGGATGAGATAGTCTCGGAACCACCGCTATTAATGGTTGTGTCGGTTGAGGTTCCACCTGCGAGGACGGTCAGGGCCCCTCCGTTTTCCACCACCACACCGCTTGCGTTGTTGTCGGCGATTGTAAAAGTGGAGGAAGTGCCGCTGGATACGTAGGTTCCGGATACATTGGCGGAGGTGTTGGTCACGATCGCCGCGCCGCTGTTTTGCGTCACGCCTGTGGCGGTGCCACCTCCCTCTACATCGAGCGCTCCGCCGCTGTTGACGGTGGTATTAGTGGACGAGCCGCCAGTCTGGACCGTTTGTTGGGCACCACCGCTTACGGTGGTACCGGTTGCTGCGCCACCGCTGCCGACCGTCTGCTGGCCACCGGCATCAAGCGTCGTGCTTACCGCCGTGCCGCCTGACGAGACGACCTCGTTGCCACCGCCACTGACCGTCGTATCGATCGACGAACCGCCGGCGACGATGGTTTGTGTGCCACCGCCCTCGACGGTTGTGCCGCTGGCGATCCCACCTGCCGATACGACTTCACTGCCGCCACTATCAACGATCGTGCCGGTGGAAGCGCCGCCGCTCGAAACGTTCTCGATTGCGCCGTTCCCGACAGTGGTACTTGTGGCGCTGCCGCCTGACAGAACCGTTTCGGTACCTCCGCTATTCAGGATGCTGCCGATAGCAGAGCCGCCGCTCTGGACAGTCTGGGTCCCGCCGCTGTTGATGGTCGCATCGACAGCTGAGCCACCGTTCGCAACGGTCTGGCTGCCACCGTTGTCAATGGTTGTGCTGGTAGCCGTGCCGCCTGAGGAGATCACTTCGCGGCCACCGCTACTGACAGTGGTATCGACCGACGAGCCGCCGCTCGAAATCGTCTGGGTGCCGCCGCTGCCGACTGTCGTACTGGTCGCAATGCCACCGGAGGAGACCACTTCGTTTCCTCCGCTACTGACCGTTGTATCAACCGACGAGCCGCCGCTCGAAATCGTCAGCGTGCCGCCCCCGCTTACGGTTGTACTGGTCGCGGTGCCCCCGGCCGAAACCACTTCGTTGCCGCCGCTGCTGACGGTCGTGTCGACCGACGAGCCACCATTCGAAATCGTTTGTGTGCCGTCGCTGTCGACCGTAGTGCTGGTGGCGGTGCCCCCGGACGAAACCACTTCGTTGCCGCCACTGCTGACAGTCGTATCGACCGACGATCCGCCGCTTGAAATTGTCAGGGCGCCACCGTTGCCGACTGTCGTACTGGTCGCAGTGCCGCCGGAGGAGACGGTTTCGTTGCTGCCGCTGCTGACGGTGGTATCGACTGACGAGCCACCGCTCGAAATCGTCTGGGTG
>NZ_JALQCK010000061.1:0-46147 GCF_030464835.1 Paraburkholderia sp. WS6
CCGCCCCGCACAGGGGCAACGCTAATAGACCACTAACAATTCAAGGAAAGGCCAAAGCCATAAGAACAAGGACAAGAAGCGCCGCGAAGGCAAACCCCCAACCCATTCCCACCGCCGCAGGCCCCCTTATCTAACAGCCGACTTCCCATCCCCCAAAGGCTCCGCCTCATCCCCAGCCCCTGCATCCCGCGTCTCAGGCATCGCGGCCCACACCAACAAAACAGCAAGCGCACCCGCCGCAGCAAGCCCAAAAAAGCTCACCGCATTGCCAAAATGATCCGCCACAAACCCAGCAGCCGTCGTGCTCAAAGTAGCCCCAATCCCGGCAGCCAACCCAAACAACCCGATACAAAGGTTATACCGCCCCTTCCCGCCAGCAACATCGGCGGCAATCAACGGCAGCATCACACCGAACACGGCCGCGCTCAGGCCGTCGAGCATCTGCACCGGCACCAGCAAATAAGGGCTGCTGATTCCAGCGAACAACAACGCCCGTATCGGCAACGCCGAAAACCCAAGCAGCAGAATCGGCCTGCGTCCCCACCGCTCGGCAGAGCGCCCAACCCATGGCGACATCATCGCCACAATCGCCTGCGGCACGATGATGCACGCGGCAATCACGAGCTGCACGTTGTCGCCCATGCCGGCCGTCACTTCGCCAGCGGCAAGATTCAGCATCGCAGCATTCGACAAGTGAAACAGCACGATACAAGCCGCAAACAGGAGCATCCGCTTGTCACGCAACAACTCGCGCAAACTCTCGCGCCGTTCGATCTGCGCCGGTGTCGGCCCGGCTTTCGGGAGCTCGATCGTGTCGGTACGCTGAATCATCGTCAGCGCAAACAGCGCAGGGACCGCCAGCGCCGCGGTCAGCCAGAACACCGCGCGGGGCGAATAGTATTCGCCGAATACGCCCATCAACCCGGCCGCGACGGCGCTGCCGATCGACGCCCAGCGCGCATTGCGTCCCAACCGGTCGCCCAGATTCGCGCGCCCCACCAGCGCGAACGAGATCGCGGCCAACGCCGGCGTCAGCATGCAGCTCGCAAAGCCGTGGAACACCTCCGCGGCAATCACCGGCAGCACCGTCGGGCTCGCGGCCAGCAGCACCGCACTGAAGATGATCGCGAAGATCGCCCATGCGGCAGCGCCTTTCTTGTTGCGCAACGCGTCGACGGCAGCGCCGCCCGGCACCTGACTCACCATCGCGCTAATGGTGCCGACGGACAGCGCCATGCCGATCTCGCCCTGGGTCCACTTGTGCGAGGCAAGGTACGACGCAATGAACGGCCCGAAACCCGTCTGCACGTTGGCGACGAAAAAATTCAGCCAATCGAGTGCGCGCAAACTGCGCGCGGTGACTAAAGTGCGGCCTGTCATCGGGCCGCCCGTGTGTTGGAACCCGCCGTGACTGTGGCCGGCGCGGCAGAAGCCGCAGTGGCGGGCGCTGGCGCGGAAGCGGGAGCGGGAGCGGGAGCGGGCGGCGGCGCGGGCGACACCGCGCGGATCGGCTTGTCGCTGGCGTACGGCGGCGTCGCGTTGATCTGCGCATCGCTCAGATCGATCAGCGGATGCAGCTCCTTGTCTTTCGTGACGAAACGCAGCGCGGACCAGTTGGCGGCAATCGTGCGCCGCTCGGTGCTGACCATGCCGTTGACGTCGAGCACGACCGCCTGCGGTTGCGCGTTGGCGTCGATCAGCACATCGATCACGCGGCCGACCTTGGCGCCGTTCGAGCGCTCGACGTCGGTGTCGATCAGCGGCAATTGCACGGCGGCGGACTTCGCCGCGGGAGTCGGCGTGGCCGTCGCGTTAAGTGTGATCGGCGCGGTCTTCGCGGTCGGCGTGAAGCGGAACGCGTTCCACGGGAAATTGACCTTGCGATCGCCGACGCCGAGGAAGCCTTGCAGATTGACCACGATTTCGCGCGGCTTGCCGCTTGCATCGGCGATCAGATCGACCGCGCGGCCCACTACCTTGCCGTCGGGCTTCTGCACTTCGCTATCGAGCAAGGCGCGCGCCTCGCTGCGCTCGATCGTGCGCAGCACGATCAGCGGCGGGGGCGCGGGGGGAGGCGGCGCGGGCGTGGCGACCGGCGGCGGAGGTTCGACCTTGCGTGGCTTGACGACCGGCTTCTTGGGCTTCTTCGGCTGTTCGGGCTCGGCCGCTTCAGTCTCGGCCGGCTCCGGCGCGGAGGCGGCTACGGGCGCGCTCGCGGGTTCGACGGGCATCACCGTGGCATCGACAATCGGCGCCTGTTGCGGGCCCCACAGCAGGCTGCAACCGGACAGCGCGAACAGCGCGAACACAGCAAGAAGCAGAAGACGCCAGGCAGGACGCGAAAAACCGCCGCTCATCAAGAAGGACTCCATGGGCCAGTGCGGACGGGCGCTGCGGGCCGCCGCCGTTAAGACACTCAGTTGCGTCAGGTAAGGGCCAGAGTGTAACCCGCGGCGCCGGGGCGGCCCGGTTTTGCAGGCTTTCTGACAGGTGTCCCCGGCGCACGATTCATACCGCGTTGCGCGCTTCTGGCCCCGACGTAGGCCCGTTTTTGCGTGCCGAACCCCTCAAAACCCTTTCACAACTCGATGACAAATCGTAGGTGTAAACGCGCGGAGCGTCCCCATGGTTTGCCGTCCCTTAAACGATATAAGCATCGCGACATGTCGAGCATGCCATTCATGCGATGGGAGACATATTTGTGTTGGCCTACATTTCGGGACAGCAAAAGAAGAACGGAGCATGCGGGTTGTCTGACGCATCGCAAGCCGACGTTCAAACCTTGCCACACCACATTAGATCAACGCAACGAGACGAACCTGATGGCGGCCGGAATACGAGCCGTTTCAGCCCGCTGATAAAGGAGGCACTCATCATGATGGAACCCCACGCCCAACCGATTTCTGAAGTCGGCGCCGAATCATTCGACGGAAAGGGCTTTCTTGACCGCTACTTCGAAATCTCTTCGCGCGGCAGTTCGCAGCGTACGGAAATTGTCGCGGGCATCACGACCTTCCTCGCGATGGTCTATTCCGTGTTCGTCGTGCCGGGCATGTTCGGCAAAGCGGGCTTCGATACCAGCGCGGTGTTCGTCGCCGTGTGCCTGACCACCGCGTTCGGCTCGCTGCTGATGGGCGTGTGGGCGCGCCTGCCAATCGCGATCGGCTGCGCGATTTCGCTGACTGCGTTCACGGCGTTTGGCCTCGTGCTCGGTAAAGGTCTGCAGCCGAACGTTGCGCTCGGCGCCGTGTTCCTGATGGGTGTCGTCTTCACCGGGATCTCGGTGACGGGCGTGCGTTCGTGGATCCTTCGCAACTTGCCGACCGGCATCGCGCACGGCACGGGGATCGGCATCGGCCTGTTCCTGCTGCTGATCGCCGCGAATGACGTGGGTCTGGTCGTCAAGAATCCGGGCGCCGGTCTGCCGGTGTCGCTGGGCAATATCACGGCGTTGCCGGCGATCATGTCGGTGGCGGGGTTGGCTGCGATCTTCGGTCTGGTGCGCCGTCGCGTGCCGGGTTCTATCCTGATCGTGATCGTCGCGATCTCGGCGATTGCGCTCCTGATCGATCCGGCGGTGGCGTTCCACGGCGTGTTCGCACTGCCGTCGCTGAGCGCGCCGGGCCATTCGTCGCTGATCGGTGCGATGGACATCAAGGGCGCGCTGTCGATGGCGGTCCTGCCTAGCGTGCTGGCACTCGTGATGACGGCCGTGTTCGACGCAACCGGCACGATTCGCGCCGTCGCCGGACAAGCGGGTCAACTCGACGAAAACGGCCGCATCATCAACGGCGGCCGTGCGTTGACGGCGGATTCGCTGAGCTCGATTTTCTCGGGCCTGCTCGGTGGCGCACCGGCGGCTGCCTACATCGAATCGACGGTCGGCGTAGCAGCCGGCGCGAAGACGGGCATGGCGGCAGCGGTGGTCGGTCTGCTGTTCCTCGTGGTGATGTTCTTCTCGCCGTTGGCCAGTCTGGTGCCTTCGTATGCAACGGCCCCGGCGCTGATGTACGTCGGCCTGCTGATGCTCTCGAACGTGAGCAAGTTGCACATGGACGATATGGTCGACGCGATGTCGGGCCTGATGTGCGCCGTATTCATCGTGCTGACCGCCAACATCGTGACGGGCATCATGCTCGGCTTCGCGACGCTGGTGATCGGCCGCGTGGTGAGCGGCGAGTATCGCAAGCTGAACGTGGGCACGGTTGTTATCGCTGTCGTGCTGGTCGGCTTCTATCTCGGCGGTTGGGCGATCTGATTCTGCCGCATTGAGTTTTGCGCGGTTTGCTGTAACGCGAGAGTGGGGCGGGCTTTCCTTGCCGCTTCGCTCAAACGTGTAGTCGGTTGTTCTCCACCTTGACGCGGCGTGTCGCAGAGTTTGATCTGCGATGCGCCGCGTATCTTTTTTGAGCATCCCCTTCGCACCTTCCTCTTCCTGCGCGCTTTGAGAAAAGTGCGCACCTGTCCTTGACATTCTTACGCGTGTTTCTATACTTAACCTCATGGTTAAGTTTAATGAAGCGTTACTCGATCGCACCTTTGCCGCGCTGTCCGATCCGACGCGGCGTGCGTTGCTCGCGCGTTTGTCCCAACTGAACGATCTGTCGGTCAGCGAACTCGCCGAGCCGTTTGAGATGTCCTTGCCTGCGGTGATGAAACACCTCGACGTGCTGTCCGAGGCCGGTCTTATCACGCGTCGAAAAACCGGCCGCACGGTGGCGTGCCGCCTGTCCGCCGGACCGATGGAGGAAGCCATGGAATGGCTCACCCGCTATCAGCGCTTCTGGTCCGAATCACTCGATCGTCTTGCTGCTTTCGTCGAAGAGGAACCGCCATGTCCGCCAAACCCAGTCTTACCCTCCAGCGCCGAATCAACGCCGCGCCCGCCAAAGTCTTCCGCGCCTGGACGGAATCGGCGCAACTCATGAAGTGGATGCATCCGGGTGATGCCGAGGTGATTCGGGCGGAACTGGATGCGCGCGTGGACGGACGCTATTTGATAAGGTATCTCAAGACGGACGGCCGGGAACTCGAGGTCAATGGTCAGTATCTGGAGGTGGTGCCCGACGCCAAACTGGTGTTCACATGGGCATGGCGTTCGAGTCCGGAGCAGGAGTCGCTCGTGACGGTGCTGTTGCGCCCGGACGGCAACGCTACCTTGCTGACGCTCACGCATGAACAGTTCGTCGACGAAGAAACGCGCGACCACCACCAATTCGGCTGGAACGGCGGCCTCGATTCGCTGGAACGTTACTTCGCCTGAATTCGTCTGATTTTGCTCTATCGAACCTGCACGACGCAGAGAAGGAGACGCACATGGACCCGCAACACCGTATCGGCACGAGGGAAGAATGGCTGGCCGCCAGCAAGGCGCTATTGGTCGAAGAGAAAGCGTACACACGCGCCGGCGATGAACTCGCCCGCAAACGCCGGGCGCTGCCCTGGGTGAAGGTCGAGAAGACCTATGTATTCGAAACGCCGCAAGGCCCCAGGACACTTGCCGATCTGTTCGGCGGCCGTAGCCAGTTGATCGTCTATCACTTCATGTTCGGCCCGGATTGGGAAGAGGGCTGTTTTGGCTGCTCGTTCGTGTCGGATCACATGGACGGCATCCTGACGCATCTTGAACATCACGACGTATCCTACGTGGCGGTCTCGCGTGGGCCGCTCGCGAAGATCGAGGCTTTCAAAAAACGCATGGGCTGGAAGTTTCCGTGGGTGTCATCGAATGAGAGCGACTTCAATTTCGACTATCACGTGTCGTTCACGCCGGAGGAGATCGCCAGTAAGAAGGGGTACTACAACTTCACCGAGCAGGATGTCGGCATCGACGAGCTACCCGGTCACAGCGTGTTCTACAAGGACGCAGCGGGCGACGTCTATCACACGTATTCCACCTACGGACGCGGCGGCGAGCAGTTCCTCAGCGCGTACGCGCATCTCGACGTAACGCCGAAAGGCCGCGAGGAGAAGAAGAATATGGGCGAGTGGCTCAAGCATCACGATCGTTATGAGGAGAAGGCGAGCGGTTGCGCCGCGTGCAGCGCTTGACGCGCGCCGGCAAAGAATAAGCGGGACGTCATGCCCCTTTGCGTCCCGCTTCATAAAACAGCGCGAACAACTCCGATTGCGAGTTGACGTTGAGTTTCGTATAGATGTGCTTCTTGTGCGCGCGCACCGTCTCGAACGAGATCGTCAGTTTCTCTGCGATGGCGCGCGTTGAAAATCCGCTCAAGGTCAGCATCGCCACCTCCACTTCGCGCGCGGTGAGTGACGAGCGGCCGCCCACCGACGACACCTGCTCGAAACGCGCGGCATAGGTGGGCGTATCCGCTGGGGCGCCCGTGTCGATCGCTGTTTGCGCCACCGCCTCGCTCGAGGCCGGCTCCGGCGCGTCGAATGCCTCATACGGCAAGCGCTGCCGCAATAGCGCGATCACCCATGGCGCGCAAAGCGCGAGCACTGCCAGATCACGCTCGCCGTAGCGCTGCGTTGCGCCAAGCGAGAACGCCAGCGTATGCCTCGCGTCTATCATGTAGTTGAAGTGCACTTCATCGCCGACGATGTTTTTCCTGAAGTACCGCTGGTAATAGTCGGTCATCGAGAAGTTGTCGGGCGCGACGTCCGCCAGCGTGACGAAACCCGATGCGGGCTTCTCGGTCGCGGCAATATAAAACGGGTCGAGTTGATAGAGCGCGGCGAGATAGTCCTGGAACATCACATCCACCGTGCCGTCCGGTGTCGGCGATTCTGCGCAGACGAGCGGCGCCATGCCAGGCGTGAAGCGCAGGGCGACCCAGTTGTCGAACACGACATAGCGTTCGAGCGCGCGTGTGAGGCGAGTCCAGAATTGTGCGCTGTCGAGTGCTTCGATAACCGCGCCGATCTCGCGATGAAAGGCCAGATCGCGCCATTCGAGTTCCATGCGTGCTCCGTTGAGGGTAACCCTGCCGGGTGATTACGGACAAAAATATGTCTGGTAATAATAGGCCCAACCTGAAACGCGGGCGCCTGACTACAGCCGCTATTTAACGCGAAGCAGACTGGTAATGGGACCAGAGTAAGTGCTTTGCTTGGGACTAGAGTAAACGCTAAAGCGCCAACTCTGGTCGACAGCTAAAGCGCCAACTCTGGCCGACACAGGAGACAAAATGCTTCAACTCGAATTGGCACAGATCCCCATCGTGGATGGCGCCGTGGGCGTAGGCGGGGTAAACGTGCAACGCGTGCTGCAAACCATCGGCCAACGCGCGGCCGGAACCGATCTGATCGTGTTTCCGGAGACCACGCTGTCGGGTTTTCCGACGCGAGACACCATCGGCGACGTGGCCGAACCGATCGACGGGCCGTCGCTGACCGCCGTCCGCCATGCGGCGCGCGAAGCACGCGTAGCCGTGGCGGTAGGTCTCGCCGAGCGTGACGGCAGCCGCTTTTTCAACACCACGGTGCTGGTCGACGAACGCGGCCAGATCGCGCTGCGCTATCGCAAGACGCATCTGTGGGCGTCGGATGTCGGTGTGTTCGAACCCGGCGACCGTTACGAAGTGTGCAGCTTCAAGGGTCTGACCGTTGGCATCCTGGTCTGCTACGACATCGAATTTCCGGAAACGGCGCGCGCGGTCGCCTCGCTCGGCGCCGATCTGCTGATCGTGACGAACGGCAATATGGACCCGTTCGGGCCGGTGCATCGCCGCGCAATCGTGGCGCGCGCGATGGAAAATCAGATGTTCGCGGCGCTTGTGAATCGCATCGGTTCGGGCGACGACAATCTCACGTTCCCCGGTGAATCGGCGCTGATCGATCCGTTAGGCGACGTGGTGTGCGACGCCGGTCACGAAGAAACGGTTCTGCGCGCCACGCTCGATCCCGCGCGTCTCGAAGGCGCGCGCGAGCACTATCGTTATCTGCATGACGCGCGCATTTCGCTCGACCTCGCGACGCTGGACGGCGAGCAAGGGCAACGTGCGCGTGTGATCCGCGCGCGCTAAGGCGCGTGCGCGGGCCGCGCAGGTGCAGGCGCACATAAGCGCCTATACGCACCTGCGTGCACCTACGCGCACCACGTTAGACAAAGCATCATCGGCGCGACATCCGCGCACCCAGCAAGACTGATCGACAAAACCCGACCGGGGCGCGTTCAACGTTGCCCTCGACGACGCTCGCCCATTCGCAAGAGGAGACACCGTATGACCCCAACATCCCCCACGGAGCGCGCCGGCGCACCTGCCGCGCCCCAAAGCGCGCATCTGAAACGCACCCTCGGCCTGCCTTCGGTTTTGCTGTTCGGCCTCGCCTATATGGCGCCGCTGATCGTCTACGGCACCTATGGTGTGCTGGCGACCGCCAGTAACGACACCGCCGCGCTCGCGTATCTGATTGCCCTGATCGCGATCGTGTTCACCGCGCTCAGCTACGGCAAGCTCGCGCGGCTTTTCCCGGTAGCGGGTTCAGCGTACACATACACGCGCAAAAGCTTCAATCCGCATCTGGGCTTCATGATCGGCTGGGCCACCTTGCTCGATTACTTTTTCCTGCCGATGGTGATCTGGCTGATCGGCGCCGCGTATCTCAGCGCCGCGTTTCCGCACATTCCAAGCTGGATCTGGATCGTCGCGTTCATTGTGTTGACGAGCGGGCTGAATATTCTCGGCCTCGAACTCGCGAACCGTTTCAACATCGTGCTGATGGTCGTGCAACTCGCGATCGTCGCATTGTTCGTCGTGTTGTGCTGTCACTATGTGACCGCGGCGGTCGGTCCCGGCGGTCTGATTTCGGCCGAGCCGTTCTTCAAGCCGCATGTGCCGTTCTCGGCGACGATGGCAGGCGCCGCGATTGCCGCCTACTCGTATCTCGGCTTCGACGCAGTGTCGACGTTGACTGAAGAAACCATCGCCCCTGAAAAGACCATGCCGCGCGCGATTGTACTGATTGCGCTGATCGGCGGCGCGATCTTCGTGATCGCCGCGTACACGGTGCAGCTCGCGCATCCGGGTGCGGTATTCAAGGATCCGGATTCGGCCGCCTTCGAAGTCGCGCGCAAAGTAGGCGGCGATATCTTCGTGACGGTGTTTCTGGCCGGGCTGATTCTCGCGCAGTTCGCGTCGGGCATCTCGGCACAGGCAAGCGTGGGGCGTCTGCTGTATGCAATGGGACGCGACGAAGTCTTGCCCAAGCGCATCTTCGGTTTCGTGCATCCGAAGTTCAAGACGCCGGCGCTGAACATCGCGATCGCGGGTGCAATCGGTCTTGTCGCACTGAAGCTCGACGTGGCGACCTCGACCTCGTTCATCAATTTCGGCGCATTTCTCGCGTTCACCGCGGTCAATCTGTGTGTGATCCGGCAGTTCTTCAACGCGAAGGGCAGCGCGAATGCCATGGGTGTGATCGGCGGCCTGCTGTTGCCGCTGGCTGGTGCGATTGCGGATATCTGGCTGCTGGTGAGTCTCGAGAAAACCGCACTGGTACTCGGCGCGGTGTGGTTCGTGCTGGGGTTGTGCTATCTCGGCTGGATCACGCGCTGTTTCCGTCGCGCGCCGCCGGAAGTCGCGGTCTGACGTAGCCGCTCGCGCCTCTACTCGTGGTTGTCCGTCGGCGGCGAGGTGAGACGCAAGTTAAAGCTGATGGCGCTGCATCGCGCAGCGCCGAACTCACAACGCCATGTCGAAGGCGGGTTTGAGGAACAGTTCGATCGCCATCACGACAAGGCTCATCACGGCTGCGGACAGCGTCAACGTGCCGTACTCGTCGTAGCGTGCATCGTACAGGCATGCTACGACGAAAATAATCGCTAGCAGGTTGGTCAGCCAGTCGAAATTCAACGCCAAGGTCATCGATCAAATCCGGGCTTACGCGCGACTCGTATCGTCGAATCGCGCTATTACGTGAGCCGGATTCTAGCGAGTTGAGCTTACGGATTTGCTACGCCTGGGCTTACATGGATTACGCCCCGGAGGACGTCCCCTCGGCTTGCGCCCCGAAGGAAGCCCCCTTGGGTTAAGCCGCGAAGGAACTCACTTGGCGGCCATCATGTCGCGCTCGATCCAGTCGATCACCGACGTGCGTTCAGGCTGCCAGCCGAGCAGTTTGCGTGCGCGCTCACCGCGCACGCGGCTGTTCGAACCGAGCCCGTACGAAGCCATTTCGTAACCCCACTCCTTCTGCGCTTCTGCGAGCGGCCAGTCTTGCGGCTCGCCCAGTTTCATCACGCGGGCGATCGCGGCGCTCATGTCACGAAACGACGCCTCGCCGCTTTCGACGAAGTAGAAGGTGCCCGCCGGCGTCTTCTCCAACGCAAGGCGATAGAGTTCGGCGACGTCGTCGATATGCACGTTCGACCAGATGTTGCCGCCGCTGCCCACATGCCGCACCACGCCGCTCTTTTGCGCCTGACGCACAAGCCGTGGCAACTGCACGCTTGCGCTGCCCGGCACCGCGCCGTGGCCATAGATCAGCGTGTTGCACAACACCGCCGAGCGGATGTTCTGCTGCGCCGCATCGAGTACGAGCTGATCGATGGCGACGCGTGCCGCTTTGTCCGCGGTCGGCTCGGGCAGGGCGTCTTCGTGATAGATGCGTGCTTCGCCCGCTTCACCGCCCGAGGCATCGCCGACGATGCTCGAGCCGCTCGTATGCAGAAACGGCTTGCCGGACCCGGCGAGGCCGTCGATCAACGCTTTCACTGCGCCTTCATGGTCGCTGCTCGCGGCGTTGATGACCGCGTCGGCGGCTTTGGCTTCGGCGATCAGCAGTTCACGGTCGTCGAGCGTGCCGATGGCGGGTTCGATACCGAGGCGTTGCAACTCGGCGCTGTGTTCGGGCTTGCGAATCAAACCGCGTACATGGTGGCCGGCGCGCACGAGGTGCGCCGCAATCGAACCGCCGATAAAGCCGCTTGCGCCAGTAATGAAAATCTTCAAGACGTTCTCCTAAGGTGGAAACACCGGAAATACGATGACATGGACGCAGTATCCGCCGTCTTGATTCTCGCAAATAGCGTGTTAGTCTCAAATCAATCTTGATTTGAAATCAATAATGAAGACTTCCACCGACGAATTACTGGTGTTCGCGACGGTGATCGACTGCGGCTCGATCACCGCGGCGGCCGAGAAATTGCAGCAGACCGTCTCCGGCGTGAGCCGTGCACTCACGCGGTACGTCTAAAAAAGCCCGCGGCTCCCATGAGTGCGCGGGCTTTTTTGCGTCTTCGGTGCGCTCTCCTATAACTCTGGAAGACGCGCATCGAGGCCGAGGGGCAACGACGCAGAGCGGAATCGGTGGATTGGCCGTTCCGACTGACCCGGCCGCGCCAGCCCGGCGTCATGAGTTTTTTTGTCCGCTTGCCGCCCTGTATTTTGAACGTGTATATACAAGTTGGTTGTCGCGACGAACAAATGCGATGCGGCGCGCGCCGACACCCGAAACCCCCGGCTCAAGCGATATGCATACCACGTAAGCTTCCATCTCTAATGGAAACCCCCAGGCCCGAAGCTGCAAAAACAAGTTGTATATACAAGCCGACGCCGCTAGACTTCCTCTTGAATTGTATAGACAAGACAGGACACAACACCATGATGATTCTGAAGCCCGGCTACCTGACCCTCCCGCAACTGCGCCAGATCGCCCGCGAGCACGTCGCGCTGCAGCTTGATCCCGCCAGTCACGCCGCCATCGACGCCTGCGCCAAAGCCGTCGCCGATATCGCCGCAAAGGGCGAGCCGGCGTATGGCATCAACACGGGTTTCGGGCGCCTCGCCAGCACGCACATTCCGCATGACCAGCTCGAGCTGCTGCAGCGTAATCTGGTGCTGTCGCACGCGGTCGGCGTGGGTGAGCCGATGTCGCGTCCGGTGGTGCGCCTGCTGATCGCGCTGAAGCTGTCGAGTCTCGGCCGCGGCCACTCGGGCATTCGCCGCGAGGTGATGGAAGCGCTGATCACGCTGTACAACGCCGACGTGCTGCCGGTGATTCCGGTCAAGGGTTCGGTCGGCGCATCGGGCGACCTCGCGCCGCTCGCGCATATGTCGGCGACCTTGATCGGCGTCGGCGAAGTGTTCGCCAAGGGCGAGCGCATGCCGGCTACCGAAGGCCTCGCGCTGGCGGGCCTGAAGCCGCTCACGCTGCAAGCGAAGGAAGGTCTGGCGCTGCTGAACGGCACGCAAGCCTCGACCGCGCTCGCGCTCTACAACATGTTCGCCATCGAAGACCTGTTCCGCACCGCACTGGTGGCGGGCGCGTTGTCGGTGGATGCAGCAGCAGGTTCGGTCAAGCCGTTCGACGCGCGCATTCACGAACTGCGTGGTCATCAAGGCCAGACGGACGCGGCAACGGCTTACCGTTCGCTGTTGCAAGGCTCGGGCATCAATGTCTCGCACGCCGATTGCGACAAGGTTCAGGACCCGTACAGCCTGCGCTGCCAGCCGCAAGTGATGGGCGCGTGTCTGGACCAGATGCGTCATTCGGCCGACGTGCTGCTGATCGAAGCGAACGCCGTCTCCGACAATCCGCTGATTTTCCCGGACACGGGCGAAGTGCTGTCGGGCGGCAACTTCCACGCCGAGCCGGTCGCATTTGCCGCTGACAACCTCGCGCTCGCCGTCGCGGAAATCGGCGCGTTGGCCGAACGCCGCATCGCGCTGCTGATCGACGCGACGCTGTCGGGTCTGCCGCCGTTCCTCGTGCGCGACGGTGGGGTGAACTCGGGCTTCATGATCGCTCACGTGACGGCTGCGGCACTCGCGTCGGAGAACAAGACGCTTGCGCATCCGGCATCGGTGGATTCGCTGCCGACGTCCGCGAACCAGGAAGATCACGTTTCGATGGCGACGTTCGCTGCGCGCAAGCTTGGCGACATCGCTGAAAACGTCGCGAACATTTTGTCGATCGAATTGCTCGCTGCTGCGCAAGGCGTCGATCTGCGCGCGCCGCACAAGACCAGCCCGAGCCTGCAGAAAGTGATGGACGCAGTGCGCAAGGACGTCGCGCATTACGAACTCGACCACTATTTCGCACCGGATATCGCGGCCGTCACGCGTCTCGTGCAGAACGGCACGATCGCGAAGCTGAGCCCGTTCTCGTTCGCGTCCGAGCAGTAAGCTCGAACACCACGTTTCAAGCACGCCAATCAAGCCAATGAACGCACCGGCCTATCAGGGCATCAAGGACTTCATCCTCGGCCGCATCCACGCGGGCGAATGGGCTGAAGGCGACCAGGTGCCCTCCGAAAACGAGCTCGCACGCGAATTCAACGTCGCGCGCATGACGGTCAACCGCGCGTTGCGCGAGCTGACTTCGGAGCAGGTGCTGACGCGCGTGCAGGGCTCGGGCACGTTTGTCGCCCGGCCCAAGTACGAATCGACACTGGTGGCGATCCGCAGTATTTCCGACGAAATCGTCGCGCGCGGTCATCGTCATCAGGCGAACGTGCTGCACATCGGCGCGAGCATCGCCGACGAAGCGCTTGCCGAAGAAATGCAGGTGAGCGCGGGCAGTCCGGTGTTTCATTCACGCGTGCTGCATTTCGAAAACGACGAGCCGGTGCAACTCGAAGAGCGCTGGGTCAACCCGGCGGTCGCGCCCGAGTACGCATTGCAGGACTTCACGAACACCACGCCGAATCAGTATCTGGTGCGGGTGGCGCCGTTGCAGCGTGTCGAGTACCGCATCGAAGCCCTGGCTGCGGATGCGGATACACGCGAGCTGCTGACGATGGATGAACTCGAACCGTGCCTCGTGCTGCATCGGCGCACGTGGTCGCAAAGCCAGGTCGCCTCGATCGCCAATCTCTGGCATCCCGGCAGCCGCTATCGCTTCACCGGACATTTCTGATTTCACCGCTTTTAAAGACCGTTTCCGACTCATTTCCCTGAACTTCTCCCGCACATTTTCAAGCATCCCGAGGGCCACCATGAACAACCCGAAACACATCGACCCGCGTCTGGACCCGACCCGCACGATCCGCGCACCGCGCGGCGCGGAAAAGACCTGCAAGACCTGGATCGCGGAAGCCGCGTACCGGATGATCCAGAACAATCTGGACCCGGAAGTCGCTGAGCATCCGCACGCACTGGTCGTGTACGGCGGCATTGGCCGTGCCGCGCGTAACTGGGATTGCTTCGATCAGATCCTCACGTCGCTGAAAGACCTCGAAGAGAACGAGACGCTGCTGATTCAATCGGGTAAGCCGGTCGGCGTGTTCAAGACCCATGCGGACGCACCGCGCGTGCTGCTGGCGAATTCGAACCTGGTGCCGCATTGGGCGACGTGGGAACACTTCCACGAACTCGATCGCAAGGGCCTGATGATGTACGGGCAGATGACCGCGGGCAGCTGGATCTACATCGGCAGCCAGGGCATCGTGCAGGGCACCTATGAGACGTTCTTCTCGGTGGCGAACCAGCATTTCAACGGCGATCCTTCGGGCCGCTGGATTCTGACGGGTGGTCTCGGCGGCATGGGCGGCGCGCAGCCGCTGGCCGCAACCATGGCCGGCTTTTCGATGATTGCAGTGGAGTGCGATGAGACACGTATCGACTTCCGTCTGAAGACGCGTTACGTCGACAAGAAAGCGGCGACGCTCGACGAAGCGCTTGCCATGCTTGAAGAAGCGAAGAAGGCGGGCAAGCCGGTGTCGATCGGTCTGCTCGGCAACGCAGCGGATGTGTTCGCTGAATGCGTGACGCGTGGCATCACGCCGGATTGCGTGACCGATCAGACCAGCGCGCACGATCCGATTCACGGCTACCTGCCGCAAGGCTGGAATGTCGAAGACTGGCGCGAGCGTCAGAAGACGGTGCCGGACAGCATCGTGCTGCCCGCCAAGCAGTCGATGGCCAAGCAGGTTCAGGCGATGCTGACGCTGCAGGAACGTGGCGCCGCTACGCTCGACTACGGCAACAACATTCGTCAGATGGCGTTGGAAATGGGCGTTGAAAACGCGTTCGATTTCCCGGGCTTCGTGCCGGCGTATATCCGCCCGCTGTTCTGCGAAGGCAAGGGCCCGTTCCGCTGGGTCGCGCTGTCGGGTGATCCGGAAGACATCTACAAGACCGATGCGAAGGTCAAGGAACTGATTCCTGACGATCCGCATCTGCACAACTGGCTCGACATGGCGCGCGAACGCATTGCGTTCCAGGGTTTGCCCGCGCGGATCTGCTGGGTCGGCGTGAAGGATCGTTATCGTCTGGGCCAGGCGTTCAATGAAATGGTCCGGAATGGCGAGTTGAAGGCGCCGATCGTGATCGGCCGCGATCACCTCGACACCGGTTCGGTGGCAAGCCCGAATCGCGAAACCGAATCGATGAAGGACGGCTCGGACGCGGTCAGCGACTGGCCGCTGCTCAACGCACTGCTGAACACGGCAGGCGGCGCTTCGTGGGTCTCGCTGCATCATGGCGGCGGCGTTGGCATGGGCTTCAGCCAGCACTCGGGCGTCGTGATCGTCGCTGATGGTACGGACGCTGCGAAGGAGCGCCTCGGCCGCGTGCTGTTCAACGATCCGGCGACGGGCGTGATGCGTCACGCGGATGCAGGCTATGAACTCGCGCAGGAAACGGCGCGCGAGGCAGGTCTGAATCTGCCGATGCTGGGCCGTTGATCGTGGCGGTTGTCCCTAACGTGGCAACCACGACGCTCATTCGCGGCGCCGACCTCGTGGCGGCGCCGTGGAAGAACGGCGGCGGCGTCACGCGCGAAGTGGGGGCGTTTCCCGCAGGCGCAGGGCTCGATGCATTCACGTGGCGCGTAAGCATCGCCGACGTGGCGCAAGCAGGGCCGTTCTCGCGTTTCGCGGGTATCGACCGCACGTTGGTGTTGTTGTCGGGCGCGGGCATGTTGCTCGACGAAACAGACGACACCGGTGCTCACGCCGTGAAGACACACGCGTTGACGCAGCCGCTCGATATCGCGCAGTTTGCGGGCGAAGCGCGAATCGATGCACGCCTAGTCGACGGCGCCACGCGCGACTTCAACCTGATGGTCCGCCGTGGCGCGGCGGTAGGCGAAACTGAGGTATGGCGCGGCGCTACGCAACGCACCTTGTCCGCCGACGTGGTGCTGTTGTTCTGCGCCAGCGGTTCGGTTTCGGTCACGCTAGGTGTCGAAGCCCAACCGCAAGTGCTTGAAGCCGACGACACATTGCGCATCGACACGCCGAGTGCGCTGTCATGCGTGGTCGAGGGCGCGGGCGCATTGCTCGCGATCAGCATCCGCTACACGTGATCACCGCAACTATGACGACGATTCGCGTGCGCGCTTGAATCCTGGCAAACGCCTGGCAAACGCCCGGCAAAGCGCGCCGCGAACCACCACAGACACGCAACGAGCTGCAACGAGCACGCGATGAAGCAAACCGTCTGGCATCACCTGAAACTCTGCCCTGAGGGCGATCCCCAACACACGTTGCCCGATGCCGCGATTGCCGTTGAAAACGGCAAGATCGTGTGGCTCGGCACAGCGTCCGAATTACCCGCTCACTACGCTGCATGGCCGCGCGAAGATCTGCACGGCGCGTGGGTGACGCCAGGCCTCGTCGATTGCCATACCCACCTGGTGTACGGCGGCCAGCGCGCGGATGAATTCGCGCAGCGTCTCGCGGGCGTCAGTTATGAAGAAATCGCGCGGCAGGGCGGGGGCATCGTCTCGACGGTGCGCGCCACGCGTGCCGCTGACGAAGACTCGCTGTTCCGCCAATCGGCCGCGCGCCTCGAACCGCTGCTCGCCGAAGGCGTGACCGCCGTCGAAATCAAATCCGGCTACGGCCTCGATCTCGCCAGCGAACGCAAGATGCTGCGCGTCGCGCGCCGGTTGGGCGAGCGCTATCCGGTGACGGTCTATACGACGTTTCTCGGGGCGCACGCCTTGCCGCCTGAATTCGCGGGAAGAGCCGACGCGTATATCGACGAAGTCTGCAACACGATGCTGCCCGTGCTCGCCGACGAAGGACTGGTCGACGCCGTCGACGTGTTCTGCGAGCGCATCGGTTTTTCTCTGGAACAAAGCGAGCGCGTGTTCCAGGCCGCCGAGCGCCATAAATTGCCGGTGAAAATGCACGCCGAGCAGTTATCGAATGGCGGTGGCACGGCGTTGGCTGCGCGTCACCATGCGCTGTCCGCGGATCACCTTGAATTCCTCGACGAAGCGGGCGTCGCCGCGATGAAAGCGTCCGGCACCGTTGCCGTGCTGCTGCCTGGCGCGTACTACTTCATCCGCGAGACGCAATTGCCGCCTTTGGATTTGCTGCGGCGCTACCAGGTGCCGATCGCGATTTCCACCGACAGCAATCCCGGCACGTCGCCCACCACCTCGCTGTTGCTGATGATGAACATGGCGACCACGTTGTTCCGCATGACGGTGCCCGAAGTGCTGCAAGGCGTGACCACGCATGCGGCGCGTGCACTCGGCAAGGCGGACCAACATGGCTCGCTGCAAGCCGGGCGCGCGGCGGATTTCGCGGTGTGGTCGGTGGAAACGCTTGCCGAGCTGGCTTACTGGATTGGGCGTCCGTTGTGCGCGCGAGTCGTGCGCGCAGGCGAGACTGTTTATACACGGCGTGATTTGAGCTAGGGCCTGAGAGATGATGCAATCAAAACAATCACTATTTGCCGACCACGCCTATCTACCCGACGGCTGGCGCCGCAATGTGCTGCTGGAATGGGACGCTAACGGCACGCTGACATCCGTGACGCCGGATACGGCGGCGGTTCCTGACGGTGTGCAAAAAACCGCGGGCCCCGTGTTGCCTGGCATGCCGAATCTTCACTCGCATGCGTTTCAACGTGCGATGGCCGGCCTGACTGAGTATCGTGCGAATGCTACGGACAATTTCTGGAGCTGGCGCGATCTGATGTACCGCTTCGCCGCACGGATCACGCCGGAAGGGCTCGCTGCCGTCGCGCAGTGGCTGTACATCGAGATGTTGAAGGCGGGCTACACGTCGGTCTGCGAATTCCATTACGTGCACCACACGCCGGATGGCAGCCGCTATTCGAATCAGGCGGAACTGGCGCAACGTGTGGTGGATGCGGCTTCAGCGAGCGGCATCGGTATGACGATGCTGCCCGTGCTGTACCAGTACAGCGGCTTCGGCTCGCGCCCGCCGCGCGAAGATCAGCAGCGCTTCATCAACACGCCGGAGAGTCTGCTCGATCTGCTCGGCACGGTGCGCGCGGCGCGTCCCGAGAGTGCGGCCCTGCGTTATGGCGTCGCGCCGCATTCGCTGCGTGCGGTATCGGCTGATTCATTGCATGCATTGCTCAATGGTATCGATCGAAGCGCGCCGGTTCACATCCACATCGCCGAGCAAACCGCCGAAGTCGACGCCTGCCTCGAAACCGAAGGTGCGCGGCCGGTGCAGTGGCTGCTCGATCGCTTCGACGTCGACAGCCGCTGGTGCCTCGTGCACGCCACGCATGTCGATGCCAACGAAACCCTGGCGCTCGCGAAAAGCGGTGCGGTCGCGGGTTTGTGTCTGACGACCGAAGCGAATCTCGGCGACGGAATTTTTCCGGCCCAGGAGTACCTCGACGCGCAAGGGCGCATCGGGGTCGGATCGGATAGCCATATCGGCGTCGACTGGCGGGCGGAATTGCGTTTGCTCGAATACGGCCAGCGCCTGACTCGCCGTCAGCGCAATGTGCTGGCGTCGGCGCAGGCCACGCACGTGGCCGATCGTCTGTTCGACGCGGCGCTCGAAGGCGGCGCGCATGCCACCGGTCGTGCGGTGGGTGCATTGCAGGCCGGCCGCCGCGCCGACTGGCTGGTGCTCGATCCGGATCATTCGAGCATCGCCGAGCACGCGCCGAACGCGTGGCTCTCGGGCGTTGTATTCTGCGAACATGGCGAGACACCGATTCGCGACGTCTATGCGGGCGGCGACAAGGTTGTCGACAACCGCCGCCATCGCGATGAAGAGGGCGCTTACGCGCGTTATCGCGGGGCGCTCGCCGAATTGCTCAAGTAAACTGCTGACGTCGCTGGCTGAAACCACTTGCTGAAGCGAAATGCTCGCATGAATGGCTGAACACGCTGAGCCTTCGATTTTTATCGATCCCATCGATTCCGGACTGACATGACTGCTTCGTCTACTACTACTCCGCCGGTTCTATCGCTGCATCAGGGAAGTTTGCCGTTGCTGATTTCGATCCCACATCTGGGCACGCAAATCCCCGCCGATATCGCCGCAACGATGACGCCGGTCGCGCAGCGCACCGACGACTGCGACTGGCATCTCGACCGTCTCTACGCGTTTGCGAAACGCATGGGCGCGTCGATCCTGTCGCCGACCTACGCGCGTTATGTGATCGACCTGAACCGTCCGCCCGACGGCGCGAATCTGTATCCGGGGCAGGACACCACCGGCTTGCTGCCGGTCGATACCTTCGACAAGGAACCCTTGTACCTCGACGGCCATCTGCCGAGCGAGGCCGAAGTCGCGCGTCGCCGCGATGCTTACTGGAAGCCCTATCACGACGCGCTGACGGGCGAACTGGCCGCGCTGAAGGCGAAGCACGGCAAGGTGCTGCTGTGGGAAGCGCATTCGATTCGCTCGCACGTGCCGCGTTTTTTCGAAGGACGTCTGCCCGATTTCAACTTCGGCACGTCGAACGGCGCCAGCGCGGTGGCTGGATTGGGCGAGGAATTGGCTGCTGTGGTCGGGCGGCATGGCGGGTACTCTGCTGTCGCCAATGGGCGGTTTAAGGGCGGCTATATCACGCGGCAGTACGGGCAGCCGTCGCAGGGTGTGCACGCGGTACAACTCGAGTTGTCGCAGATTACGTATATGGAGGAGCAGATGCCGTATGCGTATGACGACGCGCTGGCTGCAAAGGTCGAGCCTTTGCTGGAAGAACTTGTGACGACGGCGTTGGAGCGCGTTAGGGCAGCTTGACGACGGCAGTTCGATCGTAGCGGCCTGATGTCGCTGCTGTCCGCGGTATCCATTTCATCTTTTCCGTGCGGTTCGCCGCGCTTCGCATTCCGCGAGGCCGCGACCGCGTCGGCTCACACCGCAAAGGTGTAACAGCATGTGTCCGTGATTGCATGCTGCGGCGTTCGCGCCGAACGTATAGAGCGTCGAAGGATTGGTTTAAGGGTGAACCGCGGGGTTGTGGACTCGCGGGGCTTTGACCCGCGCCTCGTTGAAACGGAGCGGCCACAAAAAAGCCTCGCTTTTGGCGAGGCTTTCCGATGCGCGCCGTATGGGGCGCCGCATAACGATCAGTGGCAGTGACGTTCCCAGTGATGGTGGACGCGCACCTTGTGGCATTCGCGGTGGTGTTCATAAGCCTGGGCGGGAGCGATCGCGCTCAGGGTGACGACGGTTGCTGCGATAGCGAGAACGAGTTTCTTCATTACAAAATCCTTAAATCATGGTGGTGGTGCTAACGCTGCAGCACGCGGCGTGCCGCAACGGGTCAAAAGAATGCCACACATCGCGCACGCAGCGGAGGAACGCCGACCGAATGCATGGGTCAACTCAAAACGCCGAGCTGTGAGGCGTTTTATCCCTGGACAGCGGGGCGCGGCAGCGTGTCGTTTCGGCACATCGAGCGTCGCGGAATGCGCGCGCGGGCATTGCGCGCCATGCGCTGAAGCGGCTACCCTTTCAGAACGATGACGTGTGCCAACCCGTCATCCATACATCGGGCAAAAAGATGGAAGACCCAGCGATGGAAGATTCCGACGAATTGCTGCTCCCGGTCTGGCGAGCGAACCTGGTGCTGCTGACCCGCGAGGTCGGCGCCGCGACGCGTCTCGCACGCATGATGACCTTTTCCGCCAGCTACCTGAAATTGATCTTGTCCGGCCAGCGCGAATTCAGCGAGGAGTTCGTACGCGGTATCGAGGCGGTGACGGGCTTGCCGAATGGCTGGATGAACGTGTCGCATACCGGGGAGGACATACCGGCCAAGGCGCGCGAAGCAATCGACAACGAACAGCCGCTTGCGCGTTTTCGCGGCACGGCGCATCCGGTGCGCAAGAAGACGGTGCTGCGCCCGCCCGAGCCGATTTTCGGCCAGACGGGTCCGGCCAAACGCGTGGAAGAAGAGACGCTCGACGCCGAAGCGCATCGGCGTCAGGCCCACTTCCGCAAGGTCCGCGATCTGGCGATGCAGGACGTGCGGCGCTTCGAGCGGCATTTGAGCCAGATGCCGGTGGACCTTGCATCGATGCGATCGAAAGTGGAGGACGTGATCGCCGCCGCCGATCTCGACCACCCGATTCAGGCGGACCTGGCTGGCCGGCTGGAGCAGATCGAAAAGCATCGGCATTTGCTGCTCAGGCATGTGGAGCGCTTGCAGGCCTTGCTCGCGCACATTGGGGGAGGGGATTGACGCCTGCAACTCGGCGTCTTTGTTGCATGCAGGCTTGAATCTCCTGGTCGTCCGGCCGCACCCTAACGCCTGCGCCGTGCGTGAAATTCCGCCTCGAGCGTCCACGTCACGCCATCCTGCGCCAGCGCGACGCCGGTCCAGCGGAACGAATCCCTCGTGATATCGGTGAAATTCCATCGAATCGGTGTGCCGTCGGCGTGCGTGCCGATCTGCACGAGATCATTGCCGACGCGCCGGCCGATCAGCTCATCGCGCTGGCCGGTCAGCGGATTCATGTAAGTCACGCGCCACGCGCGCAGCGCCGGGTCCCACACCCGCAGCGTGGTGCCGTACATGGTGTCGGCGGCAGCGAGCCCCGCATGATGTTCGCTGCGTGGCGGCATGATCCACACGTCCTGCACGGCACGCCCCTCCAGCACCCAGCCGAAATGAATCTCGCCGCGGCGGCGCGCGTTGCCGAGGTCGACGCGGTAATGCAGCACGTCCATGTCCCAACTGCCGATCAGCCAGCCGTAGAGGTCGTCGGCGGCATCGATGTCGGCGGCCCGCGCCGGGGCGGTCAAGGCGGCGTGAAAGCCGCGCTCGACGGTGTCGTCCACCATGTTCATCGTATGTGCTCCTTCGAGCGTTCAGTGAAAGCGCAATCGCCGGAACGGGCAAAACCGCGCCGGCCGCCGATGTGCTAAAACGACGATACGGACTCAGCCGAGGTGCATCTTGGGGAAAATTGCCGTCACTTTGCAGCAGGCGCTCGCGCAGCGCGCGCGGGAAGGCACGCGCGGCAGCACAAGCGCGCGTCCGCTGGCCCAAGGCGCGAGCTGGGATGTCGCGGACATCCTTTGCACCTTCGGCCCGCACGACCAGCCGTTCGAGGAACGGCACGCGGGCGTGTGCATCGCGATGGTGGTCGCCGGTTCGTTCGGCTACCGGACCGCGACGGGACGCGCGTTGCTCACCCCCGGCGCACTGTTGCTTGGCAATACGGGTGACTGCTTCGAATGCGGCCATCGGCATGCGCCCGGCGATCGCTGCATTGCCTTCCGCTATGCGCCGGCGTACTTCGAGCGGCTTGCCGCGGACGCGGGCATCGCGAGCGGCGATCTGAACTTCAGGCGCGCGCGCATTCCGTCGCTACCTGCGTTGTCGCCGCTGATCGCGCGGGCCTGTGCCGGCGCCCTGGATACGGGCGGCGCGGTGTGGGACGAACTCGCGGTCGAAGTGGCCGTCGCGACGCTCAACGCGGCGGGTGCATTGAAGCGCGCGGAACCGCCTGCAAGCGCCGCGGCCTGGTCGCGCGTGGCGCAGACGGTGCGCCTGATCGACGACACGCCAGGCGCCACGCATACGCTGACGAGCCTCGCTGCCGCGGCGGGCCTGAGCGAGTTCTACTTCCTGCGCACGTTCCAGCGCGTAACCGGCGTGACGCCGCATCAATATGTGCTGCGGGCGCGCTTGCGAGCAGCAGCGCTGCGCCTTGACGACGACAGCGCAAAGATTGTCGATATCGCGCTCGATTGCGGCTTCAACGATCTGTCGAATTTCAATCACGCATTTCGCGCGGAGTTTGCGTCGAGTCCGCGTGCGTGGCGCGCGCGAGGCAGGGCGCGTCGCGCATGACGCGGTGGTGCGCGTTCGTGGCGCTGACCGCCGCGTTGGCGTTGGTTGCGTGTGCAACCAACGCGCTTGCTGAGGGCAGTGTTTTGAACACCTCCAGCACCTCGAACGACGACCTCTCCCCCTCGACGACAGAGCGCGACGTCCACCTCTTCGTGATCCAGAAAGACGGCTCCGTCGAAGAACATGACGACACGGTCCTGCGGGCCAACACGACGAGCGGCGTCGACGATATCGCGCAACGCTACGTGTGGTTCAACAAGGACATCGAGCAGGTGCAACTGTTGACCGCGGAAACGATCGACCCGAACCGCGTCGCGCATCCGGTCGGGCCTGAAGCGATCCGCGACGTGCAGGAACCCCGCTCCGCGGGCGCACCGAGTTTCGAAGACGGCGTGTTGCGCACGGTGATCTTTCCGGGCGTCGAACCCGGCTCGCGCGTGCATCTGGCGTTTCGCAAGACGCGCACGAAGCCTCTGCAGGCCGGCACGTTCGCGTACCTGGTCGAACCGACGCGCGAGCCTGTCGAGATGCAGCGCCTGATCTTCGACCTGCCCGCCGACGTGCCGCTTTATGCCGATGCGCGCGGCTACGTCGCGCTGCCGCCGGTCACGGCAAACGGCCGCACCCGCTACGAGTTCGATTACCAGCACGGCCCGTATGCGCCGCTCGAAGCGGGCGCGGTGGGCTATGCGAACTGGGGCGACCGGCTGATGGTGTCGACCGTGCCGGACTTCGCGAGTTTCGCCGCGCGTTATCGCGGCCCTGCGGCCGACGCGACGATGAGCGACCCGGCCATCGTTCAACTCGCACGGAGCCTGACCGCAGAGGTGAGCGATCCGCGTGCGAAGGCACAGGTCCTGTTCGACTGGATGCGCCTGAATATTCGCTACGTTGCGCTGTTTCTCGGCGAGACGGCGGCGATCCCGCATAAGGCGATCGACATCCTGCACAACCGCTATGGCGACTGCAAGGACCACGTCGCGTTGTACGGCGCGCTTCTCGCCGCGGTCGGCATCCGCCGCGAGGCCGTCCTGCTCAATCTCGGGCCGTACTACAGTTTGCCGGCGGTGCCCGGCTACGGCGAAAGCGCGATCAATCATGCAATCGTCTGGATTCCTGATCTATCGCTATTTGCCGACACCACGGCAGGCGGCATGAGTTTTGGCTATTTGTCGCCGAGCGTGATGGATCGGCCCGTTTTGCTGGTCGACGAGGGCGTGTTGGCGCGCACACCGGCCACCCAGTTGCGCGAGCGCACGGCGCGCCTGCAGATCGACGTCGACGAGAACGGGGCGGCGAACTACGCCTATCGCGTGGAAGACGCCGGCTATACCGCGGAGTTGGAACGCAATATGTTTCGACGGGCAACGCGGCAGCGCACGCAACAGATTGCGGCGAATCGTCTATTGCTGACGGGCCTGCATGGCACAGCGCAGTTGCGCACGGGCGATCTGACCTCGACTGATGGACCTTTTTCCACGTCGATGCAGGGACGGGTGGCACATTTTGTCTGGACCGATGGGACGACCGCTGTACCGGCCCTGACGAGCTTGTCCGGCGGAATGGCCGGGCAGGTGCAGGCATGGCTGGCGGAGCCTGCGAGGACGCAGCCCTGGGCGTGCATCGGCGGGGAATTCGATGAAACGCTGGCGATGACACTGCCGAGGTTCGCCCGCGTGACGGATGTGCCGCCGGATGCCGTGGTGAAGGATCGTTTCTTCGAGTTTTCTTCTCGCTACGTGTTCGATCCTGCCGCGCGGGTCTTGCAGGTCAGGCGACACCTGCGAGCCGCGTTTGGCCATCAGATGTGCTCTGCCGATGAATTTGCCGGCGTGAAGGATGATCTGATCCGGATCGAACGGGATCTCGACGCCGAGGTGGTGTTGAAGGCGGTCAGGTAGCACGTACGGCATCGGCAGTGCCCACGGCAGTGGCGGTAAAGAAGTACCGCCACTGCCGCATGAACAACCACGCCGTCATGGGCAAAAAGAGACGCTTAACTTCCGCTCTTGGTCACGATAGGCACCCAGGCACCGCTCTTGACCTGATACAGCGTGGAAGCGCCGCTTTTCAACGCCCCGGTGCTATCGAAAGAAATCTTCCCGGTCACGCCGTCGTAATCGAGTGTCTTGAGCACCGGCCGGTAGACCGCCGGCGAGGTGGATTTTGCCTGCTGCATCGCCTTGATCGCGGCCCATGCCCCGTCATACCCAAACGGCGCGTACGACAGGATATCCACTCCGAAGCGCTTCTTGAACTTCGCGGAGAAGTCCTTGCCGCCCGGCAATTGGGCCAACGGTCTGCCGTATTCCCAGGCCATCGCGCCTTCGGACGGATCGCCGGCGAGCTTGATGAAGTCCTGGTCCATCACGCCGCCACCCCCCACCAACTGCGCGTTCATCCCCAGTTGCTTCATCCGCTTCGCGAAGCCGGCCGCCTGCGTATCCAGGCCACCGAAGAAAATCAGATCCGCATTGGTCGCCTTGATCTTGGTGATCTGCGTGCTGAAGTCCACCGCGTGATTGTCGGTGTATTCGCGCGTCACGATGTTGCCGCCATGCGCTTTCACCGCTTTCTCGAACTCGTCGGCCTCGCCCTGGCCGAAGGCGGTGCGGTCGTCGATGATCGCAATGCGTTTGGCCTTCGTCACCTCGACGGCGTAGACGCCCGCGTTGCCGGCGTTTTGCGCATCGGTGGAAATCACCATGAAGGTGTTCGCGAAGCCTCGCCCGGTAATGATCGGATTGGTGGCGGCCGGGTCGATCACCGGAACACCGGCCTGTTCGTACACCTGCGAGGCAGGAATCGTCGTGCCCGAATTGAAGTGGCCCACGACCACGGATACCCCCGCGTCGACCAGCTTCTGCGCGGCCTGCACGCCGACGCGCGGGTCGGCCTGGTCGTCCTCGGAGACGAGCTGGAATTGCGCGACCTTGTCGCCGATCTTGATCTTCTGCGCGTTGGCTTCCTCGATTGCAAGCCGGACACCGTTCTCCAGATCCTTCCCGTAGCCGGCGTTGGCACCCGTCAGCGGCGCGGCGAAGCCGATCTTCACCGGCAGGTCGTCGGCGAAACTGGCCAGCGGCGCGATCGCGAAGGTAGCGCCAACGAACAGAGCAAGCGGTTTCAGCGTGTTGCGAAGACTCATGGTCTTTCTCTCCATCGACAGTTTCAGGTGTGAAAGCGGTAAGGCTGTAACACTGGATCGACGCGCAAGCATTGGTTTGACTTCGCATGGCGCGCGTCATCAAAGATACGGATGATCGGTCACCATTAACAATGCTGGAATACGCCCATAGGAAATCCCCTCGGGGGCGTCCATGGAAGTCCTCCTGGGGACGCGCAGTGGCGTTCATATGCCCGTCAATCTGGCGCGAATATAGAAAGCCAATTTGCGACCGTCTTGGCAGTTCGCGGCGCTTTGAATGAGCATTTCGGCATAGGCCGCACAGCGCTTGGGCTGGCGGCCTGTCAGCGGCGGCGCGCGGGTGCGGATTGCGGCATATGCTTAAGAAACAGGGCGCGATATGCGGCCGAACAAACGGCGGGGATGCGGCCTGGAGATGGCGCTCGAGAAACCGGCGCGAGCGCGCCGGCCTTACTACCGTGGCACAGCCGCGGAAACAAACCTGCGCGGGCTCGCCGGAAAAACGACAGAAGCAAAAGAAGCAACTGACGGCGGGCTAAAACGACGCCCTCACTGCTCGCCTTGCTGGCGCAGCAACTCTTCACGCAGACGCAGGATGGGCGCCTTGGTTTCTTCGTCGGCCCAGGTGTCGAGATCGTCGATTGCGCGCTGGCAACCGTCGAGCACCAGGTCGAGGTCCACCGGCACGCCGTTGTTCAGCGCGAATTCGATAGTCTCGGCGAACTGCTGGCACTCGTCTTCGCCGTACGAAATGTCGAGATTGTCGGCGATGATTTCGGCGATGTTGCTGCGCGCCTTGTCGTCGGGCGTCACCATTTCGACGATGCCGCGCGCCACCGCCGGCGAATAGAAAAGCGCGATGTCGAGCCACTGTGCGGGATCGAAGTCGGCCTGGTCGAACTGGTTCTCGAAGTACTCGATCGCTTCCTGCTCGTGCGCTTCGTCCGCGTCGACACTGATGCACAACTGCTCAAAAAATTCTTCCCGCTCGCTGCGGATATAACCGTCCATCAATGCCTCGTCTGCTGAATGCCGGATGCCCGGACGCCCCAAAAAAATGCGCTGTGGGCGGGCGATTGCCTCGCCCACGCGGCACGCATTATAGGGCGACCGGCTGACAAGCGCGGGTCGCGTGCCGGGTGTGGGTTCGGCTAGCAACTGATGCGGGGCGCACGGTTACGTGTTGAGCCGCGCCAAGGTGCCTCGCGCCTACGCCGTCTCCTCCGCCACCCAGGCATCGAACCATTCACGGGGCTGCGCGATTTCGTTCTGTGCGGCCACCAGTTCCAGTTCATAGCGCCCGGCCTGCCACGTCGCTTTGACCACTGCGTTCACCGCGGCCAGCGTGTGCTCGAAGGCGGCGCGGATCGAATCGCCCAGCAGCGTGCGCGCGACAAACACCGCGCTCGTCAGATCGCCGACGCCCACCGGCTGCCGCGCGAACGGGTAGAGCGGACGCTGCCCCATCCACGCTTCGCGCTCGGTGACGACCAGCATGTTGAAACGGTCGGCAGGGCTGTTGCGATCGAGTAGATGTTTGACCAGCATGAGCTTCGGCCCACGGGCGATGACCTCGCGGCACGCGGCCACCGCTTCTTCGAGCGTCTCGATCTCGCGGCCCACGAGGCGTTGCAACTCGGTATGGTTCGGCGCCATGGCGTCAGCGACCGTCGGCATGGTGCGGACCAGAAATTCCTGGATGCCCGGCTCGACCTTGCAGCCGCTCGCGGCGCCCATCACCGGATCGCAGAAGTACCACGCGCGTGGATTGGCGGCCTTCACGGCCTTGACGATCTCCAGCACCGCCTGCGCCTGCTCGGGTGTGCCCAGATAGCCGGACAGCACGGCGTCGCAGCGCGGCAGCATGCCGATCGCGCCGATCCCTTCGACGAGTTCTTCCATCTGCGATGCTTCGATCGCGCCGCCGGTCCAATGACCGTATTGCGTGTGGTTCGAAAACTGCACGGTATTGAGCGGCCAGACATTGACGCCGAGCCGCCGCATCGGGAATTCGGCCGCGCTATTGCCGGCGTGCCCGAAGACGACATGTGACTGGATGCTCAGAACGTTTTTCGTCATGGTGTGGCCCGCGCAAGATGTTTTGCGCGATCAATGAGAACGGACGGATGGCCGCGGTAACGAACCGGCTTTGACCGGGCGCCTGAAGCGGCGTGACTGTTTCAGATAGTGCAAGAAAAATGCGCGGTCTGCATAGTCAACTAACAATACATGAGTTTGTCACGCGCGAGTCGATCCGTCCCCGTGTTGTTGCGTCGAACCATCAAACGGGTGAGGGATCAGGCGAGTTCCCGATACAGCGCCAGATAGCGCTCGGCCGAGGCGCCCCAGCCGAAATCCTGATGCATCGCGCGACGTTGCGTGGCTTTCCACTCGGTGCGGCGGTCATAGAGCGCAAACGCGCGGCGGATCGCCGCCGCAAGGCCCTTCGGCTCGAATCGTTCGAATACAAAGCCCGTAGCGAGGTCGTCGGCGAGATTTTCGAGCGACGCGTCCACGACCGTGTCCGCGAGGCCGCCGACGCAATGCACGAGCGGCAGCGACCCGTAAGCCAGCGCATACAGTTGCGTGAGTCCGCAGGGCTCGAAGCGCGACGGCACCGCGATCACGTCGCTGCCCGCGACAATCGTATGCGCGAGTGTCTCGTCAAAACCCAGTTCGACCGCCACCGATTCCGGATGCGTATGCGCGACGCGTTTCAAACCGTTTTCGAGCGCCGGGTCGCCGGTGCCGAACACCACTAGTTGGCCGCCGCGTTTGACAATTTCCGGCGCCGCCTCGAGCAGCAGGTCAAGGCCTTTCTGTTCGGTCAGCCGGCTCACCACGCCGAATAGCAAAGCGTCGCTTTTCTGCGCGAGGCCGAAGCGCTTTTGCAGCGCCTCCTTGCAGGCCAGTTTGCCGGCCAGACGGGTGGCTGTGTAGTGATCTTCGAGCAGTGCGTCGGTGGCGGGATTCCACACGGAATAGTCGACGCCGTTCAGGATGCCGCTCAGATCGTG
Organism: Paraburkholderia sp. WS6; assembly: GCF_030464835.1. NCBI lineage: Bacteria > Pseudomonadati > Pseudomonadota > Betaproteobacteria > Burkholderiales > Burkholderiaceae > Paraburkholderia > Paraburkholderia sp. WS6. Next base: position 29,112 of record NZ_JALQCK010000061.1, read on the forward strand.
CGAGCGATGACGCAGCAACCCGTCGAGCCCGCCGCCTTGGGCCAGTGTCTGGATTTCGCGGGCGTAGGTCGGGCTGACTGTGGTGATGCGGTCGCTGTAGTAGAGACCTGCCTTGAGAAACGACAACTGCCCATAGAATTCGACGCCGCGCATGTTGAAGAAGTCGTCCGGCAGCGCCAACTGGCCGAACTGATGCGCCGGAAAAACGCCCTGATACGCGAGGTTGTGCACCGTGAAGACGCTGCGCGCGAACGAGCGGCCGTGCTGCCGTTCAGCCGCCTTGAGGTAGGCGGGCGCGAGACCGGCATGCCAGTCGTGCGCGTGGACGATCTGCGGCGCCCACGCCGGGTCGAGGTGCTGAGCCAGTTGGGCCGCGACCCAACCCAGCAGGGCGAAGCGTTGAGCATTGTCGCCGTACGGTACGTGTTCGTCGTTCAGATAGGGGTTGCCGGGCCGGTCGTACAGCGAGCCGGCGCGGATGACGTAGACGATCAGGCCGTTCGACGGCAGCGTGCCCTGTTCGAGCGTGACACCCGGCGAGTCGAAACGGCGGCCCAGCTGCGCCACCGGACGCAGGTCGGCCAAGCCGGCGACCACCGCCGGAAAGCCGGGCAGCAGCACCCGCACGTCGGCGCCGCGCTCGATCAGCGCGGGCGGCAACGCGCCCGCGACGTCGGCGAGACCGCCCGTTTTGAGGAGGGGATACAGCTCGCTTGCGACGTGCAGGGCGCGAATCGTCATAGGCTCGGTCTCGTTCCTGTTAGTGCGGGTTTGCGGCAGGTCCAATTGAGCGGCAGGACGGGCGGCAGGCTCCGCCAGCCCGTTCGTTTTGCCGCTCCGGCGCGGATCACGTCCCCTTCTGCTGCAGCGCCTCGGGTGTGACCAGCACGACACCGTCGTCAGTGCGATAGAAGCGTTCGGCGTCGGCCACGGGATCTTCGCCGATCACCGTGCCGTCCGGAATGGTGCAGCCGCGGTCAATCACGACTTTCTGCAGCCGGCAGCTCGCGCCGACGGTGACCTGCGGCAACAAGACTGCCTCATTGATATTACAGAACGAACTCACTTTGACGTTCGACGACAACACCGAGCGCGAAATCTGCGAGCCGGAAATCACACAGCCGCCGCACACGATCAGATTGTTGCCGGTGCCTTGCAGGCCTTTCAGGTCGCGTACGAACTTGGCGGGCGGCAACTGTTCCTGATACGTCCAGATCGGCCAGTTGCGGTCGTACAGGTCGAGCGTCGGGATGGTGGAGGCAAGATCGAGGTTGGCTGCCCAATAGGCGTCGATCGTGCCGACGTCGCGCCAGTACGGCTCTACGGTCGGGTCTGACGACACGCACGACATGCTGAACGGATGCGCGATCGCTGTGCCCTGCGTGACGACGCGCGGCAGGATGTCCTTGCCGAAGTCGTGATCGGTGTCGACGCTCGAGATGTTCTCTTCGAGCAGCGAATACAGGTAATCGGCGCTGAACACGTAGATGCCCATGCTGGCGAGCGCCGAATCCGGACGGCCCGGCATGGCGGGCGGATCGGCGGGTTTTTCGACGAAGCCGGTGACGCGGCGGTTTTCATCGACGGCCATCACGCCGAAGGCCACGGCGTCCATGCGCGGCACCTCGATGCAGCCGACCGTGCAATCCGCGCCGCTTTCCGCGTGATCCGCGATCATGCGCGTGTAATCCATCTTGTAGATGTGGTCGCCCGCCAGCACCACCACGTATTTCGGCCGGATCGAGCGGATGATGTCGAGATTCTGGAACACCGCGTCCGCGGTGCCGCGGTACCAGTGGGCGCCTTCCACCCGCTGCTGGGCTGGCCAGAGGTCGATGAATTCGCCGAATTCACCACGCAGGAAGCCCCAGCCGCGCTGCAGGTGGCGCAGTAGCGAGTGCGCCTTGTATTGCGTGACCACCGCGATGCGGCGGATGCCGGAGTTCAGGCAATTGGAGAGCGCGAAGTCGATGATCCGGTATTTGCCGCCGAAGTGCACCGCTGGTTTGACGCGCTTGTTCGTGAGCGGCCCGAGCCGCGTGCCCCGTCCGCCCGCGAGGACGATGGCGAGGGTGGTGCGTTGCAGATCGTTCAGCCGTGCCGGAGTTTCCATGTCTGTCTCCTTTGTCGACCGGGGTTGGCGCTTTCACGCTTACTCCGGTCCCATGCAAGATAGTTGCTGATTAGTATTCCCCGGGTGGTCTTGTTCTCTCGCTCTGCGTTATTGATTCGTGCTGCCAGGCGGCTTTCGTCTTCGCGGGCCCGTCTGCTAGTTCTAGCACTGATTTGCCGCGGGCGAATAGTCTGAATTGTGCGGATGCAAGTCGCGCGGCCGCCTTGCGAACGATCAACCCTTGCGCAGGACGCATCCGTGCGCGAGGACACATAGGGCGTAAGGCGAGCGGCGGCAATATGCGTGCCACACCGGCCGCCGCCGCCCTGAGCCTGCGCGCGCGGCAGCAGAGTCCGGCGGCGCGTCGTAGAATCGTCCGCTCCGAACGGGGTGCGGGCATCGGCTTACCAGCGCCCGCGGCCTGCATGCTTCGCGCTGATTTCCCTTTGCAAGAAAAAGATCGATGAATTTTCGCCGCGAGTCTTTGTTGGCCATCTTGAGCGCCTGCGCGCTAGCCGCTGCGCCTGGAGCTTTCGCTGCCACGCCGGCCAGTGGGGCCGTTGCGGGGAGTGCGGCCAGTTCGGGGCGTGCGGGTGGTTCTCTCACTCAACCCGGTCCTGCGGCCACTCCGGCTGCGGCTGTCGATAACAGCGGTCCGGCGTACGGCCCCGAGTTGCAGGGCTTCAACTATCCGGCGCCGGTCGAGCAATACGACTTCGCTTCCCAAGGCGTGGCGCTGCACATGGCGTACATGGATATCACGCCGGAGCATGCGAACGGCCGCACGGCCGTATTGCTGCACGGCAAGAACTTTTGTGCGGCGACATGGGACGCGACCATTCATCGTCTGAGCGACGCCGGCTACCGGGTGATCGCGCCGGATCAGATCGGTTTTTGTAAATCGAGCAAGCCCGAGCACTACCAGTACAGTTTTCAGCAACTGGCGCGCAATACGCATGCGCTGCTCGAATCGCTTGGTGTGACTGACGCGACCGTGATCGGCCATTCGACCGGCGGCATGCTCGCGATCCGCTATGCGCTGATGTATCCACATGAAACGCAGCAACTGGTGTTGGTCAATCCGATCGGGCTAGAGGACTGGAAGGCGAAGGGCGTGCCTTCGCTATCGGTCGACCAATGGTACGAGCGCGAACTGAAGACGACTGCGGACGGCATTCGCCGTTACGAGCAGACGACCTATTACGCCGGCCAGTGGCGCGCCGACTATGAGCCGTGGGTGCAGATGCTCGCGGGGATGTACCGCGGCCCCGGCAAACAGGTCGTGGCGTGGAATTCCGCGTTGCTGGACGACATGATTTACACGCAACCGGTGGTGTACGAACTGGGCCACCTGAGCATGCCGACGCTTTTGCTGATCGGCCAGAAGGACACGACCGCGATTGGCAAGGACGTAGCGCCGCCCGAGGTGCGCGCGAAGCTCGGCCACTACCCGGAACTGGGCAAGGCCGCCGCGAAGGCGATCCCGCACGCGACGCTCGTCGAATTCGCCGATTTGGGACACGCGCCGCAGATGCAGGACCCGCAGGCGTTTCATAAGGCGCTGCTCGATGGCCTGGCGGCGATGCCGGCAAATCGGTGAGCATTGCGGCTGGGCAACCTGATGTTCGTGTACTCAGGGCAGCCAGCCAATCGACGAAAAAAGACGGGCGGCCTGTGCTGATACACGCCGCCCTTTTTTATTACTGCCTGCGTTGTTACTTGCCGGCGCCTAACTCTTCACGCACTTGCGCGCCGATCTCAAACGAGCGCAGCCGTGCTTTGTGATCGTAGATTTGCGCGGTCAGCATCAATTCATCCGCGCCGGTCTGATCGATGACCGACCGCAGTCCTTCGCGGACCGTATCGCGATCGCCGATCACAGAGCAGGCGAGCGAATGCGCGACGCCGTTCAACTCCATCTCGGACGCTTCGATCCGTTCGACCGGCGGCTGCAACTGACCGGGCGTGCCGCGCCGCAGGTTGACGAACTGCTGCTGCAGCGAGGAGAACAGACGTCGCGCTTCCTCGTTGCTATCGGCGGCGAACAGATTGACGCCGACCATGGCGTACGGTTTATCGAGCGTCGCCGACGGACGGAATTGCTCGCGATAGACCTTCAGCGCGGTGAACATGTGATCGGGCGCGAAGTGCGACGCGAACGCGAACGGCAGACCGAGTGCCGCAGCCAGTTGCGCGCTGTACAGCGACGAGCCGAGCAGCCAGAGCGGCACATGAAGGCCTGCGCCGGGGACAGCACGAATGCGCTGACCCGGCACGGGGTCGGCGAAATAGCGTTGCAACTCGACGACGTCGTCGGGGAACGACTCCGCGCTATTTTGCAGATCGCGGCGCAGCGCGCGGGCGGTGCTTTGATCGGTACCGGGTGCGCGGCCGAGGCCCAGGTCGATGCGATCCGGATAGAGCGACGCGAGGGTACCGAACTGTTCCGCGATGACGAGCGGTGCGTGGTTGGGCAGCATGACGCCGCCGGAGCCGACGCGGATTTTTTTCGTCCCACCGGCGACGTGGCCGATCACCACTGCGGTGGCTGCGCTGGCGATACCGGTCATGTTGTGGTGTTCTGCGAGCCAGAAGCGGCGGTAGTTCCAGTTTTCCGCGTGCTGGGCGAGATCCAATGTGTTTTTGAACGCGTCCGCGGGGGTGGCACCTGCGATGACTGGCGATAGGTCGAGGACCGAGAAGGGGATCATTTTCTGTTCATGTGATGTTTCGGGCGCTTTCGCGCGATGGGGCATTGTGGCAAAGGTTTTGGTTTTCTGCTGATCGTCCTGGGATGTCCACGTTCGTGGAAGGGGGTTATCGGTTTGTTGCCTCCGGCGGGGGTTGTTTGTCTGTGTTCTTAGGGCTTTGGCCTTTCCTTGTTTTGTTAGTGGTCTATTAGCGTTGCCCCTGTGCGGGGCGGCACCTACTTCTCTTTGCCAGCTATGTCTCCGGTCTATACACCGGCTGCAAAGAGAAGTAGGCAAGAGAAAGCAGCTCAAACCGCTACTACTAAGTGAGCACCGTGGTCTGCTGCGGGTAGTGGTGCATCTGGAATCTGGGTTCGTGCCCCTGCAGGCGGCAGTGACAAGGGCGTCATACTTCCGGCGGCGCTGCGCGCGCCGAAGAGCAGTTCAAAAACCGATCCCTGCGTTTTGACGCCCACGTCTCGCCACCGGACCGTGGCTCGTCATTGCATCGCCACCGCCACCGCAGCCGCAGCCGCAGCCGCAGCCGTGACCGTGACCGTGACCGTGACCGTGATTGCGGGGCACCGACAAATCATTTGAGGTAGGGGTTCCCAGGTGGGAGCAGAGGCGCGTCGCCGAGGCGAAGCCGACGGCCCTCACAGAGCTCAGCCGAAGCCCCTGGTTTCCCATGCAGACCCGTCCGCGACGCACGCAGTGCAGAGTGGGAGCTGATGAGTCCTTTGTCACTAACGCGGAGTGTGCGAGAACACGGATTCCAGATGCACCACTACCCGTAGCAGACAATGGTGCCCACTTAGCATTAGCGGTTTGAGCCGCTTTCTTTTGCCTACTTTTCTTTGCGGCATGCAAAGAAAAGTAGGTGCCGCCCCGCACAGGGGCAACGCTAATAGACCACTAACAAAACAAGGAAAGGCCAAAGCCCTAAGAACACTGACAAAAGCGCCAAGCAGGCAAACAAGCTCAAGAAAACCCCAAAGCACTAAGCACACACAAAAAAAATCCCGGCGTAGCCAAACCCCTACCTTTACATGCAATCCCGATATAGATATGTCCGATCAATATTTAACATCCGCATGTAGCGCTGCTACCTTAATTCCCTCGAACAGAGCACCGCATCCAATCAAGAAAGCCACCGCCCCGCCGGGCAAAAAACCACCTTGGGAGACACCACCGTGTCCATCGAATTCATCGGCATGATCCAGACCCGCAAGGTGTCCGAGACCCACGCCCCGCAAGGGCCAATCATCGACATCGACTACGTGGAGCAATTCGCCCGCGCTCACGAAGCCGCGGGCTTCGACCGCATCCTCGTGCCGCATCATTCGACGAGCCCCGACGCACTCCTCACCGTCGCCCACGCGGCCAGCGTCACGAGCAAAGTGCATTTCATGCTCGCCCATCGCCCGGGCTTCGTCTCGCCCACGCTCGCCGCGCGCCAACTGGCAACCCTCGATCACTATTCCGGCGGCCGTCTCGCCGTCCACATCATCTCCGGTGGCGACGACGCCGAACAACGCCGCGATGGGGACTACCTGTCGCATGACGAACGCTATGCCCGCACCGACGAATACCTGCACATCCTGCGCCGCATCTGGACCGAAGCGAAACCCTTCGATCACAACGGGCAGTACTACCGTTTCGAACAAGGCTTCTCCGAAGTGAAGCCGGTGCAGCAACCCCATATCCCCGTGTACTTCGGCGGCGCATCCGCGCCCGCGCTCGAAATCGCCGGACGTCATGCAGATGTCTACGCGCTTTGGGGCGAATCGAAGGCGCAAGTGCGCGAACAGGTCACCCGCGTGCGTGCCGAAGCCGCTAAACACGGCCGTAACGTGCGCTTTTCCGTATCGTTCCGGCCTATCCTCGCGGCTACCGAAGCAGCCGCGTGGGAACGCGCGGAGCACATCCTCGAGGAAACCCGGCGGCTGCGCGCGGCGCAAGGACTCGGCGTCGGCGGCCCGGCGCAAAGCGAAGGCGCGCGGCGGCTGCTCGCGGCATCGGGTGAGTCGGATCGCGTCGATGAACGTCTGTGGACCGGCGTCGCCAAGGAAATCGGCGGACGCTCGAATTCGACCGCGCTGGTCGGCACGCCGGAGCAGGTCGCCGAAACGCTGGCGGAGTATTACGCGCTCGGCGTGTCGACCTTCCTCGTGCGCGGCTTCGATCCGCTCGAAGACGCCGTCGACTATGGCCGCGAGCTGATTCCGGCCACTCGCGAACGGATCGCGCGCGTCGAACGCGTAGCCGCCTGAACGGAGCCACAGATGACCGATTTGTCCGCCGCGTTGCAAAACACCCCGGAGCCGCACAGTACTAACGCGTTGCAAGGCACCCCAGAGCCGCAAAGCACTAACGCGCTGCAAGACACGCCGGCGCCGCAAAGTGCCCGCGCGCCGCAAGACACCCCGGTGCCGCTAAGCACCAGCACGTTGCAAGGCACCCCAGCGCCGCTAAGCAAGCACGCGCTGCAAGACGCGCCAGCTCGACAAAGTGCCCCCACGCTGCAAAACACCGCAGATACACCTCCGCTCCAGCGTCACGCGCCGCTGCGTAAATTCTGGTTCGACGACGTCCCGCCGCGTGCCAGCATCGCGGCCGAACGGCGCTATCGGCAGGAACGGCTCGCCGTGGCGTTTCGCCTGTTCGCCCGCTATGGTTTCGATCAGGGTCTCGCCGGCCATATCACCGCGCGCGATCCGGAGTGGCCCGATCACTTCTGGGTCAATCCGTTTGGCAAGCACTTCAGCCGCATTCGTGTGTCCGATCTGCTGCTGGTGAATGCAGAAGGGGAGATTGTGGTCGGCGAGGGGCCGGTGAATCAGGCGGCCTTCGCGATTCACGCGGCGATTCACGAGGCGCGCCCCGATGTGATCGCCGCCGCGCACACGCATTCGCTCTACGGCAAGGCATGGTCGACGCTCGGCCGCACGCTCGATCCGTTGACGCAGGACTCGTGCGCGTTCTATCAGGATCATGCCTTGTTCGACGACTTCCGTGGCGTGGTGCTCGATACCGACGAAGGTGCGCGCATCGCCGCGGCGCTGGGCGAACGCAAGGCGGTGATCCTGAAGAATCACGGCATCCTCACAGCGGGTCCGAGCGTCGAGGCGGCGGCCTGGTGGTATATCGCGCTCGATAACGCCTGCCATGCGCAATTGCTTGCCGAAGCCGCAGGCACACCACAAGCCATCCCGCACGACGTCGCCACGCTCACGCACGAGCAGGTCGGCCGCCCTGGCGGTGCGCTGTTTGCGTTCCAGAGCCTGCTGGAAGGGCTGGTCGAAGCCGAGCCTGACGTCCTTACCTGAGCACCCCATAAGATGACCCAACGTTTCGATTCGCCGGTTTCGCTCCGGCGCCGCCGGCTCGTGTCCGCGCTGCCGGCCGCGCTGTCAGCCACATTCCTCGGCACGGCAGGCACAGGTTTGATTTCGACGGCAGCCGCAGCAGCCACGCCTGCAGCAAGCGAGAAAACCGCTCCACCTGTCGATCTCAGCAAAGTCCGTTTGCGCGTCGCAACCTACAAAGGCGGCGACGCGACGCTACTTAAAACCGCAGGCCTCGCGGACACGCGATACACCATCGACTGGTCCGAATTCCAGTCCGGCAACGCGATGGTCGAGGCGATGAACGGCGGCTCGCTCGATATCGCCTCCGGCAGCGAAATCCCACCGATCTTCGCGCGGCTGCAGAACGCTCAGGTGCGCGTGATCGCCGTCTACAAGGACGACGTCAACAATCAGGTGGTGCTGGTCCCGAAGGGCTCGACGATCCGCTCGATCGCCGATCTGAAGGGCAAACGTGTCGGCTATCTGCGCGCCACCACGACGCATTACTACCTGCTGCGCATGCTTGAAGAGGCGGGGCTATCGTTCAACGATATTCAGGCCACCTCGCTCGCACCGCGTGACGGATTCGCCGCTTTCAATGCCGGTTCGCTCGATGCATGGGCGATCTACGGCTACAACGTGCCGCTCGCGATCTCTCAAGCGGGCGCGCGCGTGCTGAAAAACGCCAACGGCTATTTGTCCGGCAATTACCTGTACTACGGTCATCCGTCAGTGCTTGCCGATCCGCAACGGCGGGCCGCGTCCGCGGATCTGCTGGTGCGGCTGCAACGCGCCTGCACGTGGTTCGGACAGCATCAGGACGCCTACGCGAAGGTATTGTCAGCGGAGTTGCGGGTGCCCGAGGAGGCGATCCGTTCGTTGTATCGCAACCAGAGCCAGGCGCGCCGCGTCACCGGCGTCACGGCGGCGGATATCGCCAGCGAGCAGCAGGTTGCCGATACGTTCGCGCGCGCCGCGGTCATCGACCGGCATGTCGACGTCGCACCGTTATGGACCGATACCTTCAACGCCGCGCTCGCCCGCGGTGCGTGACCGATTCAAGTCAACCCGCATTCTGAACATTCGATGACTCAAGCTTTGAGACCGGACCGGCTGCGCGCGTTCGTCGGCCGGATTGCGTCACTCGTCGACGAGCGCGCGCCCGAAGCGCATCTGCTCGAAGCCGGCGGCGCCGCGCTGCACGAGCTGATCGCCCACGACGACTGGTTGCCCGACGCCTTCGCGCAGCCCGATCCCGAGCGCTATCAACAATTCCTGTTGCACGCGGATTCGCAGCAGCGTTTTTCAATCGTAAGTTTTGTATGGGGACCGGGCCAGTCGACGCCGGTCCATGACCACACCGTATGGGGTTTGATCGGTGTGTTGCGTGGTGCGGAAATTGCTCAGGGATATCGCATCACGCCAAATGGCGCGCTGGAAGAAGAGGGGGCGGCAAAGCGCCTCGATGCCGGCGCGGTGGATGCTGTCTCGCCGCGCATCGGCGATATCCATCGTGTGAGTAATGCTTTTTACGATCGTACGTCGATCAGCATTCACGTGTACGGTGGAAATATTGGCGCGGTGACGCGTTCCGTCTATCCGGCCGGCGGAGGCCGAAAAACCTTTATCTCCGGCTACTCGAACGATGTGTTGCCGAATATCTGGAATGTTTCGAAGGAGTCCCTGATCTCATGAGTTTCGCTACAGAATTCCGTACCCGATCATTCAAAGACGTGCGCCGCGCACTGCTCGAGCGCGAGGAAATCGCGCTCGTCGACGTGCGTGAGGAGGATCCGCACGCGCGCAGTCATCCGCTGTTCGCTGCCAATCTGCCGCTCTCGCGGCTCGAACTGGAAGCGCCGGTGCGCTTGCCGCGCCGCGACGTGCCGGTCGTCGTGTTCGACGACGGCGAAGGGCTTGCCGAACGCGCCGCACGCCGGTTGAGCGAGCTGGGCTATACCAATGTCGCGCTGCTCGATGGCGGTTTGCAAGGCTGGCGTGAGGCGGGCGGTGAGCTGTTCCAGGACGTCAACGTGCCGAGCAAGGCATTCGGCGAACTGGTCGAAAGCGAGCGCCATACGCCGTCCCTCGGCGCGCCGCAGGTGCTGGCGCTGCTCGACCACGAAGCCGATGTGGTGGTGCTCGACGCACGCCGCTTCGACGAATACCAGACCATGAATATTCCCGGCAGCATCAGCGTGCCGGGCGCGGAACTGGTGTTGCGCGCTCGGCAGCTCGCGCCGAATCCCGCCACGCGGATCATCGTCAATTGTGCGGGGCGCACGCGCAGCATTATCGGCGCGCAGTCGCTGATCAATGCGGGCGTGCCGAATCCGGTCGCGGCGCTCCGCAATGGCACCATCGGCTGGACGCTTGCGGGTCAGGCGCTCGCGCACGGCAGCTCACGCCGCTTCGAGCCGATTGCCGACGACACACTTCGCCTCGCCGCCGCCGATTCCGCGCGCGGGGTGGCGGATCGCGCCAGGGTGGGCCGCACGTCGCGCGACGAAGCGCGTCGCTGGGCCGATGAAGCGGTACGGACCGTCTATCGTTTCGACGTGCGTACGCCGGAAGAATACGAAGCGGGCCACGTACCCGGTTTTCGCAATGCGCCCGGTGGTCAACTCGTGCAGGAGACTGACATGTTTGCGCCGGTGCGCGGCGCGCGCGTGATCCTCGCCGACAACGACGGCGTGCGCGCGAACATGACCGCGTCGTGGCTCGCGCAGATGAACGTCGAGGTGTATGTGGTGGACGGCCTGGGCAACGCGGACTTCAGCGAAAAGGGCGCCGCGCCCGCCGCGCGCTTTGCGCCCACGCCGCCTGCTGCCGATGAGATCACGCCGGCCGGACTGGTGACGCTGCTGCAATCGCCGGGTACCGTCGTGCTGGATTTCACGACCAGCGCGAATTATGTGAAGCGCCATATTCCAGGCGCATGGTTCGCGATTCGTGGGCAACTCAACGAAGCGTTGCGCAAGCTGCCGGATGCGCAGCGTTATGTGGTGACCTGCGGCAGCAGTCTGCTTGCGCGCTTTGCCGCGCCTGAGTTGGCGGCACTGACGGGCAAGCCGGTGCAGGTGCTGGCCGGCGGCACGAACGCGTGGATCGAAGCGGGCTTTGCCGTGGAGAGCGGTGAGACGCGGCTGGCGTCTCCGCGCATCGATCGGTATCGTCGTCCGTATGAGGGAACCGATAATGCGCGCGAAGCGATGAACGCGTATCTGGAGTGGGAGTATGGCCTCGTTGCTCAGCTTGGGCGCGATGGAACGCACGGTTTTCGCGTGATCTGAAGGGCAATCGGCACGTGGCTCAAGCCGCGCGCTGTGCTCGCGCTTCCTTGAATTGCCGCTCGATCGCCGCGCCGAAGCGCTCGACCGGCTGTTGCAATTTACCCAGCACGCGCGGATGCACGAGCCAGATATCGATGAGCGGCTTGAAGTCGCTGATCGACACGATATCGAGTGCGTCCGCGTGAGCGCTGGCGTGCAGCAGCGGTAAGGGCACGAGGCCGAGGCCGTTGCCGTCGGCGACCAGTTGCAATTGCAGCTCGGTGCCGAGCGTTTCCAGATTGAGCTTGAGCGCGAGCCCGAGACCCGTCAGCGTGCGTTGCAGGCCGTCGCGAAAGCCGCATCCATCCGGATTCAACACCCACCCGATCGACTGGCATTCCGCCAGCGTGTGCGTGCGCTTTTTCAACATGCCTTTCTGCGCGACCACCGCCAGTTTGATGCGACCAAGCGAGCGGGCCGACAAGATCTCGTCGAAGGACTTGTTGCTGGGCAGTAGGATCGCGGCGGCGTCGAGTTCGCCCTGTTCGACGCGTTGCAGAAGCTGGCTGCCCCAACCGGTCGACGCGCGCGCCTGCAGATCCGGATAAGCCGACTTAAGGCCGCGCATCGCATCGGTCAGCGCGATATCGGCAATTGTCTGCGCGACGCCGAGGCGCAGCGTGCCCACCGGCGGCGTGTCGGTGGCGACGATCTCGCGCAGCACGTCGAGTTCACGCTGGATCACGCGGCATTGTTCGTAGACGATGCGGCCCGTTGCCGTCGCTTTGAGCGGACGTGTATTGCGGTCGAGCAATTCGACGCCGAGCGCCTCTTCGAAATTCTGCAGGCGGCGCGTGATCGCCGGCTGCGTGAGGCCGAGTGAAAGCGCCGCCTGTTGCAACGACTGGCAGCGAATGACGGTGACGTAGGCGTCGATTTCGTCGATCTTCATGATGAGCGGTGACTTGATGAGTGCGCAGCGAGGCGCAAGATTCGTGCGTTCGATGATACCCGTATCGATGTGCGCGCACGCCTCACCGGTCAAGAAAATTCGCATATTTGCTTAGCAGAATAATGCGTTTGTCTTATACAGATGCGTGCCTTATCGTCGACAGCACATTACCTGGATGCCTCGACGTAATCGCCGCCATGACGACTTCTAGTTCTTCGTTCTCCGCTTCATCCGTCTTGCAACGTGCGTTGCTCAAACCACTCGGCGCGGCGGTGCTCGCACTGTGCGCGACGCTTTGCGCAACGCAGTCTTATGCAGCGGATCTACCCGTGCTCAAAGTCGGCGACCAGTCCTTGCAAACACGCGGCATTCTCGAAGCATCCGGACAACTCAAAGACCTGCCGTACAAGATCGAGTGGTTCAACTTTCCTGCCGCGCAACCGCTTGGCGAAGCGCTGAACGCCGGCGCGGTGGATGTCGGCGGACTGGGCGATGCGCCGCTCGTGTTCGCGCTCGCAGCCGGCGCGCGGGTACGTGCGGTCGCGGCAACCCGGTCGAATCCGCTGGATCTGGCGATCGTTGTCGGCGCGCAATCGCCGTTGAACGATGCAGCGAGCCTGAAGGGTAAACGTATCGCCACGACGCGTGGCTCGATCGGCCACTATCTCGCACTCGCCGCATTGAAGAAGGCCAATGTGCCGGTCAGCGACGTCACGTTCGTGTTCCTCGCACCCGCCGATGCGAAGGCGGCGCTGGCGTCGGGCAGTGTCGACGCATGGTCGGTGTGGGACCCGTACACGGCACTCGGCGAAGCGCGCGATCACGATCGCATCATCGCCAACGGCGTGGGCCTGTCCGAAGGGCTCAGCTATCAGGTCGCGACCGAACGCGCGATCGCGGACAAGCGCGCGCAACTCGCCGACTTCCTGCGACGCGTGGCGATCGGCCAGCGTTGGGCGCTTTCGCATCCCGATGAAGTGGCGGCGATGCAATCAAAAGTCACCGGTCTGCCGACCGATGTGCTGAAAACCGTCTATCAGCGCGGCCAGGTGCATCCGGTTGCGATCGACGACAGCGTCGTCAGCGCGCAGCAGCGCACTGCCGATACCTACGAAGCCGCCAACGTGATCCGTGCGCATCTCGACGTGCGTACGAGCTTCGATCGCAGCTTCCCGCTGCCTTGATGCGGCCTGCCGGAGTCCTTGCATGAATGCCCCGATTGCCGATAGCGCGGTGACACGCCGTCATCCACCGCTCGATAGCGCTGCGTTCGACGCACTGCTCGGGCGGCTCACGAGCGAGTTCGCTGCCGGTGCGGCTCACTACGACCGCACGGCCGAATTTCCTCACGCCAACCTGGCGCGCCTGCACGAATTCGATCTGCTCTCGCTGACGGTGCCCGCATCGCTTGGCGGCGCGGGTGCGAGCTTGCCGCAGGCACTGAAGGTGGTGCGCGCAGTGGCGCGCGGCGAGCCGTCCACGGCACTGGTGCTGGTGATGCAATACCTGTTTCATCATCGCTTGCAGGGCAACCCGCATTGGCCTGTCGAACTGCGTGAACGTGTGGCGCGTGAAGCGGTACGCGATGGCGCATTGATCAACTCGCTGCGCGTCGAACCCGAGCTGGGCACGCCGGCACGCGGCGGCTTGCCATCGACGATTGCGAAGCGCAGTGCCGATGGCTGGATCATCGACGGCAGCAAGCTGTACTCGACCGGCAGCCCCGGCCTCACCTGGCTTGCGGTATGGGCGCGCAGCGACGAGACGCCGCCGTGCGTCGGCGTGTGGCTGGTGCATCGGGACACCCCGGGCGTGCGAGTCGGCAGCGAGTGGAATCATCTTGGCATGCGCGCCACGGGCAGTCACGAGCTCGTGTTCGGCAACGTGTTCGTACCAGCCGCTCATGCGGTCGACGTCCATCCGCCCGGCGAGCCGGGTGCGGGACTCGATGCACCCGGCTTCGCTTGGATGAGCGTGCTGTTGTCGGCGGTGTACGACGGCGTCGCACGGGCGGCGCGCGACTGGTTCGCGCAATGGGCCGCTGAACGCACACCCGGCAATCTCGGCGCGCCGCTCGCGAGCCTGCCCGCGTTTCAGCAGACGCTCGGCCGCATCGACGCGCTGCTGTTCAGCAATCGCGTGCTGCTCGACGCAAGCGCGCATGCTGAACGCGTGACACTCGACGAAGCGCCGCTCGTCAAATACACGGTGACGAATCAGGCCATCGAGGCGAGCGGCAATCCCGGTCTGAGTCGTGACAATGCGCTTGAGCGTCACTATCGCGATGTGCTGTGCGCGCGGATTCATACGCCGCAGAACGACTCGGTGCTGCAGGGGGCAGGGCGCGCGGGTTTCGCTGCGTTTGTCCGCGCGTAGGGAGAACTGCGCGACCGCCACGCAAACCGGGTGCAGCGCCTGCGCAGCACACTGCAAATCCTCTGCCGATTCGGTGTAAACGCGCTCTCGTTTAAATCGGCCAATCCGTTTAGATTAGCTGCACTTGGAAGGCTTATCGAGGGACCAGGGCGGCCAAACAAGCAGCGGTCCGCCATTCCGACGACGGCGCAAGGTCAGAGGCCAAGGTCTCTCACCGCTTCGCCCGGGACCGGACCGCTGCGCGTCGTCCGTGATGCTGCGTTTCAAGCGGCTGTTCAGCCGCTGTCTGTTTTCCGGTTTGACCATATCGACCGACTTGGCGACGCTTTGCACAGCGTCGCCTTTTTGCTTGTGGCGACGGCTTTCTCGGGTTCACTGCGGATTTTCCGCCCTCTTGCCGCGCCTGTTGCGGCGCGATTTGCGACGTCTTCGCTGGTGGTTGTTCCTGTGGCCTTACCCGGTTTTTTGCGCAACCTCGTCGCGCAATCGCATTCCACCGCAAACCACGCTGCATGACGACGGCCCACAGCCGTCTTGTTGCCTTCGCTCGCGGTTTTTTCCGCACGCGGTTATCCTGTAGTACGCCCTACACAAAAGGATGCGGGCGAATTGCCGCTTCGTGTCCGTACAGGAAACTCGCTGTGAGCCTCAAACTGCTTACTGTCGCCATGCTGGCCGCGTGCGTTGCACTGACCGGTTGCGACGACCAACAGAGCGACCGCGCCGTGCAAAAACTCAAGGAATTCTTCAACGCCGTCAAGCCGGACGCGTTGCTACTCAAGAATATGACGCCGGGCATTACCACCGAAGCGCAGATCCGCGATCAGATGGGCAAGCCGGAAACCGAGCGCACGTTTACCGACGGATCCAAGCGTTTCGAATATCCGCGTGGCCCGCAGGGGCTCAACACGTACATGGTCGACATCGACCGTGACGGCAAATTGCAATCCATCACGCAGGTGCTGACCGCCGACAACTTCGGGAAGGTTCGCATCGGCATGACTGAAGACGAAGTGCGCCGCCTGCTCGGCAAGCCAGGCCAGACCGCCGTGTTTCCGCTCAAACCGGAAACCGTGTGGAGCTGGAAGTGGCGCGAGGGCGGCGTGACCGAAGAAGGCATTTTCAACGTGCACTTCGACCAATATCAGAAGGTGTACACGACATCGCGCTCGGACGTGATACGCGGGCGCTAGCCGATAAAAGGCGGGGAACACATGATAAATCGACGTCGATACAGCCGGATCGGGCTGGTGTTGGGGGGCGGCGCAGCACGTGGCTGGGCGCATATCGGTGCGATCCGCGCGTTGCACGATGCGGGCATCAAGCCGGATGTGGTGTGCGGCACGTCGATCGGTGCGCTGGTGGGTGCCGTGTATGCCAACGGCGATCTCGACTGGCTCGAAGAATGGGTTTCGAAGCTCACCTGGCAAACTGTGGTGAGGCTGCTCGATCTGCGTTTTTCGGGCGGCCTGCTGGGCGGGCGCAAGGTGATCCAGATATTCGCGGACAAGTTCGCCGGCCGCTCGATCGCGCAATTGAACATGCCGTTCGCGGCGGTGGCCACCGAACTCGATTCGGGGCGCGAGAGCTGGTTGCAGGACGGCAGCGTGGTGGACGCGGTGCGCGCCTCGATAGCGATTCCGGGGATTTTCACGCCGGTGTTTCACAACGGCGTGTGGCTGGTGGACGGCGGTTTGAGCAACCCGGTGCCGGTCTCGGTGGCGCGCGGCATGCGGGCGGACTGCGTGATTGCGGTCGATCTGAACAACGATATTCTGAATGGCCGCGATTTCGGTGGTGCGGCGGTCGACACGCCGGCGCTCGATCCGGATGCGCCGCCGCCGGTCGCGCTGCGGCGTAATGGGAAGCCCTGGCCACGCTGGCTGGCACCCGCCGAAGGGCGCGCTTCCGATGACGTGCGCGTGGCGCCGGCGCCGAGTGCGCGCGTGCCGTCGATGCTGAGTTCGATCGCGCAGAGCATCGACATCATGCAGGTGCGGATTTCGCGGAGCCGGCTGGCGGGTGAGCCAGCGGATATTCTGATTCAGCCGCGGCTGGGCGGGATGGGGATTTTTGATTTTCACCGGGCGGGGCCGGCTATAGAAGAGGGGCGCGCGGCGGTTGAGTATATGTTGCCGGCGATTCGGGCTCGGCTGGGGATTGAATAATGGGTTTTTGCCTGCGTCGCGCTTTTTGTCAGTGTTCTTAGGGTGTTGGCCTTTCCTTGTTTTGTTAGTGGTCTATTAGTGTTGCCCCTGTGCGGGGCGGCACCTACTTCTCTTT
>NZ_JALQCK010000062.1:0-42530 GCF_030464835.1 Paraburkholderia sp. WS6
ACGCCCCCTGCAAGCAGCTTAGCGTACGATTTTTTCCGAATTCTGAGCCGACCCCTATCTGTCAACAAACTGCGATGCGCTAGGTTTCATGTCTGCCTCTTTCGAACTGGCTACCGGCCAGCATCGGGTGCGCAAGAGTGCGCCGTAGGTACCAAGATTCAACCGGACTGGTATGTTTGCCGGTGTTGCGTTTTCTGGCGTTTGGCTCACGGCAGATCAAGGCTTTCGTTCGGACTCCGCGCAACAGAAACGACCAACGAGTCACGCAACGCCCAGCACGCCTTTTCCGGTCGCTTTGATACAGCTAGTTGCGGCCCAGCAGACTCTCGTCAATATTCAGGCCAAAGGCACCGCGTTTGCGGAACACGGAGACGCTGACTATCTCCAGCAGCAGATTGACTGGTTTGAAACAACTCTTGATAAGCATCAACAGCTATTGGCCCGCATGCGGAACCTTGTGGCAAAAAGACCGACATCGGTAACGATGAAACGGCGGCCAACGCGTCCGGCACTTAAAGATTCCTAATTTCGGCAAGGTCATCGTCTGTCTGGCGCAAAATGAGTTGGAAGCACGCATCGCACACACGCCGATCAGTCGAATAGGCCGAACCAAGCTTTGGAATTTCGATACAGGTCGTTCCCGCGACGAGATCATCGTGGCAGCGATAGCATTCGCTGAGGCGCTTGACGGGGACCCGTTTGGGGCGGCCGTTGGTTCCTCCAATTAGCGAAGGTGTACGCCCTTTAGGAGTCGATTTTGTCATATTCCGCCTTTGCTTTGCGAACACGCCTTACAAGCACTTGCAGCAGATCATCCAGATTATCGAGGACGGAGCGGAATTCCTCCGTTGTGGCCTGTTGCCTCTCTTTGCCGAGGCGCTTCTCCATTTCCTTGTTCACCATCATCAACGCGCAGATGTAGTTGTTCCTCCCAGTGAGCTTCAGGGATTTGTATTTGTAGACCATTTCGTTGCCGGTCTGCTTGAGCTCAACGTGGTTCAGCAATACATTCGCGAGGCGCTTGGCCTGCTCCTGCATCCGTTTCCTGGCCTCTTCCCACTCTCGCTGCGGCTGAACCATGAAGGGTTCGGTGGGTGAATTCTTGCGTAAGGGAGACTGCTGCGCGAGCCGAACCATTTCCTCAGCTTTGCTGTCGTCGAGGCCGAGGAGCTTCAAACGTTCGCGGAGATCGGCCACGATCTGCGTGTCCTCGACTGACGTGAAATCTTCCTCCCACAAAGAATCGACAATTTCTCCATGCACCACGACCTGATCGCCGGCACGGAGCCGCGCGGCACCGTCGAGCACCCCTTGAGGCACTTCCGGTTCGTCGCCCCCAATGACCTTGTCCCAAAAGGCTTGGTCATCGTTCTCGAACTGCTTGAATTCCTTCAGGCGTTCGTCCAGATTCATCCCCAGATGGGTGACTATATGGCCGACATTGTCGGGATGGCTCGGATCGTTCTGCACAACGACCCGCATGATGCGCCCGACAAATTGGATGTATGGAGCCAACGACCGGAACGGGCGGAAAATCGCTGCAACGCTCAACTTGGGGTGATCGAATCCCTCGCCCAGCATCTGCACCTGGATGATGCAATCGAGCGACCCGTTGCGTAGAGCCGCAAGAATGGCGGCCTGCTCATCCTCCGTCTGCTTGCTATGGATAACGTCAGCGTTGAAGCCGCGCTCTTGATATAGCGAACGGATTTCTCGCGCGTGGTTAATGGAGCATGCAACAGCGATGAGTTGGTGCTGCGTCCCGCTTTGCCGAAGCTCCTCAAGCTTCTGCAGACTGCTATCGACGATGTGTTTGTTGCAAAGCCTGGCGAGCGCCACGCCGCGGCTGAACCATTCTTCCTCCTTGAGCTTCAGCACTTCTTCCAAGGTGTACGTTCGGCCGCCGGCATCCGAAAAACCGAGCTCAATGGTCGAGGGAGCGACGTAGCTTGCCTTTAGGCGCTTGATATAGCCTTTCAGAGTAGCGTTTCGGAACGGATACCGAAACACCAGTTCGCCATCGAGTTCCTGGCGATCGCTTCTAAATGGGGTCGCCGTGAGCAGGATGACCTTTGCGTTTGGAAAGCGCTCTATGACTTTCTGCCAACTAGCCGCCGCACTGTGGTGCGCTTCGTCCACGATGATCATGTCGAAAAAGTCATCGGGAAATTGAGTCAACCACTTATCAACGTTGGTTGCGAGCTGATGGACATTCGTGATGACGATGTGGGACTTTGTCGCGATCGAAATGTTGCCGCTATCAAGCGTGCAGGCCATCGGCCCAGACAACATCTGGTCAGCGCTCAACACGCCCGCTTTCCGCCAAAAGCATTTCTGGCGGTTGGTGACGTCCATCGCTTCGTAAAGCCCGTCCTTGATGGTGAGATTGGGCGCGATAACAATGACTCTGCCTGCGGAGAGTCCAAATGGCAGCAGAGACGCTAGGCCGGTCTTGCCGCATCCGACTGGAATTTGAAGGATCGCCTTATTCTTTCCGGCCCGGAAGAACTCATAGGTGCGCAAATAGCCCTCGCGTTGCGGGTCGCGGAGGTGGTCGTTTCCGTCGATTGTGAAATCAGCGTCAAGGAAGAACGACTGCAGGGGCCGAGCGGTGCGCACCCACTGATCGAGCCCGATTTTCTCAAAGATCCATTTCTTGCCGATCTTCCGCGCCGGGATGCGGCCCTCGCGCGCCATCGCATACAGCGCGGTCTTACCCATTCCCAAGTAGGTCGCAGTCTCTTCAAGAGAGAGCCATCCGTCGTATTCTGTCATGTCAGTCACCATTTGATTCATAACGATAGTAAACGACAGATAGAAAGGCAAGAAAAATCAGTATCGGCTGCTATCCTGTGTCTGCTTGGGAATGCTTTTAAGGAAACGTCGATGCGAGCGGCACTTGCTGAGGCGCTCCAAAGTGCGCCTCGCGGTGGCAGTTCGGGCAAGTGACGATTGCATTTTCCACACTGTCATCTAGGAACAGCTACTCCTGCCGTACTCGCGTCATCGTGAGTTCGGATAAGAGGCACACGAGTCCGCCATGGATGGCGTGCTGGCTGGGCAGGCCCTCGACCGGGTCGCCGACGGGGCGACGAAAAGCCCCCGTCCGCAGCCTCCTGACTTCCCCTTTTACATTTTCGCGGGATAAGCGCTACACTAGACACTGTATATCCATACAGTGCTATTGCCCCATGAGCGCTCTGCCGCGTCACCCCGAAGACATCCACCCCGCCTTGTGGCGCGCGTCGCAGCTGGCCGCCGGCTTCGACCGGGTGGTGTCGTGCGGTCACACTGCGCTGGCCGCCGAACTGGCGGGCGGCGGCTGGCCCGCCGGTGCGCTTACAGAGCTGCTCGTGCCGCAGCCGGGCTGCGGTGAACTGCGTCTGCTGCAGCCAGCACTGGCGACCGTCGGATCCCGCCCGTTGCTCCTGCTGCAGCCGCCGCATCGGCTACAACCCGCCGGACTGGCGTGGCTGGGCGTTCCCGCAGGACAGGCCTGCGTGTTGCGCGCACCACGCACGGCTGATGCGCTGTGGGCCGCCGAGCAGATCCTGCGTGCCGGTACCTGCGGCGCCCTGCTCTTCTGGCAGGCCGAAGTGCGGCAGGAAGCGCTCCGGCGCCTGCATCTGGCCGCGCAGGCTTCGGACACCCTGCTGTTCCTGTTTCGCCCGCTCGCGGCCGCCCAGGCGACGTCGCCGGCGCCGCTGCGGCTTGCGCTGCGCGCGACGAAAGGCGGCATTGAAGTGACGTTCGTCAAGCGCCGCGGACCACAGCGCGACGAACCCGTTTTTGTTCCTCTCGTACCTTCACCTGCCCTGTTGAGCCGATATGCAACTCTGGATCGGCGTACATCTGCCGCACCTCGCCCTCGAGTCGTTTCTCCCGCGCTGGTCGACGCCACGCAATGAGGCCGGGTTTGTCGTGCTGGAGAAGGACCGCGTTGTCGCGCTCGACCGCGCGGCGCATTCCGCCGGGATCGTGGCCGGCATGCGCCGCGGTGGCGTGCTGACGCTCGCGCCCGACGCGGTTATCCGGGAGCGTGATCTCACCCGTGAAGCAGAGCTTGTTCGCGGCGTGGCGTTCGCCCTGCTGCAGTTCACCCCCCACGTGGTGCTGGCTGAAGAAGCCGTCGTACTTGCCGACGTATCGGCGAGCCTGCGGCTCTTTGGCGGTATTCGCCCGCTGCGCCGACTTGCGCGCGAAACGGTGATCGCGTTCGGCGTAACGGCAACGCTTGCTGTTGCGCCAACAGGGCAGGCCGCGTGGCTCTTCGCCCGGTCCTCGGGTGGCATTGCCCTCACGTTGCGATCCGTCGACCGCGCACTGCATCGCGTGCCGTTACCTGCCGTGCCGCCAGCGCGCCCCTACGCCGAATGGTTCGACGGCCTGGGATGCGAAACGGTGGATGACGTCCGGCGCCTGCCCCGCGCAGGCCTCAAGAAACGCTGCGGCACGGCGCTGCTGGATGCGCTCGATCGCGCGACGGGCGCGGCACCGGAAGTGTATGAATGGCTCGAGATGCCTCCCGCCTTCAGTGCGCGGCTCGAACTGCCCGACCGGATCGAGCACGCAGAGGCCGTGCTGTTCGCGGCGCGGCGCCTGATCCTGCAGATGACCGGCTGGCTGTCGGCCCGACAGCATGCAATCGCGCGGCTTGTGCTTGAGCTCGAGCACGAGCGCGGCCGCGCGGCGGTGCCGCCGACAGCAATCGAAGTTGCCCTTGCGGAACCGACGTCGCGCGAGGACCACCTCGTGCGTCTTCTGAAAGAACGGCTGGGCCGCGTCGAACTGGCCGCGCCGGTCATCGCCGTTCGTCTCGACGCGAAGGACGTGCGCGAAGCGGACGCACCCAGCGAATCGCTGTTTCCTGAGCCTGGCGGGTCGCCACAGGATCATGCGCGCCTGATGGAACTGCTCGTCGCCCGGCTCGGCGCCCAGAATGTCACTCGGGCGGCGCCCGTCGCCGACCACCGCCCCGAGGTCGCCGCGCGCTGGATACCCATCGGTGAGACCGTCAGGTCCCTGCCGCCATCGTCCAGCCTTCCGCGGCCGACGTGGCTGCTCGACAGTCCCGTGCAGCTCATCATGCGCGGCCACCGTCCGTTCTACGGCACCCCGCTGCGTATGGTGTCGCCGGCCGAACGTATCGAGGGCGGCTGGCAGGACGGACACCTGGTGACGCGGGATTACTTTGTCGCCGAATCCGGCGATGCGGTGCACTACTGGGTGTTCCGTGAACGCACGGGCGCGCGCGACGATCGCGAGCCGCGCTGGTTCCTGCACGGCCTGTTCGGGTGATCGTCCATGGCGCCGACCTACGGCGCACTGCCCGACTATGCGGAGCTTCAGTGCGCGTCCAACTTCTCCTTTCTGCACGGCGCATCCCACGCCGAAGATCTCGCTGCACGTGCAGCGCAACTGGGCTATGCCGCACTGGCCATCACGGATGAATGCTCGCTGGCCGGCGTTGTGCGTGCCCACGTCGAGGCGAAGAAGGCCGGTCTGCCGTTCATCGTCGGGTCACACTTCCATCTGACCAACGCCGACGGCACGCCTGCCCTGTCATTCACCGCGCTGGCGATGACACGCGAAGGCTACGGCAACCTGTCCGAGCTGATCACGCTCGGCCGCATGCGCGCACACAAAGGCAGCTACCGGATTGCCCCCCTGGATCTCGCGCACCCCGAGAAGCCCTTCGGGCACCTGCGGGGACTGCCGGACTGCATCGCGATCCTGTCACCGGACTACCCGGCCGACGAAGAGAGGCTGGATACGCAGATCGAGTGGTTCGCCCAGACCTTCGGCGATCGCGCGTGGGTTGCACTGACATTGCACGCGCGTGCAATGGATGACATCCACCGAGGTACCGTCGAACACGTCGCTGCGCGCCACGGCATTCCCGTTGCGGCGACCGGCGCACCTGTCATGCATGTGCGCTCGCGCAAACCGCTGCAGGATGTCCTCACTGCGATCCGGATTGGCAAACCGGTCGCCGAGTGCGGCTATGATCTCGCGCCCAACGCAGAGCAGCATCTGCGATCACGCCTGCGACTCGCCAACCTGTACCCGCAGCGCATGCTTGAGGAGACGCTGCGGATCGCGCACCTGTGCACGTTTTCGCTCGACGAGCTGCGCTATGAGTATCCCGACGAGCTGGTGCCGGTCGGCCATACGCCGACAAGCTACCTGCGGCAGGAAACCTACATTGGCGCGCATCGCCGCTGGCCGGAAGGCGTCCCCCATCAGGTGCAACTGCAGATCGAACACGAACTCGCGCTGATCGGGGATCTGCGCTACGAGCCGTACTTTCTGACGGTCTACGACATCGTCCGGTTCGCGCGCAGCGAGGGCATCCTTTGCCAGGGGCGCGGGTCGGCGGCCAACTCGGCCGTGTGCTTCGCCCTGGGTGTGACCGAAGTGGATCCCGCGCGCTCCACGATGCTGTTCGAGCGGTTCATCTCGAAAGAGCGCGGCGAGCCGCCTGATATCGATGTGGACTTCGAGCATCAGCGCCGCGAGGAAGTCGTGCAGTACATCTATCGCAAGTACGGGCGCGATCGCGCAGCATTGACGGCTGCGGTGACAACTTACCGCCCGCGCAGCGCGCTGCGCGAATCGGGCAAGGCGCTCGGTGTGGATCCGGCGATCGTTGTTCGCGTCGCGAAGGCCCATCAGTGGTTCGATTCGAGCGGCGATCTGCTGAACCGTTTCGCCGAAGCCGGGCTCGATCCCGCGTCGCCGCTGATCGTGCAGTGGGCGACATTCGCCGCACTGCTGGTGGGTTTTCCGCGACATCTATCGCAGCACAGCGGCGGCTTCGTGATCAGCCGCGGCAAGCTGTCGAGGCTGGTGCCGATCGAGAACGCTGCGATGGCCGACCGCTCGATCATCCAGTGGGACAAGGACGATATCGAGGCGCTTGGCCTGCTGAAGATCGACGTGCTCGCACTCGGCATGCTGTCAGCCATCCGCCGCGCCCTCGACATCATTTCAGAAAAGCGCGGCGAGCCGTTCGAGCTGCAGGACATTCCTGCCGAAGATCCCGACACCTACGGGATGATCTGTCGCGCCGATACCGTTGGCGTATTCCAGATCGAGTCGCGCGCGCAGATGAGCATGCTGCCCCGCCTGCAGCCGCGCAGCTTCTACGATCTCGTGATCGAGGTGGCAATCGTGCGCCCGGGCCCGGTGCAAGGCGGCATGGTGCATCCCTACCTGCGCCGGCGGCAGGGACTGGAGCCCGTCACCTATCCGAGCCCGCAGATGGAGCAGGCGCTTTCGCGCACGCTCGGCGTGCCGATCTTTCAGGAACAGGTGATGCAGGTCGCGATGCTCGCGGCCGGATTCACCGCCGGCGAGGCCGACCAGCTGCGGCGCGCGATGGCCGCATGGCGCCGCAAGGGTGGACTCGACGCCTACTACGATCGCATCGTGAACGGGATGCTCGAGCGCGGCTACGACCGCGAGTTTGCCGAAGCCATCTTTGCGCAGATCCAGGGGTTCGGCGAGTACGGCTTTCCGGAAAGTCACGCGGCAAGCTTCGCGCTGCTGGTCTACGCGAGTGCATGGCTGAAGCAGCATGAACCGGTCGCGTTTCTCGTCGCAATGCTCAACAGCCAGCCGATGGGTTTCTATTCGCCGTCACAGCTCGTGCAGGATGCCAGGCGCCATGGTGTGAAAGTGCTGCCCGTCGACGTGACGCTCAGCAACTGGGATTCGACGGTCAAGGGCGACTCGACGCGCGCGCCGGTGCGCCTCGGCATGTCGCTGGTGCGCGGCCTGAAGGAAGAAGCCGCCGCGCGCATCGAGCTCGCGCGCGCGGTCCGATCGTTCGCCGACGTATCAGACCTCGCGCGACGCGCGCAGCTCGATCGCAAGGATCTGCAGGCGCTCGCGGCGGCCGACGCACTTCGCCCGCTCGCCGGCGACCGGCGCGCGGCACTCTGGCAGGCGGTGGCTGCGGTACCCGACCGGGATCTGCTGCGCGGGGCCACCAATGACGACGCGACGCCGGTCCTCGCGCCGATGACAGAAGGCCAGCAGATCGTCAGTGATTACCGGACCCTGGGCCTGACGCTCGGCCGGCACCCGCTGGAACTGCTGCGCCCTCGCCTGCTCGCCCAGCGATGGCTGCCGGCGTCGACACTGGCGGGCTTCCGGAACGGACAGCTCGCGCGTGCCTGCGGCATCGTGACGGTCCGGCAACGCCCCGGCACGGCGAAGGGGGTGATGTTCATCACCCTGGAAGATGAGACCGGGCAGGTCAACGTCATCATCTGGCCGTCCCTGCTGGAAAAGCAGCGGCGCGAAGCGCTCGGCGCGTCACTTCTTGCCGTGTACGGCGTCTGGCAGCGCGAGGGTGAGGTTCGTCATCTCGTCGCGCACCGGCTGGTTGACGCGTCCCATCTGCTCGGCTCGCTCATCACGTCGACGCGAAACTTCCATTAGGAACCGGCGTACCATATTGACGCCCAATCCTTCAAGGAGAGTGACCATGTGCTATTCAGCCCAGATCCAGGCGGACTACCGCAAGTACGTCCGGATGTTTGGCGCACACATGAGCATTCGCGAGTTCGCACAGCTGTACTGGGAACGCGCCGAGGGCAGCAACATCAAGATTCCAAAGGCGATGGACGCCGCGTTCTCAGTGCCCCAGACCGACGAGGAACGTCGGATCAGGGAGGCGATCGACCGGTTCAACGGCGATCAGGCAACCAGGCTGGAGCAGGAACTGTTCAAGCAGCGCGCGCGACTCGCCGACGCGGAACGCACACTTCAGGGCAAGACGACGAAGGCGGCCACCGAAAGCAAACGGATCGCAACCAGCAAGATCGAGTCGGCGCTGCGCGGGCTCGACGATCTCCGTCGCACCGAACTGAAAGACCGCGACTCGCGAATTTTCCCCGGTAACTATGCTCCGGTGATGGTCATGGAAGACGGCAAGCGCGTCATCAAGCCGATGCGATATCACTGTCGCCCGGCTGGCAAGCCTGCGTTCTACGACAAGAAATATCCCGGACTCTACAATGCCAGGCTTGACAACCTCGAAGGCTTCTGGAAGGGCGTCTTTGGGTATTCGCACGGACTTATCGTCGCGAATGCGTTCTATGAAAACGTGAAACGACATCGCCTTGAAGGGCGCGAGCTCGCTGAAGGCGAACTGGAGGAAAACGTGGTCCTGGAGTTCAAGCCACTGCCCGCTCAGGACATGCTCGTCGCCTGCCTGTGGTCACACTGGCAGGCCCCTGGCGAGCCGGACCTTCTGTCGTTCGCAGCCATCACCGATGAGCCGCCGCCGGAGATTGCCGCCGCGGGTCATGATCGTTGCATCATTCCCATCAAGCCGGAGCATATCGACGCGTGGCTCAATCCGGATCCACGCGATCTTGCGGCGCAGTACGCGATCCTCGACGACCGTCATCGCCCCTACTACGAACATCGAATGGCAGCTTGAGCTGGTCGGATCGTGACGACACTAAACTTGCGCATCGCTTGCTGCCAGTCGGGCGTTACCGGCACCCCGTCCAGAAGGTCTAACGGTCTACGATTTTGCCCGCCCACTTCACACGCGATCGTCACCGCGCGAATCCGGCAGGAAAGAGCCCTGCCCTTTCGCACACCTCCGAGCGAAGCATTTTTCCGAGGAGGTCCGCAATCCATTACGCGCCAATTGCATTCGCGGTGCTCGGCGCCCATACTGTCTCGTAATGCGACCAATTTGAGATGCGTTACGGGATGGCTAAGTCCCCTGTCATTGAACAACATCAGCTTCGTCATGCGGTAAAGGTGGCCTCCGTCACGGGGCAAAACGCGAAACGCGACGTTGCTTTGCTCCTTGTGTTCTATGGAACCGGTCTGACGCCAAACGAGGTAGCAAAACTTCAAGTGTCCGACTACCTCATGCCGGATGGGCGCTGTGTCGTAGAGGCAAGCTTGCGGCCCGAAATCGCGTTCAACGGCAAGCGGCGACCGCTGCTGTGGGCCAGTCAGAAAATCTGCGCTGCCATTGACGACTACCTGCAATGCAGATTGGATGCGCGACACGCCGTGACTACCTCGCTAGTTGCCTTCCGTGGGCTGGACCCCAATAGCCCGCTGTTCCTGACCGGGGACGGCGAGCCATTCAGCTTTACGCGTCGGACGACGCCCGCGGGCGCGGTTAGCTATTCGTGCGAGTCATTGACCGAAATTGTGCGGCGGCTTCATCAACAGGCCGGCATCGAGCACGGCAACGCCAGCGCCGCGCGCCGCACTTTTGTTGTCAGGCTGCACCGTGACGGACGCTCGCTGAAGCTCATTCAACAATTGATTGGGGTTTCCAGCCTATCTGCCGTTAAACGTTTGATAGACGGCGATCCGGTTAGGCTCGCGTCGGTGGTAAGTGGAGTGATTTGACCGTCACGATCGAACGGTCCATGTCGACGGCAAAGGAAAAGCACATGCCAATTTTTATCAGCTACTCCCACGCGAACCGCGAGTTCGTCGATGATTTAGCAGGCCAGTTGGTCCGTGAGAAAGTCCATGTTTGGCTGGACCGTTGGGAACTGTCGCTAGGTGACTCCTTGATCGACAAGGTTCAGAGCGCGGTTGAAGGCGCCAGCGCCTTGCTGGTCGTCTTGTCGAAAGCTTCAGTGGAGTCGGAGTGGTGCAAAAAGGAACTCACAGCGGGACTTTTTCGGGAACTGGACGAGAAGCGCGTGGTAGTCATGCCAATTCTCCTAGAAGACTGCGCTTTGCCAATGTTTCTCCGCGATAAGTTTTATGCGGACTTCAGAACGGATTTTGACGCCGGATTGCGGACGGTTCTCGAAGGAGTCGCCAAAATTTCGAACGCATCACTGGCACGCTCAGTGAGTGCCGACAATCACACAGACTGGTCGATTCGGAGTGGCGAACGTGATGGGCAAATAGGGATCTTCCTGACTTATGTTCAGCAAGACAAGGATCAGCCCTACACCGTTTTGACGGAAATCGCACTTCTCCCAAATGCTGTCGCAAATGAGCGGCTGCTCAAGGTGTTCAAAGAGGGAGGCAAGACGAAGATGCGGTTCGTCGCCATGGAGGCTTTGGTGGCTTACCTTGGCGAAAGAGAAGACGTGCGCCCTGTGCTTGATGACGAGGAAGAGTGGGTTAAGCGCATTGAATTTCATGGCGCTGCGCAAGATGAAATTTACGAGGCCCGTATTGGGGTTCGTCGCCTCGGGCAGGATACCGGCCGCGATATTTTGACGAACGTCACAGGCTTGGTACGTACGACCTTCGAACAGATGAGGTCTGTTCTTGCTGTTCGGTAGGAGAACTACAATGATTTACCGCAGGCAAACGAGAAGTGCCATCTACGAAGGCACGCTGGAGGAAATCGAAGATCGGCGGGGGATGTTCCTTATCCACATCGATCAAGGTGATTACGTCGTTTTCGAACTCATTCAGCGCGTTCGCCCCGGTTTAGGTGAGGATGTTGCGATTGGAAATCGAGTTAGCGGGCCTTTGCACGCATTGGGTAAAACTGAAATTACGAATGTCTCCGGCGAATGCCGACTGCGCGTGTACGGCCAGACTGGGCCGAGTAGCCTGACAGCATGTCGTCGCGTGATGTTCAGATAGATCGGAAAGGCCGGTCACGCGCCGGGAAAAGCAAGCAACGAGCAAGGTCCGTATTGACTCACATCGAAGGAGCGTAGATTGCACAAGGTTATTTGCCTGAACTTCACTTCACTTGTTCCAGATCGTTGGAACAGCTTGCCGGACGTCGAGGGGTTGAAGAGGCAACTTGCGAGTGCGGCAATCGCACATAGCGAGGTTCACGGCGTCGAGCTTGGTTTGTATGCCCCACCAGAGCAAGTGAGGGAGGTGAAGATCTCAGCTGCTGCGGCGGACCAGATCCAGTGTATGTGGCACGGCCATCGTAGCAAAGGGCAGATCTCTCCGCCGGTCATACCGCTCAAAATCTTCGTATTCGGAATGGGGCAAGACGCGCAGGGAACGTGGGTCGCGATAGAAGTTCACCCCGGCGTGGATGACTGGGAAGCTGATTGAGCTATTGAGCACGGAAATGCGCTCGCGCCGGCCGCGCGAGCTAGACAGGAGAACACGGCATGAAGCGACTCGAATACAGGCTATGCAAGGACCGGCACGGTGCTGCGCTCGTCACGCTCGACTCTGCGATGGGGAACGGGCAAGACTTTTATCCTGCGAATCTCCGGACACTGGCAAACGCTTTGTTGCAGATCGCGGACGCGGCGGAACAGACGAAGCTCGGCAAGCACGAGCACTGGAAGTCGGGCGTCATCGAGCTGGAATAGGAAAAGCCGCGCCGTGGTTTATGAATCAGGTAAGCGAGAGCCGCTCGTGCGGATGCACATGGATACCCAGCTGACAGAGATTTTCGGTCGGAACCGGTTGGTGAACGACCTCCTACAGAGCGACGTTGAGGTCGCGACGCCCGTTCGCGATCGAGGCATTGATTTGATTGCGTATCTGGATCTTGACGAGCAGGCAGACCGGTTCATGGCAATCCCGATTCAGATCAAGACGGCTGCTCGCCGGGCGTTCACGATTGACCGAAAGTATGCAAAATTTCAGAATCTCCTGATGGCGTTCGTTTGGGGTATCGAGCGACCGGAGACTGCAACGATCTATGCAGTCTCGTACCCGGAATTCATGGTTATCGGCGGTGAAATGGGATGGCTGGAGACCGCCTCGTGGATCGACGGCGGCCGATACACGACCACCGCGCCAAGCAAGAGACTGCTCGAGTTACTGGCGTCTTATGAGGTACGGCCCGGCGCATGGAATGCGAGAATCACCTCAGCCCTGCGCGCCTCGTAACATGAAGGAAAAGGTCTTCATACGGCAGCCGTCGCACCTTGACTGGTCGCCCGAACCAACGACGGTCACGGAGAATGTCATGGACTGGAAGAAAGCGTTCGATGGCAGCGGGAAAGCGTTTATAGGCGGCATCGTCGGAGCAGTTGCGACGGTGCTTGTAACCTACGCGACGGGACTGGGTGGGAGGATGGTGAACCTATACTATGCCAGCGAGGCCAAGGGTCTGTTCGAGCATCTCGACACCACTGTCTATCCGGGGAATCGCGACGATGCCACGCATATGTCCGCGAAGTGTCTCGGTACCAACGAGATTCTGGTGGCCGGGTACTGCGAGTTGGAACCTCATGCTCCTGCCGCAGTATTACAAAACGCGGGTGTCTACAAAGACAAGAAGACGTACCAATGTGTCTATAACAACGCGACCATCGCAAACGCAAACGCAATTTGCTTGCATTTAACCGACGGCCCCGCACAAACCGCTGATCGCGACAGGAAAGCGGATAAGTAGGAAAACACCAGGAGCGCAAACCACATGGGGCAACCGACTTCGCCGAGTGCGACTATGGAAGGCAACGGGACCGTCACGCAGGCGGGAACCGACGAGTCGCTGACGTTGCTGAATCTGATCGTGCAACTAACGAACTCTCAGGCCGGAAAGGCGGTCCCGATGGGCGCGCTATGGATGAATGATGCGCAGGTTCTGGCGCTCAAGTTCTACTACCATCTCGCGTCGCTGCACGTTCTGGTGCGGCCCGTGGAGGTGGTGATGCCACAGGGTGCAACGTCGCACATCGACCATGGTTCTGTGCTGGTTCTGGCACGGGCGGCCCTTGAGACCTTTCTGACGTTCGCGCACGTTTTCGGCTCCGCCGAATCTGACCTGCGGCAATTTCGTCATATGACGTGGCGTTGCGCGGGTCTGCTGGACCGGCAGAAGCTGCAGGCTAGCGCGCGCCGTCCCGAGAACAAGCAAAAGCTCGTGAACGAAAGGGCGAGCATCGAGACGCTACGCGCCGAGATGCAGGCGCATAGCCGGTGGGTGCAGCATTCTGAGAAAGAACATGGGGCGTTCCTGAAGGGGGATTGGCGCGCTGGGCGGGGTTGGGCGGCAATCGGTGTAGAGGCCGGGTTTCATCCCGTGCTTATTCGCGAGCTCTATAGCTACCTTTGCGGCTATTCGCATACAAGCTGGCTGAGCATCCTGCAGATCCGGGATGCACGCGAGCTCTCACAGCAGGCAGCAATGACCGCGATGTCTGTAAGCACCGTGTGTGTGCTGATGAGCTTCTTCGCGCTTCACTACGCTGCGCTCTTTCCCGACGCAGAGCACGTCCTGGCCGCGCACCCAGAGGCGACGGCGTTGATCCGGAGGTGGAATCTGCATGCCAAGCGCGTCGCCGGCCAATATGAGCGCGAGTAGAGCGGAAAGGCGCACAGCGGTTTTCGCATGCGCGAAACAAGGAAAACAGGAAAGAGGGAGATCAGAATGAGAATTAGTCGCTATCCTCGCGGTCTTGTTGATGTGAACAAAATGGTTAAAGTTGAGGACAGAGATCTGATCGTTGAGATACGGCCGTGGACCGACGAGATCGCCTTTATTGACCTCAATGTGACGATGGAGCGGTCAGCTGAAAGGCAATCACAGGTGGCGATTTCGCTCACCGAGATGGAAGTCGTTGCCTTATATGAGGCATTGATTATCGGCCGAAGTAAGTTGGGCAAGCGTCTGGTTGAAAGGGCCGGTGCCATGGAGCATACGATTGACCGGCTGCACGGTATTGCAAGGGTTGCTAAAGCTGGTCAATCAGATGCTGAGCGGATCGCAGAAATAGGTGACGAGATTGAGTCGCTGAGAAGAAATCTTGCGACGGGCGACACATAGGAAAAGCCGGATATGATCTTCAACTACGTCGTGTATATGATCACGTTCCCCCACGGAAAAATTTACGTTGGCAAGGATGACGGAGGCATAGGACATTCCGTGCGTTACTTTGGTAGCTGGTCCAATGCCCTAATTGAGCGGGACTTTAGCAAAGCCGAGCTTCAAGACTTAACGTTACGCAAGCAAATTCTCTTTGAGTCGGAGGACAAGCTGGAAGTCCGCCGCATGGAGGGCGAGTTCATCCGCTCACTAAAAAGCAACGACCCGGGATACAACCAGACTCACCGGAAGCCTTCGACGTAGTGGCTACCGAAAAGTGGAAAAGCGGACGAATTATGGACCGGAACAGGCAGGTAGGAGCATGGGTTATCGCGGGCGCTTTCGTTGCGGGCATAGCTGCGTTCTTTTTTTCCGCTGGCTGGTCCGGTGACCTCGGTTTCTGGACCCGGTTCATGGAGGTGCTATACATCCCCACGTTCCCGTGCGACTACGAGCCAGGCAGTACGTGGTGTAGAGCGTACTACCCGGTGATGGAATTTCGCTATGGCCTCCCAACAAAGTACGTAATCCTCGCTTGCGTCGCTGCGGGCGTTTGGGGCGGTCTTCTGCTACGCGGCGTCACACGCCTTCCTTCTCGCGCTGGCAAGTAACAAGGAAAAGATATGGGACAGGCAAAACAACGTGGTACGCAAGAGCAGCGTATCGCTCAAGCCCAAGCGAAAATCGAAGCTTTGCGGCCCGAAAAGCTGGTGTGCGGCGCATGCAAAACCGCTTTCACCGATTTCGACTCGATGGACACGCGCAACATGCGCGGTATCAACGCCGCGTTCGGCGGTCACTGCCCCGCATGTGGCGAAACTGTTCTGGCCTTTAGCGGCGAGGCGGATGCCGTCGCTGATGCGATGATCGCTTGGCAAGACGCGATGGGCAGCGAGGCGAAGATCGGTAGCCAGTCGCGCGACGGTCAGCACGTGCCGTTCGACGGCGAATAGGAAAACGCTATGCGTATTGACCACGACTACATTAAACGGATGATCGACGTCATTCTGAGCCATCCTAGCCCTACGTTCACGATCGAAGATTTCGACAGCGCCGGACTTCCGTATCAAACGCCCGAGTTCGAATTCCACATGAAACTGTTCGATGACCAAGGGCTTATCGAGCAGGACGACGGAGACCCAGGATTCGGCTTAACCAAGGGTATAGATGGATACGCGTCGTGGTCGGTTTTGCCGCTCCGGCTGACTTCGAGGGGGCACGATTTTGGTGAAGCGGTCTCTGACAAATCCGTCTGGGAGAAAGTAAGAAAAGAGTTACCGGGCGCGGCAATGTCGAGCTTGGTGACAGTGTCGGTCGGCTTGTTCCAAGCGTACGCGAAGAACAAGCTCGGTTTGAACTGACTTGCATCGGAAAACAACACTGCCAATGAAACTGTCAGACACTATTTTTTCTATTGTCGCCAACGCGAACCAAAGCATAACGCCGCAAGATATCCGAGATCGGATAAAGCAGGACTTTCCGGCCTTGCACGGTACGGATGCCGCAAAGCGAAGCGTCGAAGCCGGCCACTACAAAGATATCGACCATGCGCTTTTGGCCGCGATCTATACGGCGGTTCGCAACGATGACCGATACCTCATCGATCGATCAACGAGGCCATATCGGGTATCCGTGGAGTCGAGCGAGGCCGTCGAGGAGGCGCTGGAAACTCCCGATGGTGAGGATCCTGAGCAAGTCACCGGACTTGTATACGTTCTTGGCACCGGCGTTTTTACGAAAGACGGGAAGCGCATCGTGAAGATTGGTTACACGACGCAGAGTGTTGCGATACGCATCCGTCAACTCTATACGACGGGGGCGATGTTTCAATTCGAGGAATTGGCGTCATACCGCGTGGACAACTACGATCTGCTCGAACAAGCTCTGCATAAATTGCTCGCACCGTTTCGCCTCAATAACGCTCGCGAGTTCTTCACGGAAGATGCGTTGCCGTTCGTCAGTGAGATTGCCCAAATTCACCAACGTATTCAGGCAGCCCCCGGCGCTTGGACGCAACCGTAGGAAAAGCGCGATGTCGGACTTTCTCGTGACCCTAATAGGCGCTGTGATCGGTGACGGAGCCTCGTCCGTCCATTTTGCGGCCGCAAATCTAGCGGGGGCGGCTGGAACGGAGTTGCTCGATCGCCTGCTGAAAACGCGACGGGAAGCCGCTCGGACCATTATGCTCCGCGCTCTGAAAGAGGGATCTGTAACCCTTTGCGAGTCGGATCTTGAAGAGTCTGTCGCCGTGCTCTACCGATACCTTCGGGCGGCCGAAGAGGGGGCCGCTCGCCGCAATCTTCGTCTCTTGGCGGGGGTCTTTGCTGGGCAGGTGAGCGGGCAGTCGATCGCTGCCGACGAATTCCTGTACTACGCGGATATTCTGAGTCCTCTGCGCCGCGAAGAAGTGTTGCTGCTGGGCACTCTTCACAGGATTTGGATTGAGCAATGCGCCGCATCGCCGGATGTGAGCAAGAGGCGGACAGGGACCCTCGGCGCCTTGAAAGCCGAATTGATACCGTCGGTGTTTGAGGATGATTCAGACTTCGTGTCGGTCCTCGCTTCGTTGACGAGAACTGGCCTGGTGTCACCGTTCTCCGGCTTCGGCGGAGAATACTATCAGCCTTCGCCGTTATTGCAGCGCCTCGCTCGGATGGTGGATTTCGAGGCAGCAGTTGGATAGGAAGAGCGTTCGCGCTGGTCGCGCAATCAAGGAAACCAATGGACTCCCCTATTGAGCACTTCGTAAGCTGGTATCAGTCGCTTCCTCTTGATCAAAGGCAGGACACGGCGTATCTAGTTTCCCACTGCCCCGGTTTCGAGTTGGAACCCGACGATCTTAATCGGGATGTCGTGACCGAAAAATTCTCCGAGCGAGTGCGGTCGTACAAAGGGGGCCTCCGCGAGTTTGCGGCCATACTCGCGTTGAGGGCGGTCGTACAGGCGGTAATCATCGACAAGCGATCTGATCGTGCTGGATGGAACGAAACGCAGTCAACACTCGCGGTGTTGGGTGAAATGCACGACTCCGACACGTTTCGGACGAAGGCTGCGGAAACCAAGTTTCGTGGCGAGCAGTGGATTGTGTCCTGCGAGAAGTGGGTGCGGTTGATAGCGGGGCCCCTTTCCGACCATGCTATACGCTGCGTACTCCCTTGAATTCTGTCGATCATCAACGGACCGGAAAAGCACGCATAGCCCGCACAGAGATGAAAGGAACAATGATGAGTGAACACCCACAAGACAAGCGCCCGACGCAAGTGCTGTTTGTTGACGAAGCGAGACATCTTTTGAGCGGTCAGTCCGCGTTGCATTCCAGCGCGTTTGCAGAGTCGCCTAGCCCTGAAGAAATGGCTGGCTACGTGGTCGACATGCTTCGCACTTATGCGGATGTCGAACTCACTGCCGAGCAACGAACCGAGGCCGTTGGTGTTGTTCGAGCGCTGCCGAGTGACGACGCGACTATGGAGCGCTTCGTTAAGAATTCCGAAGGCAACCAGTTGCTGACGTTTCTGGCAGACGCGCTGAAGGCGCGACTCGCCAAGCCGTCTCATCTGCTTTAACGGATCGGAAAAAAGCGGAAGCTGGCATCGCCGGCGCAATGAACGAGAGAAAGATCAATGCACTCACCATCACGAATCGACACGCAGAAGATCATGGCGTACCTGCAGACGTC
This sequence comes from Paraburkholderia sp. WS6, assembly GCF_030464835.1. NCBI lineage: Bacteria > Pseudomonadati > Pseudomonadota > Betaproteobacteria > Burkholderiales > Burkholderiaceae > Paraburkholderia > Paraburkholderia sp. WS6. The sequence goes on from NZ_JALQCK010000062.1 coordinate 18,426, forward strand.
ATCTTGCGTCGCAACTACCATGCGTGCCGCGCGCGCCGCGGGATTTGCTGCAGACCCTACCGACGAACATGTAACAGCGTTTGCTCGATTGCTTGCCGCGGTTGGTATCCAGCAACTTGACGAGTTTGACTCGGTCGTCGATAGAAACGAGTCGGTTTTGCCGAAGTACTTCGAGCATCTATATGCCCAGCCCCCTACTCTTAGGGGGATTTTCCACCGTCGAGGAGGCCATCATGCAGGACGTGACACTGATTGGAATTGATCTGGGCAAACATGCATTTCATCTCCACGGCCAGGATCGCGCCGGCAAGGCCGTGTTTCGCAAGAAGGTTAACCTGACGGTGACAGACTTTTTAGACGTTCAATCCAAAAATGTGAACGTGACGGGCAAGCGGAAAATCCGGCGACACCTACAGACGGGAAGCCAATGGAGCGTGTCCCGGGACAAGTTTGTTGACAAGGAGCGAGATATCGATCGAGATGCTGACACTTACTACGAGCGCGTCGTAGATCCCGAGACCGGGGAGGTGCTTAGGTACTGCTAAGAGCCGTTAAGCGAACATTTCGGACGGGGGTCAGCGAAGCCCCGGTCGGAGTAACCTCGAGAACGACTGAGGGATCGAGCCTTCGCGCTTTCTCCGCCCCTAGGCTTGTCAAGAGATTGGGACTTCGACGCCAACAAAATAAAGAAGGAACTATGGGCTCCGGCATCGTTTATGTCAAAAGCTACAAGGAAGGATCAGATGTCGTGGACTTTCTCAAAGAGGTCTATAAACATCCAGAGTTCTCGCATTTTCTCGTCACGAGATTCGATGCGATCAACGCTCGCGATTACTTTCGCGAATATATTGTTGAGAACGGAATTTCCTCGTTGTTCAATTTTTCGCTGACTTGCGACGCTGTAATGCATGGGGGAATTCATGTGGATGAAATCGCGGACATCGTTCTTCAATTTGTTGAAAAGCTGAAAGGCGTAAAGGATCTTTTCATTATCGACCCCTATTTTTATTCAGATGATCCTGATTGCGTCGCCCTTTTCGAAAAAATGATGTCCGCACTCTCCGAGCAGCTTAGCTCCGTGACATTCTTCACAAACGGTAGTAAGGCGAGCAAGAGATCGACTATGCATTCGGTCCTGAAGGCAGTTGCGCCAAAGGTTTCGATCGAGGACGTTGTTACCGACGAATTCCATGATCGTTTTTGGATAGATGCCGCAACTAACGTCGGCATTGTTATGGGCACCTCCTTGAACGGGATCGGGAAAAAAATTGCGCTCATTGATTACCTGTCCAAATTCGATGCGAGCGAGATCGCCAAACTGGCGCGCCAACTAATCAAGCCCGCCAAATAGCGCGGTCGGCTACCTCGTCAAGCACGAATGCTCGCTCCGCTTTAAGGTCGACCCTTTGGCTCCGTAAGGTTCCGTACGTGGCCCATCACCTTTGCGGCGAGCTTAAAAAGGTCATGTCCCGAGATTTGATTCTGTTCGGCGAGCTCGAAGACGGTGTCGTGTTTGTCAATATACCTGCTTCCGGGATCAGGGTATCGTCCGGCCCATGCGACGAAGTGAGTCAACAGTTCGAGAGTTGCCAGATCCTTCGCATCGAGATCGACAATGAACGTTGCGAGCTTCTTTAGGTCATGGGTTAGATACGTTCGCTCGGCTTCTGAATACGCCTCAACGCCTTCTTTAACGATGATCATTGCCTTCAGGCATACCTCGAGGCTGTAGCCCACCAACATGAGAGCAACGGCACAATACTGGCTGTCGCAAATGCCTCGCATTTCTGCTGGCACGTTGTCGAAGGACGGCTCGGTTCGAATTAAAACGAACGCGGCCTGCGACATAGCTTCTGCCTGCGTCAGCCATAACAGCGGATTCTTCAGGTCTTCACTGGTTGGCTGCGTGGAAGGATCAAGCCCGGCGCCATTTACGGACGCAATCATCGCCCAACGCATCCATCCCGAACGGCTGTAGCCTCCCGGATCTTGGAAAAACTGTTTCCTGTTCGGCAACATCGGATTCATCATTTCTCGTAGCGAATTGCTAATTCGTAGGCGGACGAGAATTATAAGGTTTTGGCCCATATGGCAGTCTGGCATCGAACGGCAGCAGATCAGACCTACGTCCTGCTTTTGCTGACGGCTCCAATTTCGAGCGGATCACTGCGCAAGACCAACCCACTCGAGACCAGCTACGGGCCGAGCGCGTCCGCGCTTGGGTTCCAGATCACTCCCGACACCAAAACGGCCTGAAAACCACGCGTACTTCCATGCGATGTTTCTCGAGAGAGCCGCCGTAAAAGGTACGCGGGATCGAAGGGAAGTCGTGGGTCGACCTGAGCCTGACCATTGTGGGCGCGGCGAGCAAACCACGATGCCCTTCGCGGACCTTCTCTCAGGGCAACGCCGTCACCGAAATGCTGCCGGCGCCGAGCAAGCAGGGCCAGCGCGAGGCTCACTCTTCGAAGCCGTGCTGCTTGAATTTCAAAGCCGCGCAGTTTTCTTTGATCGCTCTTTGCAGATTCTCCTCGAATCCGTCCTCCGCCTCCGCTTCAATCTCAATAGAAACCTTCAGGCGGACGTTGGGGCTTGCCAGCAACACGTTGATCACCTCGTGCACGACATCCACGAACTGCATCTCCGCCCGAATGGGATCTAAATCAATCGCGCCGAAAAAGGAACGCTTGACAGCGCGCGGGGCGCCCGAGCCGGGATTCGCCGTGGTCTTTTGGGCTGCCGCCGCGACTGACGCGGGGCTTGCGGCAGTATTTCCGGCGCCATCCGATTCAAGCGCGCCGGGATTCGGGTCTGGCTCCTCGGCTGGAGCAACAGCTTTCTGGCGCGCCTTTTCTTCGTTCACCAGTTGATCCGCATATGCGTTCGCGGCTGTCGGCTCAATAAGAAGCAGTGTTTCGTCCAAAATGGGCGCGACCGATTTTCCGAATTGGAACCCGACATATCGACCCTCCTCCCGGCCGTAGGCGAAGCCGAAAAAATCGGTGGTCGTCGCGCCCGCTTCGAGGGTTGCGCGAAGGACATCAGCGTCTTTGAGGCGCGGCAAGTAGAGATACGCGCAGCTTTTGTGCCAATAATCCAGAGCATTGGCCGTCGGCTCGCTATCTTTCCAGAACCATGTCTGCAACTGCCCGCGCAGATGGATCGGGGCCCATTGGGTGATCAGCAGTTCGTTGTCGCGCAGTATCTGTTCGATCTCTTGCATCCGATTTGCGGCCGCCGGGTTGACGGGAAAATGCTCCCACACCAGATCCGTGATCCCTTCCGCGCGCGAGGCGTGCTGGACCGGAGCGAGCAGCCATTTATACGACTCCTTGACCATCCGCGCCAACGCGTCGTTTGCTGTGTCGAGCTCGCGCGATGCCTGCTTGGCTTGCAACTGATCCAAGTTCAGTCGCGATTCTTTGACGTCATTCACGATCGATTGCCAGGCCAAGACCGATCGCACGTGATCCTTGAGGCGCCCCACGCTATCGGCCTCCGCAGCCAAGAAGATCAACCGGTTTTGCTTGATGCGAGGCTGATCGCCGCGCGTTTGAAGAAACGTGGTCGCGCGGTCGGTGGCGCCGCCCGGAATCGATCGACTGAATGCAGCATCCGGCGGGAGAACGACCAGTCGCAACGACCAGTCGTCAGGCACATCATTGCTCGACGTGAAAATATGAACCCCTGCAAACACTCCGGGCGCGAATCGGAGCCTTTCGCGGATCAGCGGGTAGACGTCGCCGCGCTCGTCAAAGTGGCGCTTTCTGTCTTCCATTTCTCGCCGTAGGTTCGGCCGCGTGTCGAACCAGAAACGATTGTTGGCGCCGTTGAGATATTGCAGGCGATCCTCAACCGCTCTCACGGCATCGCCGTAATAGCCAAGAACTTGCCCCGGCTGTGCAACTCCCAAGTAAATCCTTTCCAGTTCGAGACCGCGCTGCTGCTTCGACCCGCCCACGGAGCCGGCGTCCGGCGCGCTGCCGAGGAATATGGTGCGCGCGACCCGGCGGCAGGCCTGGATCGATCCCAGCAACGGCTTTTGGCTGTCAAGCGAGGTTGTGGTTGCCCGCTCGCCGTCGATATCTTTTTCTAAGACCGGATCCCACCCTTGCACCAGATAATTGATGGCCTCATTGCGGACTTCGGACGCATAGAGAGGAAGGCTCGCCGGCTGAATGAGCAGGTCGTTGTTCCCGTCCTGCCAGAGACGATGAATGACTGTCGCCATCAGCTTCAAAACGCCGCGGGTGCGCTGAAAATTATCCAGCGAGGACCAGTCTTCATAGAGCCGGTCGAACACCTCCGGATGAACGGGATAAGCATGCTTCATCCGATCAAAATAATGGCTTTCGCGGGTCTCCGCCGGAAATTCGCCACTATTACCCGCATACATGTCGGCATAGGATCGGCACACGTTCTCTGCGCCCAGCCGATCCGAAATGTTTTCGAACAGGCGCCGCCGGACAATTTCAAACGCCTCTTCCGTTGCAACCGGCTTCCAAAGGGCCTGAACCCGCCCGAAGTAATGCGAGAGCGCTGCCAGAGCCGCTACGCCGTTTTGGCTTCCCGCCTCTCTGTCAGACTCAGGAAGCGACGCAAGAAGCACGGCGTTGGGCACAGCCTTGACGGCTTCGGTCAGCGCCTGCACAAACGAAAGGTTGGAGTCATATGTTCCGCCAGAATAGGACCGGCCATGTTCGAACTGGCGGACGTAGGCGACTAATTCGTCGATAAGCACAACGCACGGCGCAAAGGTCACCAAGAGTTCGCTCAGAACCTCTTTGCCGGGGGACGTGCCTGAGTCGTCAGCGTCTCGCACCCGTTCGTAGCCTTCAACGCCCCCGAGTTGCCAAGCAAGCTCACCCCATAGCGTGTTCACCTTAACTTTGGTCGCGCCAGATGTCCGTGTCTTCGGTTGATTGGGAGACAGGTTGATGCCATCCAGCACCGCCACCCGAGCTCGAGGGAGCTCCGTGATTTCAGCGCCATCAAGGATCGCGGAGACGCCTTGGAGGGAGCTCGCCGGCTGGTCGCCCTTCGCGATGTGGTACACCGCCAGCATTGTGTGGGTCTTGCCGCCCCCAAACGCCGTTTGAAGCTGAATGACCGGATCGCCGCCCTTCCCAACGAGCCGCCGGACGACAGAATCAAGCAGTAACCGCATACCTTCCGTGACGAACGTCCGCTGAAAGAAGAGCGCTGCATTCTGATATTCGGGGGTCGCGCTGCCTTCGTGAACGCGAGAAATGTCAGCCGCGAATTCCGCCTGCTGAAAGGTGCCCTTTAAAACGTCCTCATGCGGGATCGCAATCTCACGCCAAGTTTTCAAAGCCATAGTCGCCTCAGATTTGCTTTTTATATGTCTAGTTGGACCTGTGAGCCGACGCGGCCCGCCTCGTGTGACGCCGCCTCGATGCCGAGCCAAGACGTGATGAGTTCGTTGTAGCCTCTCGCTTCCTCAGCCCATCCCTTTCGTTCGCAGAGGGTATAGAGCCGATAGCCAAGGCTGCGAATGGGCTCCGCGCGTTCAGGCAGTCTCGACAGCACAAATCCCGCTGAGCTCTCCCCTTCTGACTGCAACGCCCGGATCATTTGATGGAGCGCCTCCCAAACGGGAATCCGTGTGTCCGTCCGCGGCTCCCAATCCGCTGGGTATTCGCTAGTCTTGAGCAGGCGGACTTTCCCGCCGCTCGCCTCGATGACCCCCCCCTCTCGAACGCCGTCGACCGCCGTGCCTTTCGCCCGAGCCAATACGTCGGCCTTGCCAAAATCGCCCGGCGCCCACCCCATTTCCTCGAACCAAGCCAAACAGAAGTGCGTGTCCGCGTCGAATTCATCACCTCCCTCCAATAGCATTCGGTTGATGAGAGTCAGAGCGGAGTGCACCGACATGCGGCTTCCATCAGCTTCCAAAACCGCTGAATACTTGGAAAAAACTGCCATGCCGGGCCCGATCACCGCCTGCGCGAGGTCGACCGGCGCCACCGGGGACACTCCCTCAGCCCCGCCGATCATCAATTCGACCGCCTCCGACATTTCCTCTTTGAGCTCGCGAAGAAAATCGCGGCGGGAGATGGTCGCGGCTTGCGCATCGCGCTTGCGGCACACCAAGACGATGCTGGACGCCAGCGCATTGCTCCCGCGCCCGATCATTCGATTGCTGAGCTCCGTCCGCATCGGCCAAGTGCCGCCAATGGAAAAGCCGGCCTGAAGCACGGCTTCCAAAAACGTCTCCCATCCGGTGTTGCCCGTCCCAATGTCCGTCGTGTCCGATTGCTTGAACGCGTAATAAATCGTTGCGGGGAACGCGGGGTGTGCGTTCTCTGCGAGGCGTCTCATCGCCTCGGTCATGCCCTGAAGAAAAAATGCTTCGGCTTGGTCCTTGCCGCCATGCCGATGTGCCGTCGCGACGAGCTCTTCCGCCTTGGGTGATGAAATGGTGTTGAACAACGTTGGGTGGATTGGGCGCAGTGAACGCCGGAGCCACACATAAAAGAAATCGGACAGATCAGCGTAAAAAATGTTGTCGTAGTAAGGCGGATCCGTCGAAACTACCTTGTTCTCGGAAACCGATTGCGTTTGCGCATCGGCCATCTGCGCGTGCCCCACACCCTTTGCATAGAGGGCCCGGACCGCGGGCTCGACCCAAGCGAAAGCGCTGTTGAAGCCGCCGCCCGAGTCACTGAATGGATTGGCCTCGCCAAAGTCCCAGACCATTGGTATAGCTTGACGCGCAAACAAATTGCGGAGTGATGCCGTGCGAGCAGACCCGCCCGTCGTAGACTTAGTGCTTACCGGGCCCGCGTCCCACGAGCACAACGAATTGTTTCGATCCGCTAGGCGGCTGATAGCCAACCCAAGAAACGTTGCGACAGCGTCAGCGTAGGTTCCGGCGTCGTTATCTGAAAACTGGCCCGAGGCCATCGCATCCGCCTTTATCTTTTCACGTGCCTCAGCCACCAGGTCCGACAACGTGTTGAGGGTCGCCAGTTGCCGCGGCGTGAAGATGTCGCCCCACTCTTTAAGTCCATAAGGAACGCAAGTGCCGCCAGACAGACGTGGCGGAATATCCCCGGACGGTCGCCATCCAGGCTCGGCCTGCTGTGCGATTGCTTCCGCCTCTGGAGTGGGAGAAAGATACAGCCGCGTCCTATTGCCTTCCGCGACCACAGCCATTAAACGCGCACCGATTCGCCCAGCATGTCCCTCTGCTTTAATGTAGTCGCCGCTAATGGGCGTGTTGGAAAGTATGCAGACGAAGTTGGCCCCTCGCCCAGGGGCCTTCGTTCCATATTCCGCGCCCGGCGGCGGCGTCCCGCTTTTGACCTCAAATCGATAGGTGTCGCCTTCCACGACCGGAGAAACGAAAAATTCTTTGTCGGCCTTGTGCGCCAGAATGAAGGATGACGCAAGCGGCACGTCGACGTGAGCGAACGCGGGGTTTGGGCTTTTAACGGTCCGAGCCCAAAGCCACGCAATCACCTGAGCCTCGCCCCCGCCCATTTCTGGGGGCAGTGTCGCTTTGGGATATAGGTGGCCGATTCGCAGAAACGCTTGAGCACGAACCCAGGCGCCGTATCGACCAACGTCCTCTGCGAGAGCAAGCGCTCCGGGCCACTCCTCGGCTAGATCGCGCTGCTCCGCCGCGAGGAGCGGGCCTACGGGCGCTCGACCGGAGAACTGAGGCGCAAGTTCAATCATCGCCTTGTTGATAAGCACGGCGACCGGGTTCAGATCCGTGGCGAAGCTCTCGAGCCCTAACCGCTGAGCTTCGAGTGGGATGGCCCCGCCCCCCGCGAATGGATCATGAAACGCAGGAAGGCGGGCGGGATCGAAAAGCTCGCTCGCTCGCTCATGGTTGCGGTTTAGTTCGCAGGTCTCTTTCCAACTTTTGACGATTTCGTCCCGGGCTTCTCGGAGAACCGTCTCGTTCGTCGAGTTTTCCCAAAGCACCAAACGCCGAATGATCCCAAAGAGCCGTTCTCTTTCTGTCTGAGCCTGCGCCTTTGTCATTCCCGGTCCGTAGCCGCGATTGCCGCCGGGGTCATTAACCAATTGCGCGAACAACACTGCGCGTGCGGCCGCGAGAGGTCGCCGCGCCCACCAAACGTGCAGGGTCGATGGGTGCCCGAAACGAATCGACTTTTCCCTCGCGGCCGCGGTGTTAATGTCGTCGAGCGGCAGGGCGACTTCAATTAGTTTTTTGGGGCTCTTAATCCGTGTGGTCATTGATGTGCCTGCCTAAGTTCTATCGTGATCGTGCATTTCCGGCAAGGCGTCGGAGCATAGCTCGCGGGCCCGCCCGATGATCGGCTTCAAGGTAAGCGCACTCATAGCGCTTCGCTCGACAGCTTCGTCATTAATTGTTTGAGGCTGAAATTGACGCTGGTCGTCCCCCACTCCGGGGGTTGTGCGAATGGCTGCCGGATATATAGCGGCGGATCGGCGCGATCTCCGTCAACCATGACGATTGCGAGAATGAACTTGGGCCCTTGGTTCAGAGCTTCGATAATTTCTCCCACGGTCACCGTCACGGTTTCACTGCCTTTCGCGCGGCCCTTGACCTCGATGTGTCTAGGATCCGGCAACAAACCGTTCACCATTGGGGGTTGCGACGTGATGTCCCAACCGCATTTCAGCGCCGAAACGTCCTTCGTCGAGCGTCCGTGAGCGTGTTCGTGCTCAAAAACGGCCTGCATAGCCAGCTGCTCCACCCGCGCTCGCGCAACGGGATCCGCAGACCACGTATCGCCTTCCTCGTCGCCGTTGCGTTGAGCAAGCAAGCCCGATGGGATGACCAATGCCCCGCCGACAATCACGGGGGTTGCTGACACGACTTGCCGCATCGCACGCAACTCTTTCTCGCGAGTCTCGCGGCGCACGGTTAAGTCATCAACGATTCGTCGGGTGTTATCGATGGCGAGACGCGTGTCTTTTCCCGCGGCCAAGTCGTCGCGGAGTTTGCGGTAGCGATCCGACTGGTATGTGATTTCTTTCAGCAGCCGCTCGTGAACCGCTGCGAGCGTTTTGTCGACCTGCCGCTCGCGGCGCTCCTTCACCTCGATAAAGTGCTCCGGCACCAGGTGTTCAGAGGCATGCGTCAGCGCCAGGTTTTCAAGATCAGACCGGATCCACGGCGCGTTGAGCTCCGGACCGATGAGCACGCGGTCCGAAGTGGTGATCGGCTCCCAGTTCAGATGGGGCGCCCATCCTTCATTCTTGGTTACGCCATCTTCGTCAATAGAGACGAACTGCATTCTCCTAGAAGCGACTTGCTCGCCCGGGCCCGCTTCCTTGATCGAGTGATCGATGATGAACAGAACCTTCGCTTTGATGCCCAAGTCGTTGGGGTCCACAAAGACGGCGCCCTGCTTCAACACTCCTCGACGGTCGTCCAGCGTTAGGTCGACGAGCGCTTGCATCAATGGATGCCCCGAATGGATCAAGCTCGCCATTTGCAGGCCAGGCTGCCCTTCCGGGCGCACTGCCTCCCGCTCAAAGCACACGCGCTCGTATCGGTTCAGCACGGGATCCGCGTTGCGATTCTGCCGCGTGGCTAGCTGCCGGCCCCGCTCGCGGATGACTGCCGGGACAAAAGTGATTTGCGCTCGCGCAAGCTCGCGAACCTTCAACTCGCCACCATACTGCTGAAAGGCCTTCGAGAAAAAAGAGCGTATGAAATACGGTTGCAGTTTGCGAGCCTCCGCCTTTTCCATCTCTTCCTTGACTGCAAAAAGCCGTTGATGGTCGATGATTTCCTCGGCCAGCGCGTTGCGCTTCATGATGTCGAGAAGATGCTCGGTGTCCAGAGCGCCTTCGACCTTCATGTGCAATTTGGCGCGGACGCTTGGATCTTCCCCATAGCGGATGGCTTGGATGAGAAGATCACGCAAGCTGCGCTCGTCGAAAACCTCGCCCAAGATATCGAAGACGCGGCCGCCCAGCGCCTTTTTTTCGACTTCGAGCTTCGCGAGAAGCCGCTGGAACACGTCGCCTTCCCGCGTCTCCGACGCGACCATGTTCCAGAGGTGACAGACTTCAGTCTGCCCAATCCGGTGAATGCGGCCAAACCGCTGTTCCAGCCGATTGGGGTTCCACGGGAGGTCATAGTTGACCATCAGATTCGCGTTTTGAAGATTGACGCCTTCGCCAGCGGCGTCCGTCGCCAACAAGACAACGGTTTCGACGTCGTGTCGAAAGAGTTCTTGGACCACGAGCCGTCCTTCGCGAGGCACGCCTCCATGAATTTGTACAACGGCCTCGTCGCTGCCCAGCAGACCTCGAATTTTCGTGCACAGATAATTCAGAGTGTCGCGGTGCTCTGTGAAAATGATCAGCTTGCGTCGCCGTCCGTCCGCAGTCCGCATTTCAGGGCGGTTTTGCAAAATGTTGGAGAGCTCTTCCCATTTTCGGTCGCGCTCAGAGTGGGCGAGTTCACGGGCTTGCTCTTCCAGAGCCAAAAGCGTGCGGATTTCCTCTTCTAACTCCTGAATGGTCTGCGCTGCCGTTGCTTGATCTACTACCTCTTCCTCGAAGTCTTCAAACGCCTCCGGGTCAAGGTCGTCTTCTCGCTCCCAGACGTCGCCCGCGACAACGAGCGCCTTTATTGTGCGGGGAGCTTGGCCGCGTTGCGCGGCCCTCTCGTCCTCAACTCGGTGCTGCAACTTCTCGCGTCGCCTTTTGAGAGAGTGATAAATAGCTGCGGGGCTGGATGCCAGGCGTCGTTGCAATGCTGTCAGCGCGAAACCCACAGTGCCTTTGCGCGCGCCGTCGGCGAGCTCATCGGCGCGATTCATTTGTTCTTTGACGTAGTCTGTTACGTCTGCGTAGAGTGCAGCTTCCGACTGGGAGAGTTTGTAGTTGACGGTGTAAGCAAATCGTTCGGGGAACAACCGGCTACCGTCGAATTTCAAAAGGTCTTCTTTGACCATACGGCGCATGAGGTCGGAGACATCGACCTTGTGCGCTCCGTCGCGAAATTTGCCGAAGAAGCGGTCCGAGTCAAGAAGCGACAAGAACAGCTGGAAGTCCTCTTCTTTGCCGTTATGTGGTGTCGCAGTCATCAACAGGAAGTGCCGCGAGATTTCGCCCAGAAGCTTCCCCAGCTTGAAGCGGCGTGTCTCGTTGATTTTCGTCCCATACCAGGTCGCCGACAGCTTGTGGGCCTCATCAACGATGACGAGATCCCACCGGCTGAATGAGAGTTTCTCCTGAAGGTCATCGCTGCGCGCGAGCATGTCGAGACGGGCGATCAATAGCTCGGCCTCCTCGAAAGGATTGGGTCCCCGACTTGCCTGCTCCATTTCCCGAGAGAATATCGAGAAAGACAGTCCGAACTTGGTGTCCATTTCGGCCTGCCATTGTTCGACAAGGCTGCCTGGCGCAACGATCAAAACTTTGCGAACGTCAGCGCGCATCAGCAACTCACGGATCAGCAGGCCGGCCATGATGGTCTTGCCAGCGCCGGGATCGTCCGCCAGAACGTAACGCAGGGGCTGTCGTGGCAGCATCGACTCGTACACCGCGGTGATTTGATGCGGCAGCGGGTCCACGTTGGATGTGTGGACCGCCATCATGCGATCGAAAAGGTGCGCGAGGGATATCCGGTAGGCCTCGGCAGCGAGTTTGAAGTCTTCGCCCGAGGCGTCAAAACCCCAAGGGCGGCCGACTTCGGCCAAGGCGATGCTGGCCTCCTCGTCGCGAAGAATCATCCGCTCGCCCAGCCGTCCGTCCCCCGTTTTGTAGACGATGGCGATCGCGTCTTCGCCGGCAGGCTCGACACTCATCACCCGGGCAATTTGGTCGGGCTCTATGCCCGTCAGTAACGTATTTTTGGTAACCGCTTCGAGTTTGAGCATTCAAACGCCCTTGTGCCTTTTTCGTGCTTGATCTTCGATTGCGACGGCCGGGCGTCGCGCTAGCCAGCCGACAAACCGGCGCGCTAGGCGCAATTATCGCTCAGTTAGGGGGGACCTATGGCGCTGACCGCGCGCATGGCGCCTGATTTCGATGGACTGCCCGAGCGTGGATCGCCGGGTATCGGTGAGGTGTGATGCGTCACGTTGGACCGGTAGCGCGAATTGTTGGCGTGTTGATAGTGACACCAATTGTAATTCAAATGAATTACAATGAGAAATCTGGACCACACATAGGAGTAGTTGCCATGGCTGCGACTGCATTGGTGCAAACACGCATCGACCCCGCGTTGAAAGAGCGCGCGGCTGCGGTGCTCGACAACATGGGGTTGACCGTCTCGGATGCTGTGCGCATCCTCCTGACACGCGTTGCCAACGAAGGTGCGTTGCCGTTCGCCTTCGCGACCGACCCGGCTGTGCATGACGCCTGGTTCCGCGCGAAGGTGCAGGAAGCATTGGACGACCCCCGCCCCGCTACCCCGGACGATGAAGTCGAAGCTCATTTCTCCAAACGCCGCGCCGCGGCCCTTCGCAAAGCCGCCGAAGGTGACGCGTGAGGCTTGAATGGTCCGCTTTCGCAATAGAGGATCGCGACGCGATTTTTGATTACATCGAAGAGGATAGCCCACATGCGGCAGTCGTCGTGGATGATCGGATCCGTGTGCAAGTCAAGCAACTACTGCAGTTTCCCGACACTGGCCGTCCGGGGCGCGTCGAAGGTACTCGCGAACTGGTCATCAGCCGGACACCGTATATTGCGGCCTATCGCATTGCAGGCGATACCGTACGCATCCTGCGTGTGTTGCACGGCGCGCAACTGTGGCCCGATGAAATGATGGACTAACCATTCGCTGGGCAACCAGATCGGTCACTTAATCACTGAGAACCGCCATGGGTGACACTCCACGAGTGCCTCAATCGGATGACGAATTTTTGGCATCCATGCGTGAGTCGGCGCATGAAGAACTGCTTTTTTTCTCGAACAAGGGGAAGGAAGCTCGCGAGCGCTGGGTTGTTTCTCAGTTTCTAGAACACTGTTCGCTCGCCTTTGTTGAGGACGAACTAAGGTCTCCGCATCAACGCAGCAAGACAGATGTTCTGTTTCGCGATGCGAATTTTCAGGTCAAAGAGATCTTGAATCCTGGGTCGAAACGAAGCGGCGAGGTCAAGGCCACCTATGAGCGCCTCAAAGCCGCAGCAACGCTCAAGGACATCATTGGCCCACCGCTCCTTTACGATGTGCCTCCATCCACCACGATCTACTTGCTTGTCACGGATTGTGCAAGTCGCCTGGCGACCGATCCGAAATACACCGATACCAAGCGCGAACTTGATCTTCTCCTCTACATAACTCGCACGCATGCGTCTCTCATTAGACAAGAAGAGATACGCGCAGATCAACTCGAGCTGCTTGGCTGGCGGTCAATCTCTTGTCTCGCCAGCACTCAAGCGACAGTTTTGTTCGCGCAAAGCCACGCACCGGCGTTTCTGCGTCTTAAGAATCTCAACGCTGGGCGCTGACGGCTGGCGATGGCCAGTGATCTTCAAGCGTTGTCGGGTATGTGGAGGCTCTCCCTTGTTGACATCAATGCTGTCATGGCGCTGAGCAGCGAAAACGCCTTCAGGCTGTTTTCCTCCGCAGCATATTCCTCAATCGCGAAGCCATGCAGCACCGTATAGCGATTAAGGCCGTTGTAGTTGAAACGCTCACGGTCCTTGTTGTTGTACGCGATCGGCAAACGCTCGCTGATGCATGTCGAGAATCCACGTGTCTAATCGCGGCTGTGGTCACGACCGACCCAGTTCAAGTGGAAGCAAGCCAGGACAACTTGACTCCGGTTACGTCGCCGACGCGACTACCTGCCTCGAGTTTTTCGCCATGACTGTCGACAGCCTGCTGGAGCACGAATTGACGCATCGTCACGCATGTTCCGCTGGCTGGAACTAGCCGTCACCCAACCCACAGATTTTCAGTCTGTGGTGGTTGGGCAACGACAGCTTAGTTGGTGTTCAGGAGCAGCAGCTGGGAGCTCCCAGTCATATCAAAGGTCACCTTCAGGTGCTGGAGCGTATCGTTTGTTTTCTCATTGCTCGCGTCTATGCTGACGATCAGGATGTCGAGGCCGACATCGGCCTTCATCTTTGCCTGGACTTCGAAGTCAATGTCCACCTCTAACTGGTTCGGTTTGACGCATGGGGTAAGCATGTGATCGACGTAGAGGAGTTGCTCGCGAACGGTCCAAAGGGTACTTGCCAATGGATAGTCCGCGAGATCGTCGGGCGGGTTGGGAACGGGTGGTCGCTTCGTCGCATCTACGAATGATGCAGGTGTATCTGGCGGCTCTGCAACAGCGCTGGCCTGTTGTGGAAGCATCCCGGCCAAGGCCGCGTAGTCGCCGTGGAGGTGCGCGGATTTCGCGGCAACGTATGAGCCAAACTTCGCTGCCGTAGCCGGGTCAGTCTTCGCGAGGGCTTTTTGTGCCTTCGCGTACACGGCGATCTGTTTGCTCGTGGTGTCGATGTCGGTCTGAAGCTCAGAGACGCTCGGATCGTGTTGGAGATCGAGGTTTAAGGTAAAAGCATGAGTTCCGACGGTCTGGTAGCTACCGGAAAATGTCGGGTCCACGGTGACGATTTTTCCCGCCGGTATTTTGACGCCAATACTACCGGCGATGTTGTTCGTTGACGCGACTTTCAGTGTCAGCTCGGCTTTCGTCGGCACGATAAAGACGTTCGGTTTTCCATTCACAGTGCATGTCGTCGTATTGTTCGGCGGTGCAACCGGTAGAGAGTGCTTGAATTTGTTGAGTTCAACTTTGACGCGGTCAATCACCGCACTCATGTCCGCAGTACCAGGCGGCGATGCGGGCTCCTTCGTAGTGCAGCATCCACCGAGAACGAATGGGAGAAGAAACCATCCTGAAGTCTTCATAGGACCGCCCAATCATTACGCTGCAACAGCATATGGACGCGACGCACACCATCCAACGGGGGTCAAAAAAATGACTGGCGTCGCGACGGCCAGTCATGCAATCCGAGTTATATACTGCACTCGGGAAAAGTCAATGCAAAGCCGTATGGCCAGATGACACGCCGCAGCCCTACCCACGCGGGATTGACCTTCTCCACATACCCGGCAGTTTTCGAAGATCGGCTGGCGTTCTGACTGTCCACCGCAGCCGGCACAGTTTGACCAATGCATATTGATAACAGATAGCGGCAAACACCCTTGGGTGTGCCACATGGTGGAAGTTATAACGTAGTGAGTCAGAACAGGGAACGGCCCTGGAGGTTGCACGCGTCGCGCCAGAGCTTCTCGGCGAGATCGTGTCTTGCGAGCAGACACAGCCAGTACATGGTCGAATCCTTGCTGTTCCGCACCGGGTACATCGTGTCGCACACGCGCATGCCTGTCTTGCTCACCAGCGTCTTCCAGTGATCGACAAACGCGTCTCGCATCTCGTGCTTCGAGGCCTGTTGGCGAACAACCTGCCGCCATCCTGGGGCGAAGTCGTCGAGCGATGAGCGTTCTGACTCGAGGCCTGATGCAATGTTGCGCTGGATATCGCCCGTGCTCAGATGCACGACGATATCAATTGACGGCATGGATGCCAGCTTCTCGATGATCGAGAAATGGAGGTGACCCGCGTTGAATGGGTCGAGCAATGCGAGATGAAGTCCTCGCCGGTCCAGTTGCGGGATCACCCAGTCGACGGTTTGGTCCGCGCGACCGACGGCGGATTTGACCGGGGCTCCCAGTTTGCGCAATCGCTCGTCACAGGCTGCCAGATATTCAGGGTTCGCGTCCGCGACGAAAAAGTGCGAAAACGTCCCGCGTCTCTGCTGGGACATCGTCCAGGCCGCCAGCGGGCCACCGTCCGAAAAGGTCGAGGTGTGTTTGATCAGTACCCGGCCAGTGCCGGCAAAGAGGTCAATGTACGTTCGCTGAGTGGTGAACTTCTGACGTGCGCCCCAGGACGCGTCAATGTACCGCTTGATGATCTGGTGCTTCTCTTCGGTCACCCAGCGACCTACCACCATGGCAGGCAAGCCGTCGTTGTTGTCCGGTACCACCGTCTTCGTATCCGCCACAGCGCGCCCCTCTCACTCCGTTGTTGTACCAGCGTCGTCCTGCAACGTGCGACGTGATTCGCAATGCGTCCGGACCATGGCGCCGCACGGACGACACGTGGCATTCCGGCCCAATGCCCCCGTCCCCGAGCAAGGTCCTTTCTGGGCGGCCATACGCGTACAATATCGTACCGCCCAACATAAGCTGATCGTCATGGGAAAAGATTCTCGCATCGAATGGACGCACCACACCTTCAACCCCTGGTGGGGTTGCGTCAAGGTATCCGCCGCTTGCGACCATTGCTACGCGGAAACTTGGGCAAAGAGGCTGGGCGAAAGCGTTTGGGGGCCGGAAACACCCCGGCGCTTCTTTAGCGATGCGCATTGGAAAGAGCCCCTGAAGTGGAATCGGGAAGCGGCGGCAGACAAGACCCGGCTTCGCGTCTTCTGCGCGTCGATGGCCGATGTATTCGAGAACAGACCGGACCTGGTTGGCGAGCGCTTACGGCTTCTCGAACTGATTGCGCAGACACCCAACCTGGACTGGTTGCTGTTAACGAAGCGCATTCATCTCGTCCGCAAGCAGTTGCCAAAGGGATATGACTTTCCCAGCAACGTCTGGCTGGGAACGACGGTTGAGAATCAGGCAAGCGCGCGCAAGCGCATCAAGTACCTGCTCGAGTTCACCTCGCCGGCCGTCCGGTTCCTCTCCTGCGAGCCGCTACTGGGCCCGCTCGATCTCTCCGAGTTTCTCGTGCGCGGCGAGAACGGCACGCGCGTTGACTGGGTCATTGCAGGCGGCGAGTCGGGGCCCGGCTCTCGACCCATGGATCCCGTCTGGCCAGCAAATCTTCAAAAGCAGTGCGCAAAAACCAGAGTGCCGTTTCACTTCAAGCAGTGGGGGCACTGGGCACCAGTGGACCAGGTCACCGACGTCATGACCAAGCACACCGCGGTGAAGGTTCTTCGCCAGGATGGCTCGGAGGTCTCTGTCGCGGCGATCGGCAAGAGCAAGGCCGGGCGCACCCTCGCGGGAAAGCATTGGGACCAGTTTCCGGCATCCGCGTCTTAGCCGCTCGAGCCTCACTCGGAAAATAAGCCTTGGCAAAACGTCATTATGACTGGAGCAACGGCCCCGCCGTCCTCGACGAGCACAGTCTGACAAAACATCAGGTGCTCGTTGACTACCTGGTGCGTTATTTTCAGCAGCGACTACTCAATGCCCCCGGGCGCGAACGTTTCAAGATCACCCTGGTGGACGGCTTTTGTGGCGGCGGACTGTACGAGCTTCGCGGCTCAGGGGAGCTCGTGTTCGGATCTCCACTGCGTATGATCGAGGCGGTCGACGCCGCCTTCGCGCTCGTCAATGCGAACAGAACGAAGCTGATTGCATTCGACGTGCAGTTTGTCTTCGTTGATAAAGACCGGGGCGCGCTGCAACACCTGCGCAAGGTGCTTGGGGACCGCGGACTCGAACATGCAATCGGCGTCTCCATCCACCTGCTGCACGCCGAATTCGGGGTCGCCGTGGAAGAGGTCCTGCTGCGCATCCACCAGCACACGCCTCGTTCGGGCACCGCACTCTTTTTTCTGGATCAGTACGGGTACGCGGAGGTTCCAGCAACGTTGATCCGGCGCATTTTTCAAACCAGCCGCAATGCCGAGGTCGTGCTGACATTTCACGTGTCGTCATTTGCGACATACACGAACGACGAGTTCGCGCAGCGCATTTCCACCACGTTACAGATCGACATTTTCAAGCGGTTAGGCACGCGTTCGATCGAACAGATCAAGGCGGACGAAACGGACTGGCGACGGTTCATTCAGGCCGCGCTGTACGAGGCTCTGGTTGAGCGATGCGGTGCAGCGTTTTTCACGCCGTTCTTCATCCGCGGGACAGGCGCCGGCCATGGGGAATACTGGCTTGTTCACCTCTCCCAACACCACCGCGCACAGGATGTGATGAAGCAGGTTCACTGGCAACACAGCAACCACTTTGTGCACTATGGCGGCGCCGGGTTGAACATGCTCGCACCCCACACCATGGGGTTCCTGCAGGAGTTCGATGGGGGATTCCGGTTTGATGACGTGGCACGCAGCAGGTCCGACAAGGAACTGGTCGAACAGCTCGCCGCGCGCATTTTTGACCAGCCCCACGCGGTCACGTTTTCGTCAATCTTCGCGCAGACCTGCAATGGATCGCCCGCCACCGCGTCGATGTATAAAGACGCCCTTGCAACGCTGGTCGCGAGCGGAGACGTCATTATCAGGTCGAGTGATGGAAAACATCGATACCAGGGTCGCTACATCCAGGATTCAGACCAGGTTGAGCAGGCCAGACAATTGAAGTTGTTCTTACCTCCAACGCGTTAGCCAAACGCGCCTGACGTCGCAACGCAAAGTATCGCCGTCGCCGCCCCAGCATAGTCACGTCAAAACCATGCAGCTAACGCTTGCCGTTGCCTTGTTATGACGCATGCGTCAGCGCATTCGGCGCATCGACCAGTGACGCAATGTCTTGTGAGGCACCGCTTATCCTGTTTCAGGCCGGTGACCATCGCTGAAAAAGATCATCATCCGCCATTTCATGCGGCATCAGAATCACATTCTGTTCATTGAACGACGCGGAAAAGCCCGTGAACAGCGACCTGACGGCGGGCGCTGAGTTCACCATCCAGTCAAGTACGGGTTTCGCGATATCCCGGGAAATATCCGCCATTGTCGCCACCTCGCGGACGAGATCATCCTGCGTGAGCTGGTTGTCCCGCGTGAGCTTGCTGTGCGATGCAGTGCAAATGTAGTTCACACCGCCACCTTCGCGCATTACCGATAGCGCCGCGCCCCGGGGAAAATATCCGGCGTTGATGGCCCGCTGCAACAGGAGTCCGATCGCGTCGGACGCGTAGACAAAATGCATTGGTCCCAACCCGTAGGCGGCGACCGGTAGCACCGCGTCTCCCGCAGCCTGAACGTCGTGCTCGCCCAAAAGTTGCTGCAGGCGATCCGGAGGCAATGGTCGTGTGCGCGCCGCGAGCGCGTCAGCCAAATGATAAAGACTACTGCGAGTCGGTAGTGCCGGCACGAGGGCGTCTGCGAACGCCAGCCCAACTGCACGGCAATCGTCGGCACCCTCTGCAACCAGTGGATCGGGTTCCTGTTCAACCATAATCCCGGCGCCAAGTCCTCGCGCCAGTGCGAGATATACCTTTGCCACCTGGTCAGGCGGCAAGCGTTCCCATGCGGCAGGAGCCTGGTCAATCGCTTCTGCGAGTGGCCCAAGCAATTCTCCTGCATTTGACTCGATCTGGAGGAGCGACGCATCGTCGAGTGCTCCGCTCAGGATCGTGCCCACCAGTTCAGTCGTCGAAGGGGTATTCATCGTTGTTCTCCCGCTGGGTAGGGGGGGCGTGCTGCGCATCAATGCCATGGATTGCTGAACCCGACGCTGATTTCTCAGGCACGCATTGCGCACTTCCTGTGACGTCATTCCGAGCTGCCCCGCCGCCTCGTTCACCGTGAGGCCGTCTTGCCAGACCGCGATCGCCACGTCCCGGTCAGTGGAATCGGCTTCGTGCAGCGCCCCCATGGCCACGGAGATCTGGCCCAGGGCCTCGATCAGCCTGCGCCTCAACTCGTAGCGGGACAGGCCGAGGGTCCGTGCGACATCTCGCTCCGAGGTCCTGTTTGCATCAAGCCAGCCGCTCAGGGCCTCGTGCAGGGCGACCGGGAGATCCGCGATGGATTGATGCACCCGGGCGAGATCGATCGCATCATCCGCAGGCCCCGAGTCGCCGGCAAGGAGGTCGGCCAGGCGAGTCATTTCCGCCGGGTCACATAGCGCCTTGTTGAACCGGTGCAGTCGTACGATACGTGGTCGGGCAAAGCGCACGAAGGCCGCGTACATGTACGTCTGGAAGCTGGCTCGCTGAGGTTCATACCTCTGCTCCAGGCCGCTCCAGGCGTCAATGAAAAAGTCGTGCACGAGATCACTGGCGTCTCCCGGTGGTACGACGAATCCCTGGAGCGCCATCCTGCCGAGGGCGGCGAACAGCAGCCCTCGGTATTCGCGATATGCAACTTCAAAAGAGGGGGCAGGAGTGGTCATGATTTTCAGATGCGACAATCTTCGCGAGCGTGTTTTCGGTCTTCAACTCGTTATTGGGACCTCGACAGGCCGCTGGCCGAAACTTTCTTGCACCACGTCGGTGCATCAGGGACCAGGTTACGGGAAGATCTGGATCCGGTCTTCCGCAGTCCGCCCCTGGCAGGTCGCGCCCACGGCCGTGAATCTGGCCGACCGGCTCGCCCCGTGCGTGTAAAGCGAACTGCGCCAGATGAACGTATGGGTACTTGCGTCGCGCTCAACGCGATGCACAAACAGGCTGTTCAGGCCACGCTTCTTCAGTCGTTGCGTGGTTGTGCCGCAGCGACTTTCCATGACGCCGAAGCCTGCCCTTCCGGCCACTCCCTGGAGAGGGCCAACGAAAAACGGCTCGTGAGCATGTCCCGTCAGGACAACCCGAATGTCGTAATCCGACAGCAATTTCTCGATTTCAGTACGACTCGGGTCGTCGATTGACAGCGGCCGCTCTGTCATGAATGGGTAACTGCGCCCCGGGAACTCAATGGAATGATGAAGCAGCAGGATCCGCACCTCGCGGTCATCCCGGCGGTCCAGCAGGTTGCGAAGCCGATGGATGGCCGAAACGAACGAACCACGCGCCAGTACTCTTTCAGGCGATGCCGCCCCCACATCTGCGTCTCCGTTCAGTTCAAGAAACACCACGGGAACACCATTTGCCAAGGTAAACGAGTGGGTGACGGAAGCCGTGTGGGGAAAGATCGCACGTACCCGGGCGTTGCATGTTCCTATCGGCGTGAAGGGGATCCCTGGCCATTGATCGTGATTGCCAGGGACCGCAAGGTCCTTCCATGCCGCGACGCCCAGTCCGTAAAATGTCGGGGCTGGCGTCACCGTTTCCAGAAAGCACTCCGCGTCATCAAATTCTGAATCGAGCGACTGGGCCGTCAAGTCTCCGGTCACTACCAGATCGACATCCGGTTCAGTTGCCTTCAATCTCCCGTACGTGTTTTCCAGATAGTTAAGCTTGTTTGGGTCATGGCCGACCAAGCCGTCGAGGACAGGGAAATACCGCGCCCATCGATCATAGAAGAACCGCTGCGTCGGGCCGGCGAAATGCAGGTCCGAGATATGGATGTAGGTCTTGACGATTCCCATCGGATCCTCCGTAGCTGTGGCGTGGCTGATGCCTTGTTGCTATTCAAAAAATCGTTCATCCAGTGCAGCACGTGCGGGGATCCTTGGTTATTTATAATACTTTCCAGCGAATCCGGGGAAGCTGGAGCGCGTCTTTTCGTTGTATGTCGTACCCAATTTCTGGACCGGGTAAAACCCGGTCAGCGTTCTCCCCCCTTCCCGAAGCCCTGCCCCGTGCTGGCAGACGGACTCCGGCCCAACCACCTGCGTTGCTTTGCATGATTTTGTTCCAGCGCCAACCACGGTATTCGTGCGGTCGGGAACACATGCACGCATCGCGACGATGTACGAAGTTGTTCCTTCCCCGGGCGGTTGGCCAGCGCCATGCGTATTACACTCTGACCGGCTATTTCTGTCCCGATCCGGTCAGCCGCGCGTGATACTTTGAGACCTCGGCGCGCATCCGCCGCCGCTCGGCGGTCACGTAGGTTGTGGTGGTCTGCAGTGATGCGTGCCCCATGATCCGCTGCACGACGTCAATTGGGACGTCGGCGGCCACCGACTGCGTGCCAAAGGTATGCCGCAGCGCATGCGGTGATGTGCGGGCGAGTTGCCGGCGCTCGGACTCGTTGAGATCCGTCAGGTGTTCGAGCATCTGACGGATCGCCCAGCTGGTGAGTCCCCGTGCGCCGCGCACGGAATACCCTTCCTGCAGCGGCACCCCGGCTACATCCTCCTTGCCCGCATCCAGTCCGAACTTCTCGCGGGCCTTCTTCGTCCCCGGGATGACGAGCGGAGCGACGAGCGGTGCGCCCGCGTCCGGCACATCGAACTCGAGGCCGCGGTCGCGCCAGTGCGCCTGCAGCGCGGCGATGCACTCATCGCTCACCGGGACGAACCGTTCCCGGTCGCCTTTTCCGACCACCTGCAGCAGCCACGTCGCGGGCACGTCGCCGTCGGCTGGCAGCCACTCGAGCGCCGGGCGCCGGGTCGCCGCCGCCTCGGCGATCCGCAGGCCCGAATCGCCCATCAGCAGCAGGAACGCGCGCGCCGCGCGCCATTGGGCTCCCTGCGGGGCAGCATCGTCCGCGCGACTGGCGAGAAACTCACGCATGCGGGTCCACAGGTCGATCGGCAGGGCGCGATCGATCTTCATTTTCTGCGCGCGCCGGACGGTGCGCGGGTCCTTGACGGCCCGCCACGGATTGCCCGCCAGATAACGGACGTCGACCAGCCAGTCGAACGCGGCGCGGATTGCGCGCACCGCGTACCGCTGGCTGTCGGCCGACAGGCCGCCCGGGGCGAACGGTCGCCACCGCCCGGAGGCGCGCGACACCGGCGGCCCCGTAAAGGCATCCGCCGGCGCGGCCAGAAAGGCCTTGTAGGCCTCGCAGTCCTCGACCGTCAATGACGACAGCGCCACACCGCACTGCATTGTTGCCCACAGCACCAGCCGCTCGAGCTCGCGTACATACGCGCGCTGGGTGGCCGTCTGTCCGGCGTAGCCGGCCAGGTAGGCCCGCACCGCGTCGAGGTCGTGGCGGGCCCGGACGTACGGGAAGACGGGCGCACGGTTGGTGCCGCGCTCGCCGGACAGCGCGTGCGGCAAGGCCATGCGCTCGAGCGGCGCGAGCTGCCCGCTGGCCGGTCCGATCACCACGGTGCCGCCCGGTGCCACGAGCGGCTCTGCGGCATCGACGTCGGCCGCAACCGTCACACCCAGCGAATCGACGTGCCGCCGCAGCCACGCGACGATCACGCGCGCCCGGCCGGGCCCGATGCGCGGCACCGCACGCCACCAGCTGCCGCCGCGGCGGTTCGCAACAGCGACCAGCTCGGCAAGCGTGTGGATGCCCTCGCCTGCCAGGTGCCGCGCGATCAGCGGCCGGAACCACAGGCCGACGGCGTGACCGGCCAGCGGCGCGGCGACGGCGAGCCGCGACGCCTGCTCGACCATCTGCAGCGAGACACTCGCAAGCCGCGCACTGCCGTGCTTCGCGATCGAGGCGCGCAGGTGGTCGGCCAGCACGGGCGAGCCGTGGAGGATGGCCATCTGGACCAGATCGTCGCGCATCGTGCGCAGGAACCGCTCGAGCTGCTCGGGCTCGTCGTGGTACGGCGTGGCGTCGCTGTCGAAATACAGCTGCGCGATTTTCCCGACCGGGATGCCCTGCACCCGCGCGCGCAGCGCCGCAAATTCGGTGCGCGAATAGGTACGCGGCGGCGGCAGGGTGAGTTGCTGTGGTTGGTTCGCCATGGAATCAGAACAGGGCGATGACGGACGATGCGGTGCTGAGCACCACCGCGACTGCGGTCAGCATGGCAGCGATGGTGTTCAGGCGACCGGCCTCCTGATTCGCGCGGAACTGGGCGGCCCACCACGCCTGGTGCTCGAGCTCCGGCACGACCGGCATGATCGCGTTCGGATCGCCGTCGAGCGGATCAATCGGCACCCGGGTCGACTCGCGCCAATACCAGGCGGCTACCAGGCCAACCACCAGGCCCCCGATCGCGAGCGCGGACGCAATGCCCTTCGTCGTCGTCACCATCGTCTAGTCTCCCTTGAGTCAGCTGCTGCGGCTGGTTCGCCATGTGTGTCAGAGGTTGGAGCCGATCCCGCCGAGTCTCGGCAGAATCTCGTCAGCAAGGTACAGATGGGTGCGGGTGACGTACGCTGCGATGCCCTCGAGGTCGGGGAACAGCACTGCACTCGTCACGCCAGCTTTGTCCAGCTGCAGCCGCATCGCGCCAAATGCATCGGGCGGAATCGTCACGTAGTGCAGGCGCTGCATGAAATCCTGATTGGTTTCAAGAGCAACGAACGGGACCGAGTCTCCGTCGTGGAGCTAACGTCAAGAGTGGTGTATGGGCAGCTTGATAGCGTTCGACTTCAGGCGG